>JASGDG010000361.1:0-7045 GCA_047607325.1 Xenophilus sp. | reverse complement strand
TACGCGTTCTTGTGCACGAAGCCCTTGAACAGGGTCATGAAGATGATCCTGATGTCGAACCACAGCGACCAGTTGTCGATGTAGTACAGGTCGCATTCGATGCGCTTGCCCAGGTCGGTCGAGCCGCGCCAGCCGTTGACCTGCGCCCAGCCGGTGATGCCCGCCTTGACCATGTGCTTCTTCATGTAGGCCGGGATCTTGTGCTTGAACTCGTGGACGAACACCGGCCGCTCCGGCCGCGGCCCGACGATGGACATGTCGCCCTTGAGCACGTTGATGAACTGCGGCAGTTCGTCCAGGCTGGTGCGGCGCAGGAAGGCGCCGACGCGGGTGGCGCGGTTTTCACCCGCCTTGGCCCAGACGGCGCCACTCTTGTTTTCCGCATCCACCGGCATGGAGCGGAACTTGAGCATCTTGAAGGTCTTGTTGTTCCAACTCATGCGCTCCTGCCGATAGAACACCGGGCCGGGCGAACTGAGCTTGACCGCGATGGCGATGACGGCCATGAGAGGAGAGATCATCAGCAGGATGAGCGCGGCCAGCACGCGGTCCTCGATGCTCTTGACGATGGCCGACTGGCCCTGGAGGGGGGTCTGCTGCAGGTTGATCACCGGCAGGCCGGCGATCTGCTCCACCGAATGGTTGAGCAGTTGCATGCCGAACAGGTCGGGCACGAACTTGATGTCGGCGGTGGAGTGGTGCAGCTCGTGCAGGATGCGCTCGATCTTGTGCTGGGCGCTCATCGGCAACGCGATCCACACCTGATCGATGCCCTCGCGCTCGACGTAGGCGGCCAGGCTGGCGAGGTCCCCCAGCTTGGGCACCGTGCGCAGCACGTGGGAGTCCACACTGGTGCTGAACCAGCCATGCACGCGGATGCCGGCCCAGTTCTGGTTCTGCAGCGTCTGCACGATGCGGTGCGCATCGCCGTTGGCGCCGATCACCACGGCGCTGCGCACGTCGATGCCGCGTGCGCGCAGTGTGTCGGCCGTGCCGCGCACCACGAGCCGCATGGCCATGGCGCCGCCCAGGCTGAGGCCGAACCAGGTAAACCACCACAGGCGCGAGAGGTTCTGCTCTTCCTTGAGGGCGCCCGCATACACCACCATCAGGCCGAACATCAGCAGCCACAGCGTGGTGAGCTTGAACAGTTCGCTGCCCACGCCGTGGCCGCGCCAGCTGCGGTACAGCGCGGTGCTGTTGAGCACAATCAGTGCGAACAGGACGCCGCGCCCGATGGCGTCCACGTAGTCGGACGCGGGGCTCGCACTGCCGTAGCGCAACCCGTACGCGAGGCAGCCCGCGCCGACGAGCAGGGCCAGGTCGCCCACGCGCAGCATCCACGACAGCAGCGCGTGCAGCTTGCCAGGGACGCGCAGGTGTTCGTCCAAAGCGTGCCGCGCGGCGACGCCACCGTGCGATGCCACGCTCTCAATTCCCACGGCCGCAGCGGCCTGCTGTAGCACGGAGCCCGTTTCGGATTGCATCAATGCCATGGTGTCCGCCCTTTCAATGGAGCCTAGCTCGCGAGATCGGCAATCAGGTGACATTCGGTTCGTGCATAAAACATGCCTTTGGGTTCATCGGCCAAGTCCCGATGCCATGGCCCCGTGCGATAAGTCCAATGCCGTACACATCGGGTTCATGCCACACCGCAGCAGAGTCCCGCATGGGCGCAGTGCGCAGTCACTTGTGATTCATGTAGACCTCGTCGCTGTAGTACGCCGCCGTCGCCGAGGGCAGGATGAGGCTCACGACGCGGTTCCACTTGACCAGGGGTGCGGGGTCGACGTAGACGACGTCGAAGGGCTGCAGGCGGAACTGGCTGGCCAGCACCAGCGCGGCGGGGTTCTTGGCGTCGAGGTGGAAGATGGCCGGGTTGCCGCTGGCGGCTTCACGGATGACGTAGATCTGGCTGGGGTCGCTGCTGATCGCCAGGGGGCCGCCGGCTTCGTTGAGGGCCTCGTTCAGGTTCAGGCGGCCGCTGCTGCGCATGGGCAGCGCCTGAGGCAGCCTGACTTCACCCATGACGAAGACCTTGCTGTCCTCGCGGTTGGCCACGCGCACGATGTCGCCGCTCTTGAGGGGAATCTTGTTGGCGTCGAGGCCGGCCTCGCGCAGGCGCGTCAGGTCGATGGGGATGGACCGGCCGCCGCGGATGAGGGTGAGGGCGGAGCGGTTGCCGTCGTCGGTGATGCCACCGGCGCGGTTGATGGCCTCGGTCAGCGACATGGGCACGTCGGTCACGATCTGCGACCCGGGAGTGCGCACGGCGCCTTCCACATAGACACGGCGGCTGCGGAAGGACTGGATGCGCACGGTGACCTGCGGCTCCTGCACCTGGGCGGCGATCAGCTTGGCGATGAGATCGGAGGCCTCGGCTTCCGTCAGGCCCGCCACGCGCACGCGCCCGATGTAGGGGAAGGCGATCTCGCCGTCGGTGTTGACGATGAAGCCCGGGGCCACCTGCACGCCGGTGGGGTCGGCCGACTGCGAGATGACGGCGCCGGCGTTGGGCAGCAGTTCGGGATGGTCGTAGACGATGACGCCCACCACGTCGCCGGAGCCGATGGTGTAGGGCTTGTCTTTGCCGAAGAGGGCCTGTACCTCGTCGGGCACGCCCTTGGGCGCGGACTGGTTGAGGGTGCGCACCAGGGCCAGCGAGATGGGGGTGATGCGTCCCTCGGGGGCGTCGTCGGGCACGTACTGGAACTGGGCGGGCAGTCCGTCACGGGGCTCGTACACGCCCACATTGCCCAGGCCGGGCACGACGGTGCAGGCCTGCAGCGCCAAAGCGCCCGCCACAGCCATGCAGCGGGCCAGCAATGACGGGATGTTGTTCTTGGGGGCCATTCGTCCTCTCTGATACGAGCCTGTGTGCCGGAAGCCGGCAACCGCCGGCGAACCCATGGGTTTGCATTATGAGGATCAACCCGCATGCCGAACCCATGAGGTGCACGGGGGTACCACTTGCTTTGGGGTCTTCTTTAACTTTCTTCTGCATGCGTGCCGCAGGGCTTAGAACTTGCGTTGACGTGGCCGGTCGGCTGTCTTGCAGTTCCCATCCCTGCCTCCTCGAAGAAAGAAGGCAGTGCAAGGGCGGCGGATCAAGGCGCGGCGCTGTCGGACGGGGGCCAGGGCACTTCGCTGGCCGCCAGCGGCCTGCCGATGGGCGCGGCGGCCTTGCCGGTGCGCACGGCGGCCATGTCCTGCTCGTTGGGGTATTGGCCGGCCAGCCAGTAGTCGAACACGCGCCGCACGATGGGCCCGGCCGCCGCGGCGCCGAAGCCGGCGTTCTCCACGATCACGGCGATGGCGATCTTCGGGTCTTCCACCGGCGCGAAGGCGGCGAAGAGCGAATGGTCGCGCTGGTGCTCTTCCAGCGCCTTGGCGTTGTACTTGACGTTCTGCCCGAGGCTGATGGCTTGCGCGGTGCCGGTCTTGCCGGCCGAGGTGTAGGCGGCGCCGGCAAAGATGCGGGCGCCGGTGCCCAGCTTGTTCACCGCCACCACGCCGGCGCGCACGATGTCGACGTTCTTCTTCAGAAAGCCCAGGTTCTCGCCCGGCGGCTGCGGCTCCAGGTCGACCTGGCCGGTGACGGTGTTCTTGATGGCGCGCACCAGATGCGGCCGGTAGCGCGTGCCGCCGTTGGCCAGCGTGGCCTCGGCCAGCGCGAGTTGCAGCATGGTGAAATTGTTGTAACCCTGCCCGATGCCAAGCGACACTGTTTCGCCCGCATACCACTTTTTCATTTCGGGGCGCTTGTAGGTGGTGCGCTTCCATTCGGTGCTGGGCAGCACGCCGCGCACCTCGCCGCCGAGGTCGATGCCGGTGATCTGGCCGAAGCCCAGGGGCTTCATGAAGTCGTGGATGGTGTCCACGCCCATGTCCACGGCCAGCGAATAGAAGTAGGTGTTGCTCGAGTACTGGATGGCGCGGATCATGTCCACGTTGCCCAGGCCGCCCTCGTGGCTGCGGAAGGTGTGGCCGCCGTAGGTGAAGAAGCCGGGGTCGTTGACCACCACGTTGGGCGCGCGCTTGCCCAGCTGCAGCGCGCCCAGCGCCATGAAGGGCTTGTAGGTGGAGCCGGGCGGATAGGTGCCGCGCAGCGCGCGGTTGAGCAGCGGCTTGTCGATGGACTCGTTGAGCGCCTGCCAGCTCTCGGTGTCGATGCCCTCGACGAAGAGGTTGGGGTCGAAGGTGGGCTTGGAGACGAAGGCCAGCACCTCGCCGCTGCGCGGGTCGATGGCGACCAGGGCGCCGCGGCGCTCGCCGAACAGGTCTTCGGCGAGCTTCTGCAGCTTGATGTCGAGCGTGAGCATGACGGTGTCGCCCGGCGTGGCGGGGCGGCTGCCCAGCTTGCGCACGGCGCGCCCGCCGGCGGAGGTCTCCATCTGCTCCACGCCGGTCTGGCCGTGAAGCACTTTTTCGTAGCTCTGCTCGATGCCCAGCTTGCCGATGTAGTCGGTGCCCTTGTAGTTGGCCTGCTCTTCCTCGGGCCAGTCTTCCATGGCCGTCTTCTCGCGCTGGTTGATGCGGCCGATGTAGCCCAGCACGTGGCTGGCCAGCTCGCCCAGAGGGTAGCTGCGGAACAGGCGCGCCTTGATCTCCACGCCGGGGAAGCGGTAGCGCTGCGCGGCGAAGCGGGCCACTTCCTCGTCGGTCAGGCGGGTGCGGATGGGAACGGAGTCGAAGCTGCGCGAATCCTCGCGCAGCCGCTTGAAGCGGCGCCGGTCGCGCGGCTGGATGTCGACGATCCTGGCCAGCTCGTCGAGCGTTTCCTCCATGTCGCCCTCCACCCTGGAGGGCGTGATCTCCAGCGTGTAGGCCGAGTAGTTGGAGGCCAGCACGATGCCGTTGCGGTCGAGGATGAGGCCCCGGTTGGGCACCACGGGCACGACGGCGGTGCGGTTGCTCTCGGCCTGCGCGGCCAGGTCTTCATGGCGCGTGACCTGCAGGTAGTACAGGCGCGCGCCGAGCAGCGAGAAGGCCGCCAGCACCGCCAGCGCGCTCGCCGCCACGCGCCGCCTGAAGCGGACGAGGTCGGCGGCGACGTTTCGGATCTCGGTCATGGGCGGGCTTGGGAGCCTGAACGTGCCCTAGAGCGGGCGATTGTCGTCCGGCTCGGGCGCGCGGCGCTGCGGCGCCAGCAGCAGCCCGCTGACCAGCGGCCAGAGCACCGCCTCCACCGCGGGCGCGATCATCAGCTGCCAGCCGGGGAACAGGCCGCCGCCGATCATGCGGATGCCCAGCTCGATCAGGTGCGACACGGCGAACAGCGGCACCAGCTGCAGCGCCTGCGACAGCACCGGATACCACAGCAGCCGCCGGTGCAGCGTGATGGCGAAGAAGCTGAGCGTCGCGTACGAGAGCGCATGCTGCCCGAGCAGCGCGGACTGGTGCACGTCCATCACCAGCCCGAAGACGAAGGCGGCGCCCAGGCCGATGCGCGCCGGCTGGTGCACGCTCCAGAACACGAGCACCAGCGCCAGCAGGTCGGGCATCCACGCGAGCCGGCCCAGCGGCAGCAGGCTCAGCAACAGCGCGATGGCCAGGCTGGCCCAGATGAAGGCGGGCCGCACGGGCAGCAGCAGCTGCTCCTGGCCCGAACGCCTGATCATGGGCGGCCTCCCGGAGTGGGGGCCTGGCCTTCGCCGGGGCGGCCGGGGCCGGGCTTGCGGGCCGGGGGCTTGCGCTTGCCGTCGGGCTTCCTGAACGTGGACGTAGACGTGGATGCGGCGGGCTGCGGCGCGGGCGGCTCGGCGGAGGGCGCGGACGCCGCGGGCGCGGGGGCGCCTACCGGCGTGAGCACCATCACGTAGCGCACGGCGCCGACGCGGGCCAGCGGCACGCAGTGGATGCGGGCGAAGGTGGAATCGGCGCGGCGGTCGATGCGATCGATGCGGGCCACCGGCAGGCCGGCCGGGTAGACGCCGTCCAAGCCGCTGGTGATGAGCCTGTCGCCCTCCTGCACGTCGGCGTTGGCGGAGGTGAAGCGCAGCTCCATGCCCAGCCCGTTCGCCGTGGCGTTGCCGAAGGCCACGCCGCGCACACCGGTGCGCGCGTTCTGCACGGGGATGGACAGGTCGCGGTCCACCACCAGCGTCACTTCGCTGCCGAAGGGCTGGACCAGGGTGATCTGGCCCAGCACGCCGTTCTCGTCGATGACCGGCGAGCCGGGCTGGATGCCCTGCTGCTGGCCCTGGTCGATGACGATCTTGCGGGTGTACGGGTCGGCCGCGTCGTACAGCACCTCGGCCGCGCGGCCGGGGACGGGCGTGTTCTGGCGCAGCTCCAGCAGCGCGCGCAGCCTGGCGTTGTCGGCGGCCAGCGCGTCGGCCTGGCTGGCGCGCTCGGCCTGCAGCACCATGGCGCGGCGCGCCTCGGCCTCGCCGCGCTGGGCGCTCTGCAGGTCGTCGAAGTAGCGGCCCGCCGCCACCATGCCCTGCACCGGCTTGAGCGCCAGCCACTGCAGCGGATAGAGCACCGCGCCCACCGCCTGGCGCACCGGGCCGACCATGTCGAAGCGGGCGTCGGCCACCATCAGCAACAGCGACAGGGCGCTGAAGAAGATCAGCCGCGACAGGGCCGAGGGGCCCTGGTTGAACAGGGGCGGGGCGGTTCTGTCGAGCGTGCCGAGCGGCATGGACGAATGAAGAGAAAAGGTGCTGCGCCGAGGGGGCCGTCAGATGGCAAAAGGCCGGCCTGTGCAAAGACAGCCCGGCCCATTGACGGCAGCGTGCAATTTACTCGCTCGTGAAGATGCTGCCCAGACGGTCCATGCGTTCGAGCGCGATGCCGCAGCCGCGCACCACGCAGGTCAGCGGGTCCTCGGCCACCAGCACCGGTAGGCCGGTTTCCTCGGCCAGCAAACGGTCCAGGTCGCGCAGCAGCGCGCCGCCGCCGGTCAGCATCATGCCGCGCTCGGCGATGTCGGCCCCCAACTCGGGCGGCGTCTGCTCCAGCGCGTTCTTGACGGCGCTGACCATCTGGTTCAGCGGATCGGTCAGCGCTTCCAGGATCTCGTTGCTGCTGATCGTGAAGC
>JASGDG010000360.1:0-2774 GCA_047607325.1 Xenophilus sp. | reverse complement strand
CTGGATGCGCCTGGAGATTCCCTACCCGAAGACCGGCGGCCCCGGCGGCAACTTCATCATCATCGGCATGTGCACGCCGATCTCGCCGCAGCTGTCGGCCGTGTTCTTCTGGCGCGTGCGCAAGCTGGCGCCGGGCTGGCAGCGCGACACCTGGCGCTTCCTGTACCGCAACCGGCTGGAGGCGCGCCACTGGCACGTGCTGGAGCAGGACCGGGTGGTGCTGGAGCAGATGCCGGCCGACGCCAATCAGCACGAGAACCTGTACCAGCACGACCTGGGCATCGTGCGCCTGCGCCGCTACCTGCGCGGGCAGGCCCAGCAGCAGCTGGACAAGCAGCCCGCGGCGGCCTGAGGAAAGGGCTTCTATGTCCACCCCCACGCTCAAGGCCCTGGTCCACACCATGCGCTACGAGGCCGACGGCATCGTCAGCGTCGAATTCCGCCCGGGCGGCGCCGGCGTGGCCTTCCCGCCCTTCGAGGCCGGCTCGCACATCGACCTGCACCTGCCCAACGGCCTGGTGCGCAGCTACTCGCTGTGCAACCCGGCCGGCGACCGCGGCCGCTACGTGGTGGGCGTGCTCAACGACAAGGCCAGCCGCGGCGGCTCGCGCTACGTGCACCAGCAGCTGCGCGTGGGGCAGGTGATCGACATCTCCGCCCCGCGCAACAACTTCCGGCTGCACGAGGAGGCGCCCAAGTCGGTGCTGGTCTCCGGCGGCATCGGCGTCACGCCCATCTTCTGCATGCTGCAACGCCTGGCCGAACTGGGCCGGCCGGTGGAGGTGGTGTACTGCGCGCGCAGCCGCAAGGAGGCGGCCTTCACCGGCGGCATCGAGGCGCTGGCCGGCACGACAGGCTCCATCACCTGGCACTTCGACGACGAGCAGGGCGCGCCGCCCGATCTGGCCAAGCTGCTGGCCGGGCGCGGCGCCGACAGCCACTACTACTGCTGCGGCCCCACGCCCATGCTCGACGCCTTCGAGAAGAGCTGCGAGCAGCTGGGCTATGCCAACGCCCACATCGAGCGCTTCGCCGCGGTGGTGGCGGCGCCAGCCAGCGAGTCGCACGGCTTCGAGGTGGTGTGCGAGCAGAGCGGCCAGACGGTGGAGGTGCCGGCCGGCAAGTCCATCCTCGACGCACTGATCGACGCCGGACTGAGCCCCGACCATAGCTGCAAGGAAGGCGTGTGCGGCGCCTGCGAGACGGCGGTGCTGGACTTCGACGGCGAGCTGGAGCACAACGACGGCATCCTCACCAAGATCGAGCGCCAGTCGGGCAAGACCATGATGATCTGCGTTTCCCGCTGCACCGGCAGGAAGCTGGTGCTCGACGTCTAGGACGGCGTACCGCCCCTTTCCTTCCCTCTTTTCTTGATCTCCGGCCAGGCCCCGCAGCGGCGGGGCGGGCCGCCGCATGGCCCCATGCCCACGCAAACCAACGAAAGCACACCATGAACGACGCTCGCTCGCTGCGCTGGTGGGGCGTGATCACGCTGTTCGTGATCGTCGCCATCTCCTATGTCGACCGCATCAACATCTCGGTCCTGATCACTGACCGCGACTTCCTCGGGCACATCGGTCTCACGCCCGGCGACCGCACCCGCCAGGGCCTGCTGGCCACCGCCTTCATGGTGGGCTACGGCGTGTCCTCCTTCGTGCTCACGCCCTTCGCGGCGGCGCTGTTCGGCGTGCGGCGCAGCCTGGTGGCCGGGCTGCTGCTGTGGGGCGTGGTGACCTTCCTCTCGCCCGCGATGAACAGCTACGGGCTGCTGCTGGCCTCGCGCATCCTGCTGGGCGTGTCGGAGGGGCCGCTGTTCTCGCTGGCCGGCAGCTACATCAAGGCGCACTTCGAGAGCCGCGAGAACGGCAAGCCCAACTCGCTGGTGAACATGGGAACCGGGCTGGGGCTGGCGGTGGGCTACCCCTTCGTCGGCTACCTGGTGGCGGGGCATGACTGGCAGACCTCCTTCCACGTGCTGGGCCTGGTCAACATCGTGCTGGGCATCCCGCTGGTGTGGGCCTTCGTTCGCATGCCCAAGGTCGAGACCGGCCTGCCCAGGCCGAAGTCGCTGGGCGACGCGATCGGGCAGGTGGGCCAGATCGTGCGCGGCGCCATGCACACGCGCTACCTGGTGCTGGTGACGGTGCTCACGGCGGCCTTCCTCTCGTACCTGTGGGGCAGCAGCAACTGGCTGCCGTCCTACCTGAAGGAGTCGCGCGGCTTCTCGCTGCGCGAGATGGGCTGGCTGGCCTCGCTGCCGCAGTACGCCAGCGTGGTGGCGGTGTTCGTCGGCGGCATGATCATCGACCGCATCCAGCGCCGGCAGGTGCCGCTGATCTTCGTCGGCGGCAGCCTGGGCGTGGCCCTGGCGGTGTGGCTGGCGATCCACATGCAGGACCGCTACGCCGCGGCCTATTGCCTGATCGCCGCCAACTTCTGTTGGGGCCTGATGAGCCCGGCCATCCCCAGCACCGTGCAGCACTGCGCGCGGCCCGAGCACGTGGCCAGCGCCTACGGCGTGGTCAACGGCGTGGGCAGCCTGGTGGCGGGCTTCATGCCGGCCATCATGGGCGCGGTGATCGGCTGGACCTCGCGCGAGGCCGGCGGCGGCTTCCTGGCCGGCTTCGGCATGCTGGTGGGCACGCAGGCGGTGGTGCTGCTGTGCGGGCTGGTGCTGTGGCTGCGCGAGCGCAGCGAAAGCGCGCACCCGGCCACGGCGCGCCCGGCCTGACCGGGCGGCCCGGCTCAGGCGCCGGCGGGGGGCGCGACGGAGG
>JASGDG010000359.1:0-11776 GCA_047607325.1 Xenophilus sp. | reverse complement strand
GGCGCGTAGGGCGCCCCGCCCCGGCGGGGCTTGTCAAGCCCGGTGCAAAACAGCGAAGGGCCTTCGTCAGTGCCCCGTCTGCCTGCGCAGCGACTGGATCATGGCGGCGCAGGCCATCTTGTTTTTGCCCGTCGAATCGATCGCGATGTCGTCGACGATGCCGTTGGCGACTTTGGCGGTGATGTCGCAGGCCTTGCTAAAGGGCATATCGACCCACGATCCGGTTGGCTCGCCATAGAAGACGGTTCCGCCACCCATTCCCACCACTGTGGGTATGCCCGTGGAGAACCACCGCTTCTCAGTCCAGGATTGCTTGAACCCCCACCACAGCGTGAATCTGCCGTCGGCGGCATTCGCGCGCATCGGCTTTCCGAGCATGCGGACCAACTGGTCGGCGGGGTGGCCCTTCGTGTTGTAGACGTCCTGCACATCCTGAGGCAGGAGAAATGAGAACCCGGGGAGGCTGGATACCGCGCATCCCGTCAGCGCGGCGGCGCTGGCGGCCAGCAGGCAGCCTGGCAGAAAGCGGCGGAGAAAGGATGCGCGGTGTTTGTTCTTGCCCGCTGGCGTGGCATTCATGGTTGCGTCTCCCATCAAAATTTCAGATGCGTCCCAGTTCTATCGTGATACCCAGACATCCGGCGTCATCGATAACCCTGGAAATCGCAGCGGCCATGCCGCCTGATCCCTCACCATGACCGATGCGGCCATCTTCCGGGCGTTTGACGTTTGACGTTTGACGCTGCGCCCCCGGCCTCGGCGCTCGGGCGCAACATCAAAATCGCTTGACGCTCCATGCCCAGAAGACCGCAAACACGCTCTCAGCGCTCCAGTTCCATCGACTTGGTTTCGGGCAGCAGGATGATCGCGATCACCGTCAGCACGCTGGTGGCCATCACGTACCACGCCGGCGACAAGGGGTTGCCGGTCGTGCCGATGAGCCAGGTGATGACGAACTGGGTGGTGCCGCCAAACAGCGTCACGCCGATGGCGTAGACCACCGAGCCGCCCAGCGCGCGCACCTGCGGCGGGAACAGCTCCGCCATCACCGGCATGCCCGCCGCGCCGCTCAGGCCCGTCAGCGCGGCCAGCAGCAGCGTCAGGATCACCAGGGTCGCCACCGTCGGCTGGTGGGTGAGCCACAGAAAGCCCGGGTACACCAGCAACATGATCAGCACCCGCGGCACCAGCATGACCGGCCGGCGCCCCCAGCGGTCGGCCGCCCAGCCGCCCAGCAGCGAGAACACGAAGGTGGCCACGCCGAAGGTCACGGTGGCCACCATCGACACCGTGGCCGACATCTTCAGCACGGTGATGGCGTAGGTCGTCATGTACTGCCCCACGTAGGTGCTCACCGTGCCTCCGATCACGATCAGCAGCAGCAGCACGATCAGGCCCGCATGCCGCCTGAAGATCGCCAGCTGCGAGACCTCGCTGCCGCCGCCCTGGCCGGCGCCGTGCTCCAGCGTTTCGGGCATCTTCCGGCGCAGGTACACCGCCACCGGGAGCAGCACCAGGCCCAGCGCGAAGGGCACGCGCCAGCCCCAGGCCTGCAGCTGTGCCTTGTCGAGCATCGCCGACAGCACCACGCCGATGATGCCCGCGGCCAGGGCCGATGCGCCCTGGCTGGCGAGCTGCCAGCTGCTGTAGAAGCCGCGCTTGCCCGGCGGCGCGATCTCCACCAGGAAGGCCGTGGACGGGCCCACCTCGCCGCCCAGCGCCAGCCCCTGCACCAGCCGCGCCAGCACCACGATGACCGGCGCGGCGACGCCGATGCTCTCGTAGGAAGGCGTCAGCGCCAGCCCCAGGGTGCCGACGGTGATCAGCCCGATGGTCAGCAGCATGGCCGGCTTGCGGCCGGCGCGGTCGGCGAAGGCGCCGATCAGCACGCCGCCCAGCGGCCGGGTGAAGAAGCCCACGCCGAACACCGCCACCGACAGCAGCAGGCTGATGAAGGGCGTCTTCGCGGGGAAGAAGGCATGGCCGATGTAGACCGCGAAGAAGGAGTACGTGACGAAGTCGTAGAACTCCAGCGCGTTGCCCACCACCGTCGCGGCGACCACGCCGCGCGAGACGGCCGGCGGGGCCACGGTACCGCGGGCGGCCGCCGCCCGATCCATCGCCACGGCGCTCACGCGGACGCTCCTTCCAGGGGCAGGTCGCTCAGGTAGCGCTCGGCCAGCAGCGTCCAGTAGGCCGCGCCCACCGCCACGTTGCCGTCGTTGAAGTCGAAGCCGGGGTTGTGCACCATGCAGCCGTTGGGGCCGCTGCCCACGCCATTGCCGATCAGCAGGTAGCAGCCGGGGCGCTTTTCCAGCATGAAGGCGAAGTCTTCGCTGCCGGTGACGGCCGGCCCCTGCGGGATGACCCGCTCGGCGCCCACCAGTTCGACCGCCACGCGGCGGGCGAAGTCGGTCTCGGGCTTCGTGTTGACCAGCACCGCGTAGCCACGCTGGTAGTCCACCTCCGCCGTCATGCCGAAGCTCTGCGCCTGCGCGTGCGCCAGTTCGGTGATGCGCTTTTGCAGCAGGTCGCGCACGGCGGGCAGCAGCGCGCGCACGCTCAGTTCCAGATAGGCGTTCTGCGGAATGACGTTGCAGGCCGTGCCGGCCTGCAGCACGCCGACGGTGACCACCGCCGTTTCCAGCGGATCGACGTTGCGCGCCACCACGGTCTGCAGCGCCATCACCAGGCTGGCCGCCGCCACCACCGGATCGTTGGCTCGGTGCGGCGAGGCGCCGTGCCCACCCACGCCGCGCAGGGTGATGAGCACCTTGTCCGACGACGCCATCATCGGCCCCTCGCGCAGCACCAGCGTGCCCTGCGGCACGCCCGGCGCGTTGTGCATGGCGAAGATCGCGTCGCAGGGGAATGTGTCGAACAGGCCGTCCTCGATCATGCGGGTGGCGCCGCTGTCGATCTTTCCGTATTCCTCGGCCGGCTGGAAGATCAGGTTCAGCGTGCCCGAGAAACTGCCGCGCTCGGCCAGCACCTTGGCCGCGCCCAGCAGCATGGCGGTGTGGCCGTCGTGGCCGCAGGCATGCATCACGCCGCCGTTGCGGCTGGCATGCTTGAGGCCGGTTTCCTCCTTGATCGGCAGCGCATCCATGTCGGCGCGGATGCCCAGCGAGCGCGTGCCGCTGCCGCGCTTCAGTTGGGCCACCAGGCCCGTGCCGCCCAGGCCGCGCTCGACCCGGTAGCCCCAGCCCTGCAGCAGCTGGGCCACCAGATCGCTGGTGCGCTGCTCCTTGAAGGACAGCTCCGGGTTGTGGTGGATGTCGCGCCGGATGGCGACGAACTCGTCGGCATGGCGCTGCACGGTTTGCAGAAGTTCTTCCGTATACATGGGGTGACACCTGTCTGTGTGAGAAATCTCATGCTATGTATTCCGCCGCGATGAATCCAACGGCGGACCATGCGAGGCCGTTGCCGGTAGACGCCTGTGCGACAGGGCGCGCGGCCGTCCCGGGACAGTTCCAGTTCGTCATCGGCCGCAGGACGGTGCCGGCGCAGCGGCCGCGTCGGATGGGTTGGATGCCTCTCGCCGCGCGCAGTCCAGCAGGAACGAACGCAGCGTGGCCACCCTGGGCTGCCTGGCCTTCTCGGCCGTGCTCACGACGTAGTAGGACGACAGGATGGGGTGGGCCCAGTCGCCGAAGGGCGCCACCAGCCGGCCGGCGCGCAGATGGTCGCGCACCAGCATGCTGCGGCCGAGCACGAGGCCCCGGCCCGCGACGGCGGCGCGAAGAATGAGCAGCGGGTCGCTGAAGGAGGACCCGCTCGTCGCGTCGGTGGTGTCGAGGCCCGCCTCTTCCATCCAGAGTTCCCACGACATCCACGGCTCGTGCACCATCCGCACGGCCGAGTGCAGCAGCGTGAAGCGGCACAGCTCCGATCGGCCATAGCTGCCGGCCGGCCGGTCCAGAAGCTGGGGGCTGCACACCGGAAGCACCTGCTCGGTCGACAGCAGGTCGGCGCTCAGATCGCGCCCGAAGCCGGCACGCCCGAAGCGGATGGCCAGATCCACGCCCGGCTCGGCGAGGTCGACCATCTTGTAGTCGGTCTGCACCATCACGTCGATGTCGGGCCATTCGCGGCGGAACGCCTCCAGTCGCGGCATGAGCCATTCCTGCGTGAAGGACGGCAGCGCGCTGACCACCAGCGACTCGGCGCTGCGCGGCTGCGGCCGCGGCAGCATCGCCATGGCGGACTCGAAGCGCTCGAAGCCGGCCGCGATGCCCGGCAGGATGGCCTGCCCCGCCGGGGTGAGCAGGAGGCCGCTGGACACGCGCTCGAACAGCAGATGGCCGGCGAACGCCTCCAGGATCTTCACCTGGTGGCTCACGGCCGTCTGCGTCACGCACAGCTCGTCCGCAGCCCTGGCAAAGCTGCCCAGCCGGGCAGCCACTTCGAACACCTTCAATGCCTTGAGCGGCGGCAGTCTCTTTCGCTTGGTCATGTCGTTTTCAACGGCGCCGGGCCGTGCACCGCGGAGGTCATCGCAGGTCCCGGGACTGGTGCACATGCCTGGCAAACCCGGGCTTCCCGCGGACAGAAGCGAGATTCGCGCCATCGCGCCCCGCCCCCAATTTCTTGAAGACCCGCCCCAAGATTTTTTCGTTTGGCGCACGGGACCCCGCGCGCCAAGAATCCACGCACTCCCTTCCCGAACACAGACAAGGAAACGACGACATGAGCCTGCAGAAAATCAACCCCGCCTCGATGGGGGGCGAGCCGGCTTCCTACAGCAACGGCATCCTGGCCGAAGGCCCCACGCTGCACATCGCGGGACAGATCGGCATCGATGCGTCGGGGGCCGCCTCGCCCGACTTCGCCGCCCAGTGCCGCCAGGCCTGGGCCAACATCCGGGCCATCCTGGCGGACGCCGGGATGACCGTGCAGAACATCGCCAAGACCACCATCTTCCTGGTGGACCGCGCCGACTACGCCACTTTCGTGGCGGTCCGCAAGGAAGTCCTCGGCGACCACAAGCCGGCCTCGACGCTCGTGTACGTCTCGGGCCTGGTCAAGCCGGAATGGAAGGTGGAGATCGAGGCCGTCGCGGTGAAGTGATGGACTACGAACTGCGCGTCCACGACGAGGAGTCCCGGCAGCGCCTGGACCTGAGCGAGCAGCCCACGCGCGTGCTGCACGTGATGCTGCGGGTGCTGAACCTGGCGCGCTCGCTGGACTTCTACGTCGGCGCGCTGGGCATGCGGCTGCTGCGGCGCCAGGACTACCCGAGCGGCCGCTTCACGCTGGTCTTCCTCGGCTACGGCGGCGAGGACGACAGCACCGTGATCGAACTCACCCACAACTGGGACCAGCAGGACGCCTACGAACTGGGCACGGCCTACGGCCACCTGGCGCTCGCCGTCGACGACGTCTACGCGACCTGCGCCGAACTGGCCGAGGCCGGCGTGCCCATCGTCCGCCCGCCCGGCCCCATGAAGCACAGCCCGACGTTGATCGCCTTCATCCAGGATCCGGACGGCTACCGGATCGAGCTGATCTCCAGGAAATGAACATGCACATGGCGGCCACCGACGCACAGCCCCCGGGCACCACCGCTCCCCGCGCCCGCCCTGCCCCGCCGCGCACGCGGCCCATCCCGCGCGAAGGCGAGGACGGGCTGTTCCGCCAGTCCTGGTACCCCCTGTGCCTGTCGAGCGAAGTGCCGGCCGGCGGCGTGCTCGGCTGCGACTTCCTCGACGGCAAGGTGGTGGCCTTCCGCGGCCAGGACGGCGGGCTGCACGTCACCAGTGCCTACTGCCCGCACGTGGGCGCCGACCTGTCGGTGGGCCAGGTCGTCGGCAACCGCCTCCAGTGCGCCTTCCACCATTGGGAATACAACGGCGACGGCGTGTGCGAGAAGACCGGGGTCGGCGATGCGCCGCCGCGCTCGGCCTGCCTGTTCGTCTTCCCCTCGCAGGAGCGCTGGGGCATCGTATGGGTCTTCAACGGCGAGACGCCGCTGTTCGACCTGCCCGGCATGGGCCATCCCGACGAGCAGCTGCTGGTGTGGAGCTACAAGTACCCGCGGCCGTTCCACTCCGACCCCTGGGTGTTCGCCGCCAACACCCCCGACATGCAGCACCTGAAGGCGGTGCACGGCGTGCGCTTCGAGCACGGCGACCCGCACGACCGCATCGAATGGGACCCGTGGGGCCTGAAATACAACGTCAAGGCCAGGCACCAGGGCGGAGTGCCGATCGACTGGGACCTCGGCCTGCGCGGCACCGGCTTCTTCTGGCGCACCGGCACCTACGGCGACTTCTGGTGCGCGGCGGTCACCGGTTTCGGACTGCCCCGGCCCGGCATGCACCAGGTCTACGGCGCCGCCATGGTGCTCAAGGGCGAGGGGGCGCAGGAGCGGCTGGAGCGCATGCGCGGCATCACCGAGCGCACCGTGGGCGAGGACGAGGCGATCCTGGACAGCATCCACTACCGCCAGGGCACCTTCACCGCCGCCGACCGCACGCTGGCCCGCTACCTGGCCATCGTGCGCGACTTCCCCCGCGCGCATCCCTCTGCGCCGTACATCCGATGAAGGCGATGGCCGGCAGCGCGAGGCGTCCCACGCTCGCCTGCCGCCACCGGCGGCCTGCGCCTCGTCATCGCCGCCTGACCAGACATCTTCCTTCCCCACGCACCTTCGCCCACCTCACCATGAAGCACTTCTTCAGGATCCTCGCCCTGTCGGCGGCCGCCGCGCTGCCGCCGGCGCTCGACGCCGCCGCCCAGACCACCGTGACCTTCGCCGGCTTCGGCGGACCGCTGCAGGAGGCCATGGTCCAGCAGATGTTCGCCGACGCGCCCAGGCTGGACATCCGCCTCCGGGAAGACCGCAACGGCTTCTGGACCGGCGTGAAGGCGCACCTGATGGCCAAGGCGCCGGGCTGGGACCTGACCGAGATCGGCTTCGCCCGCTGCGAGCAGGCCGCGCAGGCCGGCCTGATCCAGAACATCGACTACGGCATCGTCGACCCGTCGAAGGTGCCGCCCGCGCTGGCCCAGCCCCGGTACGTCGGCGTCTACACCTTCACCTACGGCCTGACCTACCAGACCAGGAAATACGGCGCCAGCGGCCCCAGGACCTGGGCGGACTTCTTCGACGTCCGGAAATTCCCGGGCCGACGGACCATGATGGCCGACGGCCTGTACGCCCTCGAAATCGCCCTGCTGGCCGACGGCGTGAAACCCACCGATCTGTATGCGACGCTGCGCACGCCCGCGGGCGTCGAGCGCGCCTTTGCCAAGCTGGAGAAGATCAAGCCCTACGTCGCCGTCTGGTACCAGTCCAGCGGCCAGGCGATGCAGCTGATGCGCGACGGCGAGGTCGACATGGGGCTGATCTCGAACGCGCGCGCCCAGTCGGTCGTCAAGGACGGCACGCCGCTGACCTTCGTGTGGGACCAGGCCTTCATCGACACCGAATGCCTGATGGTGCCCAACAACGCCCAGAACGCCAAGGCGGCGATGCAGCTGATCGCTTCCGCGCTCGACCCCGCGCGCCAGGCCGCCTTCGCTGCCGCCAGCCTCTACGGCCCCACCAACCTCAAGGCCTACGAAGGCGGACTGATTCCTGCGGAGACCATGGCGTGGCTGCCCAGCGCGCCCCAGAACCTGTCCCGGCAGATCTGGGCCGACCCGCGCTGGTACGCCTCGGCCGAAGCCGAGGCGGTCTACCAGCGCTTCGTCAAGTTCCTGCAATGAGCCAGGCACCGACCGTGGCGGTCACCGCGCCGCCCGCATCGGCGGCGCGCGCCGGCGCCGGTGCCCTGCTGGACATCCGCATCGAGGCGCTGCGCAAGACATACGGCAGCTTCGTCGCGCTGGACGACGTCTCGCTGGATGTGCGCCCCGGCGAGTTCCTGACCCTGCTCGGGCCCTCGGGCTCGGGCAAGACCACGCTGCTGAACTGCCTGTCCGGCTTCGTCCGGCCGGATGCCGGCGCGCTCTGGTTCGGCGCTGACGACGTGACGGACCGGCCGGTGCATGCGCGTGGGCTGGGCATCGTCTTCCAGAGCTACGCGCTGTTCCCGCACAAGTCGGTGTTCGAGAACGTGGCCTTCCCCCTGCGGGTGCGCAAGGTCGGCGAGGCGGACATCCGGCAGCGCGTGCAGCAGGCCCTCGAACTGGTGCGCCTGCCGGCGCTGGGCCAGCGGCGCATCTCGGAACTCTCCGGCGGCCAGCGCCAGCGCGTGGCGCTGGCCCGGGCCGTGGTGTTCTCGCCCCGCATCGTCCTCATGGACGAGCCCCTGTCGGCGCTCGACAAGCACCTGCGCGAACAGATGCAGGTGGAGATCCGCCACCTGCACGAGCAGATCGGCGCCACGACCATCTACGTCACCCACGACCAGCGCGAGGCGCTCGCCATGAGCGACCGCGTGGCGGTCATGAACCAGGGGCGGATCGAGCAGTGCGACACGCCCGCCCGCATCTACGGGCAGCCGGCCAGCCGCTTCGTCGCCGGCTTCATCGGCGAGACCACGCTGGTGCCGGCCGTGGCCGCCGGGCCGGACCGGGTGCGCGCCGCCGACGGCAGCGAATGGCGCACGGCCATGCCGCTGCCGTCCACGCCCACGCTGCATGTGGCGCTGCGCGCCGAACGGCTGCTGATGCCCGGCGAATTCGACGGGCGCCACAACCGGATCGCCGTGCGCCTCAAGGACGTCATCTACCAGGGCGACAGCCTGCTGCTGCTGGCCGAACTTCGCAGCGGCCAGGCGATCGCCGTGCGCAAGCCGCTGCGTGAAGACGAAGCGGCGCATGGCCTCGCGCCCGGGCAGAGCATCGAACTCGGCCTGTCGCCGGCCGCCACCATCGTCGTCCCCGACTGAAAGAAGAAGAAGAGAGTCCCATGGAAAAGACCATCACGATGCCCCCGAGCGTGCGCGAGCGGCTCCTGCCGCCGCGCGCACCGGTGATCCCGCCGGAGGGCGAGGGCGGCTTTTCGCAAAGCTGGTTTCCGGTCGCGCTGGCCACCGATCTGGCGCCGGGCCAGATCCTCGGCCTGGAGTTCCTGGACGGCAGGATCGTGGTCTTCCGCAAGGAGAACGGTTCGCCGCAGGCGATGAGCGCCTACTGCCCGCACGTGGGCGCCGACCTGTCGGTCGGGAAGATCGTCGATCACCGGCTGCAATGCGCCTTCCACCACTGGGAATACGACGGCGACGGCGTCTGCGTCCGCACCGGCATCGGCGATGCGCCGCCGCGCTCGGCCTGCCTGTTCGTCTTTCCGACGGTGGAGCGCTTCGGCATCATCTGGGTCTTCAACGGCGAGACGCCGCTGTTCGACCTGCCTGCCCTGCCCTACCCCGACGAGGTGCTGGCGACGGCGTCGTACCGCCTCGGCCGGCGCCTGCGGTGCGACCCCTGGGTGTTCGCCGCCAACACCCCCGACATGCAGCACCTGAAAGCGGTGCACAAGATCCGGTTCGACGCCCCCGACCCGCATGACCTGGTGCGCTGGCACGAATGGGGCATGGAGTTCAGCTACACCGGGGTCCACCAGGGCGGCGTGCCGCTGGCCAACACGGCGGGCATCCTCGGCACCAGCGTCTTCTACCGCTGGGGCAAGTACAACGGCTACTGGCGCTGCAACGTCACGGGCTTCAGCCTGCCGCGCCCCGGCCAGCACGAGGTGTTCAGCTGCAGCCTGGTCCTGGCCGGCCCCGAGGCCCAGGCCCAGCTGGCGGACGTCCTCGGCGTGAGCCGCCGCACGGTGAGCGAGGACCAGGACATCCTGGACACCATCCACTACCGCCAGGGCCTGCTGACCCCGGCCGACACCACGCTCGGGCGCTTCCTGCGGTACCTGCGCCGCTATCCGCGCGCGCATCCGTCCGCCCCCTTCATCAATTGAGCGGGATGCACGCGCTTGCCAACCCCGCGGTGCCCGGCCGGCGCGCCGCACTGGACGCCGAGGCGCGCGAGCGCCGCTGGATGCTGGCCAACACCCCGCCCGCCGCCGCCCTGGTCACCGCCCTGCTGGTGCTGCCGGTGCTGTGGCTGCTGGCGCTGTCGTTCAGCGATGCCGCGGGCCACTTCACCCTGCGGAACTACGTGCGCATCTTCGACGACGCGGGCTATGCCCGCGCGGCCGGGCTCACGCTGTGGATGGCCGCACTCACCACCGCCGTCTGCCTGGCCGCGGGCTACACGCTGGCCTATGCCCTGACGCTGCTGCCGGCCTGGGCCGCCGCCCTTGCCATGGCGGTCATCGCGCTGCCGTTCTGGACCAGCGTGCTGGTCCGCACCTATGCCTGGCTGGTGCTGCTGCAGCACCGGGGCATCGTCAACTCGCTGCTGGTGCGCAGCGGCCTGCTGGACGCGCCGCTGCCGCTGATGCACAACGCCGCCGGCGCGCTCATCGGCATGATCCACATCATGCTTCCGTTCATGGTCTTTCCCCTGTATGCGGCGCTTCGCAAGGTGGATGCGGACCACCTGCGCGCGGCCGCCGGCATGGGGGCCTCGCCCACCCAGGCGTTCTGGCGCGTGCTTTTTCCGCAGACCCTGCCCGGCATCGTCGCGGGGTGCGTGCTGGTCTTCGTGCTCGGCCTCGGGTTCTACGTCACGCCCGCCCTGCTGGGCGGCGGCCGCACGGTGGTCATGTCGATCCTGATCGAGCGGGACATCTCCAACAGCATGGACTGGGGCACCGCCAGCGCCGCCGCCATGCTGTTCGTGGCGATGGTGCTCGGCCTGTTCGCGGCGGCGGGGCGCTACGTCCCGATCGACAGGATGTTCCAGCGATGAACGAGGCGGTCGCGCTCGCGCCCCGCCGCCGGCGCCTCTGGCTGTACCTGCTGGCCGCGGCGGTGGTCCTGTTCCTCGTGCTGCCCGTGCTGATCGTCATGCCGATGTCCTTCTCGGACTCCCGGATGCTCGACTTCCCGCCGCGCGGCTGGTCGCTGCGCTGGTACCAGCGCTTCTTCTCGGCCGCCGAGTGGTACGGCTCGCTGTGGGTCAGCCTCAGGGTGGCCCTGTGCACGGTGCTGGTGGCCGTGCCGCTGGGCGTGGCGGCGGCCTACGGCATCCACCAGGGCGCCTCCCGCGCCCTGCGGCGCGTCCAGCTGCTGCTGATGCTGCCGCTGATGATGCCGCACATCATCCTGGCGGTCGGCATCTTCTATGCCTTCTCGCGGCTGGCATGGCTGGGCAGCTTCGGCGGCCTGGTCCTGGCCCATGCCATGCTCGCGCTGCCCTTCGTGGTGGTCACCGTGCTGGCCGGTCTGCGCGGCTTCGACATGAGCCAGGAGCAGGTGGCGCGCAGCCTGGGCTGCACGCGGCTGCGCGCCTTCCTCTCGGTGACGCTGCCCCAGATCCGCACCAGCGTCCTCTCGGGCGCGCTGTTCGCCTTCGTCACCTCGCTGGACGAGGTCATCGTCTCGCTGTTCGTGTCCGGCGGCGACAACACCACGGTCACCAAGGTCATGTTCGGCTCCCTGCGCGACGAGATCGACCCGACGATCTCCACGGTCAGCACGCTGCTGGTGCTGGGCAGCTGCGCCATCGCCGCACTCGGCATGGTCCCGGCGCTGCGCTCCCGGCGGCGGAGGCAGGCCGCCGGCCGACACCCCGTCAATCGATGAGCTTGTTCTTCAGTGCATAGTAGGTCAGGTCGCTGTTGGAAGAGAGGTTCATCTTCTCCATCAGCCGCGTGCGGTAGGTGCTGACCGTCTTGACCGACAAGGACAGCGTCCTGGCGATCTCCCCGGCCGTCTCTCCCCGCGCCAGCTTGAGGAAGACCTGGAACTCGCGCTCCGAG
>JASGDG010000358.1:0-12317 GCA_047607325.1 Xenophilus sp. | reverse complement strand
TCGGCGCCGTCGTCGGCGTGGAAGTACTGGGCATGGCCCTGCGCCACTTCGCGGAAGACCGGCAGGTCGCGGGCCAGGATGGGCAGGTGCTTGCTGGCGGCCTCGATCAGCGGCAGCCCGAAGCCTTCACCCCTGGAAGCGGCCAGCAGGCAACAGCATGCCGAATAGATCTGATCCAGGTATTCGTCGCTGATGCCCTCCAGCCAGAACAGCCGCTTGCCCAACTGGGGGTGGGCGCGCAGGCGCTTGATCAGCGCGTTCACCAGCCAGCCGGGCTTGCCGACGATCACCAGGTTGACGGCCAGGCCTTCCTTCCAGAGGCGCTCGAAGGCCGCCAGGGCCTGGGCATACCCCTTGCGGGGTTCGACGGTGCCGACCATCAGAAAGCTCGGCGCGGCGCGCAGGGCCTGGAGCACCTGCGCGGCGTCTTCCGGCATGCCGACGCTGGGCTGCGAGTTGTGGATGTCCGCGCCGTAGTGGAACCAGCCCACCTCGAGCACGCCCTGGCGCTGCGGGTAATGTAATTTCAGCCATTCGGTGAATTCGCCGGCCACGGTCCGTGAACCGCAGACCACGCCGTCATAGCGGGGGAGCATGTTCAGCCATGGCTCGAACAATTCGGGCACGCCCATGGGGAAGCAGTCCGGCATCTGCACGCACAGCAGGTCATACACGACGAACAGGACACGAACGCCGCAGCGGTGCATCTCGTCGAGAAAAGGCTGTTCGTCGATCGGCGCGTGCAGATTCATGTCCAGCCCCAGGAACACGTCGCCCGCCTGAAAGTCGATCGGGTCGTCGGCGCCTGCCTCGGCGTCGTCCTGCTCCAGCAGACGGGAGACGAGCCCGTTCGCATAGCGAAAGCCGGCCCGGTCGCGCGAGGCGTAGACAGGCTGTATTTCGAAGCCCGCTGGCGGCGGCGCACCGAGGAGTTCTTTCAGAACGCTGCGCACGACGCGCTGGATGCCCGTGCGGGCATCGCCGTGCACCAGTTCCGAGGCATCGACGAACAGCATGCGATGCCTTCTTTCTGGCAGGCTCAAGGCGATGTCCCGCGCCAGCTGGATCAATTCGGCTGGCTCGCATTGCGGCGTCAGCGGCGCCAGCGCCTGGAGCAACCGGGAGCGCGGCACTTGCATGCCTTGCCTCATGGGCGCGACCTGCGTGGGTGGGGCTGTATCAGGCCGCTTGAAGGCTGCCAGGGCCTGCAGCGCCAGCCGGGCACTGTGGCCCCATGAAAAGGCCCGTGCCTGAGTCCGGGCGTTCTCCAGCAGTCGCGCGCGCAGGTCCTCATCGGTCAGGGCCTGCTGCATCTTGGCGCTGATGGCATGCACCGACTGCGGATCGAACAGTGCCTCGGCGCTGCCCATGACTTCCGGCAGGCTGGAACTGTCGGCCGCGATCACCACGGCGCCGCAGGCCATCGCTTCCAGCGGCGGCAGGCCGAAGCCCTCGTGCAGCGATGGAAACACGAAGAGACGGCAGGTGCTGAACAGGATCAGCAGATCCTCATCGTCGATGTAGTCGGTGAACACCAGTTCGTCCGGCCGCAGTCCTGCGCCTTGCGCATGGGTGCGTAGTGCATCGACCTCCGGAGGCGGCATTCGGCCGACGAAGAGCAACTGGTGGCCTTGGCGCAGGTCCCGTGGCAGGCGGGCGAAGGCTTCGATCAGGTGCCGCAGGTTCTTGCGGGCATCCGCGCCACCCGTGTACATGATGAAAGGACGGGTCAACCCGAGCCGCTGCCTGAGGGTCGATAGGTGGTCCGCGTCGGGCGTGACCGGGATGAACATGGCGTCGCAGGCGCCCGACACGGTGGTCACCTGTTCGGGCGGGAAGGTCAGGGCGCTCAGCGCTTCCTGCCGTGCGCTTTCCGAAATCGCCAGCAGGTGGCGGGCCTGCTTCAGGCTCTCCAAGCGGTGGGCGTACCACCCTCGATGAATCGGGTTCGAGCGGAAATTCTCGTCCGGGCTGAGCAGGGGGATCAGGTCATACAGGATCACCGCGGTCGGCACGGACGTGCCCAGGGTGCCGATGCTGATGACGGCATCTTCGCCAATGCCTTCGAACAGGCTGGTGACGAGCACGACATCCGGTTCCAGGGCTTCCAGGAAGGCCTCGCGCACCCGTTCGGCGATGGCGCGCCGCGGTGCATAGCTAGCGCTGAGCCAGTGCACCGGCCCCGGCGCGTGCCAGACACGGATGTTTTCCTGCGGCACCAGCCCCCGGAATGCTTCACGTATGGGCTCGATGGATTCGGGCAGCAACCCGTTGAGCGCCAGAATGAATTCGTGGTCTTTTGCGGTGCGGGCCATGGCCTGCACCAGGGAGAGGGTGTAGCGCCCGATGCCCCGGAAGCGGCTGCCTGTTTGCGCGCCCTGCATGTCAATGACGATTCGCATGGTCGATTGGTGTTGGCGGTGCTTTCAGTGGGTGGAGAGCTTCATCAGGAGGAGGTGGCGCGGGTGGGCACGGTGTGCCGCGCGCCCATCCTTCTGGCTTGGGTCACGAGTGCTCGGAGTCAGACATGCCGGCGCGCAGAGCGGCGAGCACGTCGCGCGCGGGCCGCGACAAGTCTTGTTCTGTCTGCGGCGAAGTAGAAGGCTGCGACGTCGGAGGAGGGGAGAGGTCGGCCGGCGCCACGGCGGCGCGCAGTCGCCGGTCCAGTACCGGAATCAGCCTCAGCCATTTGACGAGGGTACGTTTGAGTGCCGGTCGTTGGGCCAGGCGGTCGGCGCCTGCGCGCAGAACGGCTTGGATGCGCCGCTTGATGCCCGGCTTCAACCTGCTCCCCCGAATGGCGGAGGCTGGTTTGCGCCGAGTTTTTGCGAGATGCGCGGATCGGCCTCGACTTGTAAACCTGCCAGTGTCAGCAGGTTGTCTCGAATGGGCAGCAAGGGCGCGGGTTCGAGCCCGGTTTCACCGGGCCTGGTCTGACTTCTGTGCATAGGTGGTGAAGGCCATGGGGCGGCGTTGGGTGCTTCGGCACACCCGGACCCAAGCAACCTATATGCCTTCTATTTTAGCGGGGGGTGGCTTGCGGCATCCGGCTGTGCAGGTGGGCGTTGGCGATATCCGTCGAGAATCAGTGAATGGCGCATGAGGGTCCGGAAAAGCGAACCTCGGAGAATACGAAAACCTCTTGATTCAGAATGAAAGTTGTTCCATGTTGATGTTCAGTACGTTGCGAAGAAGATCGCGAAAGATTCTGAAGATCATCTGGGCGCCGCTGAGCCCGCGGGGCATGCTGGAGCGGCGCGCGCTGCGCCAAGAGGCGTCGCTGCAGGCGGCGCGGGAAGGCGGCCGGGTCAGCCCTGCGCCGGGGCTCGATCTCTTCAGCGATGCCGATGTGAGCGAGGCGGCGGGACTGCCTCGGGCGCAGATCCTCTGGGCGCCCGTGCGCGCGGACGAGGTCACGAACGGCCAGACCGCGGCACGGTTCATGATCGACCTGCTTCGCGGGCAGGAGGCGCTTCGGGCACGCTTTCCCATGGCGTTGTCGCAGCCGGCGGACAGCGGCTGGCTGGACTGGGTGCGCAGCGAGGCGGGGCGGCAGGCGCTGCGGCTCGGGTCGGCGCAGGTCGAACATCTTGTTTCGGCTCTTTCGGCGGATCCGGGCGCCCGCGCCCGGCAGGCCTTTCTGGCGGACGCGCAGGTTGGGCCGGTGCTGGCCCATGGGCTGACGCCCGCGGGCCGGCGCGCGCTCTTCCGGTGGTTCATGCGCCATGGGTGCCGGAAGGCCGGCCTGGAACTGGAAGAGGTGTGGTGGCTCTTCATGCAGGCGGCAGAGGCCCCCCGGCTTGAACTGGTGCGCGCCTACCTCTTTGCGCCCGCCTGGCAGCGGCGCTTCCCCGATGCGCTCACGGTCTTCGGGTGGAAGCGGTTTGCCGAGTGGTTCTCGCGCCGCCATGGCGCCGAGGGGGACTGGGCGGGCCCGGTGCCTGCCCCCGACGGGTATGCGCCCGGGGTTCAGCTGCGCATGGCCTACTGGGCCCGGCCCGAGTGGCAGGCGCGGCATCCGCGAGCGCTGTCCGGCGCCGAGGCCGCCCGCGCCTTCCTGGCCTGGATCGCCGGCGGCGGACACGCCGACGCATCGGACGAAGTGCGGCAGTGGTGCCGCGCGCTGGATGTCGAGGCGCTGGTTCCGGCGTTTCTGCCTTCAGGCATGAACATCCTGGGCCACTTCTGCTACCCGTCGGGCCTCAAGGTGTCGGCGGAATCGCTGGCGCAGTCGCTGGGCCGGCTCGGACTGCCCGCATCGCTGCGCAACGTGAGGACGGATGTCTTCGACGAGCCGCACGACCTGCGCTTTTGCGGGCAGGAGTGCAGCGACATCACCCTTATCCACGTGCAGCCGACGCCGCATTTCGACGATGCCTACCCGAGGGCCCATCTGGCGGAGCGCGAGCCGCGCACCTACCGCATTGCTTATTGGTACTGGGAGTTCGATTCCGTGCCGGCGTCCTGGGCCGAGCAGGCCGGCCGGGCCGATGAGGTCTGGACGGCCACCGAATTCATCGCGCGCGGTTTGCGCGAGCGCCTGTCCGTCCCTGTCCGGACCTTGTTTCCGGGGGTCAGCCTGGCCCCGTTCGAGGTGCGCGACAAGGCCAGCTTTGGATTGCGCGGCGACCGCTTCACCTTCCTCTTCGTCTTCCACATGATGAGTGTGATGGAGCGGAAGAATCCGCTCGGACTGATCCGGGCGTTCGCGCAGGCCTTCCGGCCGGACGAGCGCGTCTCACTGGTGCTGAAGACGTCGTTCGGCGAGCGGTACCCGGAAGCGCTGCGTGCGCTCCAGAAGGCGGCAGCCGCCAGCCACCCGGGCATCGTGGTGATCAACGAGGTCTACTCCGCCGACAAGACGCTTTCGCTGATCGATGCCTGCGATGCCTATGTGTCGCTGCACCGCAGCGAGGGGCTGGGCTTGACGATGGCCGAGGCCATGCTGCTGGGCAAGCCGGTCATCGCGACGAACTTTTCGGGCAACGTCGACTTCATGGATCGCGGCAACAGCCTGCTCGTGGATTGCGAACGGGTCAGGCTGGGGCGCAGGATCGCCCCCTATTCCGCTGACGATGAATGGGCCGAGCCGTCCACGGCGCATGCGGCCCAACTGATGCGCCGCGTGTATGACGACCCGCCCTGGGCTCGTGAACTGGGCGAGGCGGCCCGCCGCAGCGCGCAGGAGCGCTTGTCGCTCGAGGCCGCAGGGCGGCGCATCGCGGCGCGGCTGGACGAGATTCGCGCGCTGCGTGGAAATTGAGGCGCGATGCCCGCGCTCGCCGATGGGCGCGGGCGCCGTCCGGACTCCAGCGACTCAAGCCGCCGGCGCGGCCTTGGTCTCGACGATGGTTCCATGCGCGAGATGGACCACCCTGTTGCATTCCTTGGCGATCAGTTCGGGCGAGTGCGAGGCCAGCACCAGAATGCCGGAGCCGGCCACCACGTCCCGCATGCGCTTCTCGGCCTTTTCGGTGAACTCCGCATCGCCCACCGACAGCCACTCGTCCATCAGCAGGATGTCCGCCTGCACGCTGGTGGAGATGGAGAACGCCAGCCGCATCATCATGCCGGTCGAGTAGGTGCGCACCGGCATGTGGATGTATTCGCCCAGGCCGCTGAATTCGACGATCTCGGGGGTCTTGCGGTCGATCTCGCGCTTGCTCAGGCCCATGACCAGGCCGCGCAGCATGATGTTCTCCAGGCCCGTGGCGTCGGCCTCGATGCCCAGGGCGGGATCGATCAGGCTGGTGACGCTGCCCTGGCGGATGAACTGGCCGGCCGTCGGCTCGTAGACGCCGGCCAGGGTGCGCAGCAGCGTCGATTTGCCGGCGCCGTTGTGGCCCACCAGTCCAAGGCGGTCTCCGGCCTGGAGTTCGATGTCGATGTGGCTCAGGGCCTGCACCACGGTGACGCCGGTTTCCTTGCCGAAGCGGCCGCCCGTCACGGAGGCGGCCAGCGTCTTTTTCAGCGACGCGGCGCCGGCGCCGTAGATGGGGAAGCTGACGCTGACGTCCTTGAGGGAGATGAGGGCGCTCATGGAAGATGCTGCGGATGAGAGGTGAAGGGCGTCACAGCCAGTAGACGACGCGGCGGCGGTACTTGCGGAAGAGCAGGGCGCACACGACGATGTTCGCCGCCGTCCATCCGAGGATGCCGAGCCAGCTGTGCAGCGTGGCCTCGCCGCCCATCAGCGGGGTGCGCAGCAGGTCGAGCATCTGCGCCAGCGGGTTCCAGAGGATGTACTCGGCTCTTGCCGGCAGGCTTTCCGGCAGCCAGAAGACGGGCGTCAGGAACATCAGCAGCTGCATCACGGCCACGACGATCTGGGTGATGTCGCGGTAGCGCGTGCACACCAGGCCCAGCCACAGGCTGAGCGCGTGGGCGTTGACGATCAGTAGCGCGAAGGCGGGCACGACCAGCAGCGCGTCCCATGAGAGCCTGGTGCCCGCCCAGATGGCCACGGGAATGTAGATGACGATGTGGTGGGCGAACTGGATCACGTTGCGTGCCAGCGTGCGCCAGACGAAGAGGGAAATGGGAAAGTAGCCTTGCTTCAGGTAGTGCGCCGCATTGCTGAACGAGCTGCACGAATCGATCACCATGTTGGAGAACAGATTCCAGAAGATGATGCCCAGCGCCAGGTGGGGAAAGAACTTCGACAGTTCCGTGCCGAACAGCGACGCATACAGCGGCCCCATGCCGGCGATCATCACGCCCATGCTCAGCGTCAGCCACAGCGGCCCGAGCATGGAGCGGCGGTAGCGCAGCACGATGTCGAACCACGACAGGGTCCACCAGATGTCCGTCCTGCGGGTTCCCTCCCACCAGTCGCTCCATGCGCTGCGGTGGAGGTTGGAGTGCACTTGGTTCATGGTGGATGGCGATTCTTTTGAGGGGCGTCGGCGGCGGGGCGCGCCATGCCTGGCAGACAGGGCCCGGGGGCGAAAGCAGCCGATAATTCTACGGTTGCAAGCCTGCCTCCCGGCAGGCGTGCATGCCTTCGCTGAACGTCCGTGAGTCCTGGCTGTGGCCCTGTCGATGATGATGCAAGAGATGGGAGGGATTGGAGAGAGCGATGCGATGGCCGAGGCGCCCGCCATTTCCGTGGCACTGTGCACCCGCAATGGCGCGCGTTTTCTGGAGGAGCAGGTGCGCAGCATCTGCCTGCAGTCCCTGGCACCCTGCGAGATCGTGTTGTCCGACGACGCCTCGTCGGACGACAGCGTGAGCCTCGTGCGCCGCACGGTGGCGCAATGCCGGAGCGAGTGCCCCGGGCTCGATCTCGACCTGAGGGTGTTCGTGAACCGCCCCGCGCTGGGCGTGACGAAGAACTTCGAGCAGGCCGCCGCGGCGTGCCGCGGCGAACTGATCGCGCTGTGCGACCAGGACGATGCCTGGGTGCCGGACAAGCTGCGCCGGATCGCCGATGCCTTCGCGGCGCAGCCGGGGCTGCTGCTGGTGCACTCCGACGCCCGGCTGATCGATGCCGGCGGCGCGCCGCTGGGCGGTACGCTGTTGCAGTCGCTGGGAACGGCGCGCGATCAACTGGAGCGCATCCACGGCGGCCAGGCCCTGAGCGTCTATCTGCGCTACAACCCCGTGGCCGGCGCCACGGCGGCCTTCCGGCGCGCCTTGCTGGATCCGGCGCGGCCCTTTCCCGCCGAGTGGGTCCACGACGAATGGCTGGCGCTCATCGCGGCGGCCCTGGGCGAGGTCGACGTGATCGAGGCGCCCCTGATCGACTACCGCCAGCATGGCGGCAACCAGATCGGCGCCGGCCGCAACAGCTTCGCGCAGAACGTGCGCAAGGCGCTGGCCTCGCGCGGCGAACTGCATGCCACGCGCGCGTTGAAGGCCGAGCTGCTGCTGGCGCGGCTGCTGTCCTTCGGCGCGCGGGTCGATCCCCGGTGCATCGAGCAGGTGCGCGGCAAGGTGGCCCACCAGCGCGCCTGCGCCCGCCTGCCGGCGGCGCGGCTGGCGCGGCTGGGGCCGGTGCTGCGGGAGGCGGTCACCGGCCGCTACGGCCTCTACGGCCGGGGCGTGATCGACATCGTGCGGAACCTGGTCGAGGCGGCCTGATGCCCGGCCGGCACGCTCAGGGCCGGCCCAGCAGCCGGCGATAGCGCCAGAACGCGCTCGACGACCACAGGTGCAGCAGGCTGCCCACGTGCCAGCGCAGGTGGCGCAGGCTGCGCCGGCTGGCGCGCTGGGCCTCGTGGCGGGCCAGCAGGCCTTCGCCGATGCGCAGCTGCCAGCCCGCCAGGCGCAGCCGTGCGCAGAGATCGAAGTCCTCGCCATACATGAAGAAGCGCTCGTCGAAGCCGCCGACTTCACCGTAGGCGGGTTGGCGCAGGAGCATGAACAGGCCGGGAATCCAGTCGGGCACGGCCGGCGCCGTGTAGCCGGCCTGGCGGCGCGTGAGGATTTCGCGCGGCGTGATCAGGCGGCGGTGCGGCTCCGGCGCCGTCTTGCCGGGTTCCAGGATGCGCGGCGCCATGAGTCCGGTGCGCTCGTCCGCCAGCGCCAGCAGCGGCGAGAGCACGTCGCCGTCGAGCCGGATGTCGGGGTTGAGCACCAGGAACCAGGGCGTTGCGCAGTGCGCGAAGGCCTGGTTGTGATTGGCGCCGAAGCCCTTGGGCGCGGCGTTGGCGATGCGCTCGACCGGAAAGCGCCATGCGCGGCCGGCCAGCGCCTCGGGCTCCGGAACGTTGAGGGTGAGGACCACCTTGTCCACCACCCCCGCGCAGAAGCGGTCCAGGTCGTCCAGCAGCGGCCCGATGAGCGCCTGCTGCCCATGGCTCACGATGGAGACGGTCACGGGCGGTCGGTCGGTGGCGGGCGGCACGGGCATGGTCTAATTTCGGCAGCGGGCATTCTATGAACGCGGCCCGCGTCCCATGATTGCCCTGATCGTCATCAGCTTCCTCGTCTCCGCCGCCGCGGTGCTGTACTTCATGCGCCGCGCGCGCCGCCACGCGCGGCGCTACGGCGCCGACATGCCGCAGCGCTTCCACCGCGGCCACGTGCCGCGCCTGGGCGGGGCAGGCATGCTCATCGGCATGGGCGCGGCCTGGGCCGCGGCGGGCATCGCGGGCACCGACCCCTTCAACGTCGGCTGGCCGCTGAAGACCTCCATGCTGACGCTGCTGTGCCTGCTGCCCGCGGCGCTGGGCGGCATTGCGGAAGACGTGACCCAGAAGCTGCCGGTGCGCCTGCGCCTGGGCCTGACGGCCTTCTCGGCCGTGCTGCTGTGCTGGACCCTGCATCTGGGCGTGCACCGCCTGGGCTACTACCCGGTGGACCAGTGGCTGCAGGCCGCGCCCCTGGTGGCCGCCTTCATTGCCGTGCTGGCCATGACCGGCCTGCCGCACGCCTTCAACATCATCGACGGCTACAACGGCCTGGCCGGCGCGGTGGCGGTGCAGGTGTGCCTGGCCGTCACCCATGTGGCGCTGCAACTGGGCGACCGGCAGCTTGCTGCGATGGTGGTGTGCCTGATGGGGGCGACCGGCGGCTTCCTGCTGTGGAACTACCCGCGCGGCAAGATCTTCGCCGGCGACGGCGGCGCCTACGTGTGGGGCATGGTGATCGCGGTGGCCTGCGTGTCGCTGGTGCAGCGGCACCGGGCGGTGTCGCCCTGGTTCCCGATGCTGCTCTTGATCTACCCGGTGTGGGAGACGCTGTTCTCCATCTACCGCAAGGCGGTGCGCGGGCAGTCGCCCGGCACGGCCGACGCGCTGCACTTCCACCAGCTGATCTTCCGCCGCATCGTGCGCGTGGCCGTCGAGGACAGCGAGGCGCGCCAGCTGCTGGCGCGCAACAACCGCACCTCGCCCTACCTGTGGATGTTCGCGGCGCTGTCGATCGTGCCGGCGGTGCTGTTCTGGAACCGCACCCTGATCCTGGCGGTGTGCTGCCTGCTGTTCGCGGTGATCTACGTGACGGCGTACCTGATGATCGTGCGCTTCAAGGTCCCGCGCTGGCTGAGGCCGTAGAAAGGCATCCCCATGCAAATCCCCTCCCGTGTCCAGCTCGTCGACGTCGGCCCGCGCGATGGCCTGCAGAACGAGAAGCAGCCGGTGCCGGCCGAGGTCAAGGTCGAGCTGGTGCAGCGCCTGCAGGCCGCCGGCCTCACCGAGATCGAGGTCACCAGCTACGTCAGCCCCAAGTGGGTGCCGCAGATGGCCGACAACGCGCAGGTGATGCACGGCATCCGCCGCCGGCCGGGCGTGCGCTACTCGGTGCTCACGCCCAACCTGAAGGGGCTGGAGGCCGCGCTCTCGGCGCCGCGCGAGGCGTGGCCCGACGAGATCGTCGTCTTCGGCTCCGCGAGCGAGGCTTTCAGCCAGAAGAACATCAACTGCTCCATCGCCGAGAGCATCGAGCGCTTCGCGCCGGTGGCGGCGGCGGCGCGCGAGCAGGGCATCGGCGTGCGCGGGGCGATGTCGTGCACGGTGGGCTGCCCCTACGAAGGCGAGGTTCCGCCTGAAGCGGTGGGTCGCCTGGCCGGGCTGATGAAGGGCATCGGCGTGCAGCGCGTGGACGTGGCCGACACCATCGGCGTCGGCACGCCGCGCAAGGTGCAGGCGGCCATGCAGGCCACGCTGGCGCACTTCGGCGTGGACGCGGTGTCGGGGCATTTCCACGACACCTACGGCCAGGCGCTGGTCAACACGCTGGCGTCGCTGGAGCTGGGCGTGTGGAACTTCCAGTCGTCGGTGGCCGGCCTGGGCGGCTGCCCCTACGCCAGGGGCGCCACCGGCAACGTGGCGACCGAGGACGTGGTCTACATGCTGCACGGCATGGGCATCGACACCGGCATCGACCTGGACGCGCTGATCGACGCCGGCGTGTACATCAGCCAGGCGCTGGGCCGCGAGCCGAACTCGCGCGCCTCGAAGGCGCTGCGGGTCAAGCGCGGCGGCTAGCGTTCATTCAAGCGGCGCGCCCAGCTGCTGCGACCGGCTTCCCCGTCCCGAGCTGTGGCAGGCGCCGGGCCGCACCGGCGCGCTGGAGGACGACCCGGCCCTGCGCCGTGTGGCCTGAACGGCGCGGCACCCGGGCGGCAGCGGCCCGGGACATCACGGATTGCCGCTGCCCCGCGGGGCCGGCCCAATGGCGGCTTCATTCCAACCGAGAGAGGCGTCTTCCCCATGTTCCGCCGTACCCTGCTGGGCGCCGCCGCGCTCGCTGCCGCCTGGGCCGCCGCCCCCCACGCCCATGCCCAGGCATGGAAGACCTTTCCCGAGAAGCCGATCAAGCTGGTCATCGCCTTCCCCGCGGGCGGGCCGACCGACATCACCATGCGCGCGCTGGCCGACAACGCGGCCAAGGTGCTGGGCCATCCCGTCGTCATCGAGAACAGGCCCGGCGCCGGCGGCACGCTGCCGGCGCAGCAGCTGCAGACGGCGCCGGCTGATGGCTACACCATCGCGCAGATCCCGCTCGGCGTGTTCCGCCTGGGCTACACGACCCGAATCGGCTGGGATCCGCTCCAGGACATCAGCTACGTCATCAACGTCACCGGCTACGCCTTCGGCATCGTGGTGCCGGCGGACAGCCCGATCAAGACCTGGGACGACTTCATCGCCTATGCCAGAGCCAACCCCGGCAAGCTCAGCTATGGCTCCACCGGCACGCTGACCAGCCCGCACCTGACCACGGAGCTGCTGGCGCAGCGGGCCGGCGTCGAACTGCAGCACGTGCCCTACAAGGGCAGCGCCGACCTGATGCAGGCGCTGCTGGGAGGACACGTGATGGCCGCCGCCGACTCGACCGGCTTCGCGCCGCAGGTGGAGGCCGGCAGGCTGCGCGTGCTGAACACCTGGGGCGAGAAGCGCCTGCCCAAGTTCCCCGACGCGCCCACGCTCAAGGAGCTGGGCTACGACATCGTGCAGAACTCGCCCTTCGGCATCGGCGCGCCCCGGGGCACGCCGCCGGAGGTGGTCCGGCGCCTGCACGACGCCTTCAAGAAAGCGATGGAAGACCCCGGCTACGCGGCCGCGCTGGCCCGGTACGACATGCTGCCCATCTACATGGGCAGCAGCGACTACGCGAAGTTCGCGCAGGAAACGGTGCTGCGCGAGAAGGGGGTCATCGAGAAACTGGGGCTGGCCAGGGCGCAGTGAGCAACGCGTGCCGGGCGACCGACAATGGCGCTTTCCGCGCCAGCTGCCGTCCTGCCTTGACCGACCGCTCCTCCTCCGCCCGCCGAAGCGCAGCCGCACGCAGCGCCCCGCCGCCCGCCGAGGGCGGTCCCACGCGGCGGGGCGCGCCGCGCGAGCGCTCCGAGCTGATGGAGTCGCGCATCCTGG
>JASGDG010000357.1:0-28173 GCA_047607325.1 Xenophilus sp. | reverse complement strand
TGGCCGTTCTTGTGCACCGAGAGGAAGTGATGGCCGAGCGCCGCCGCCTGGATGGCGTCGGTGGCGATGCGGATGTTGCCGTCGGTGCCGTTCTTGAAGCCGATCGGCGCCGACAGGCCGCTGGCCAGCTCGCGGTGCACCTGGCTCTCGGTGGTGCGCGCGCCGATCGCGCCCCAGCTGATCAGGTCGCCGATGTACTGCGGCGAGATCACGTCCAGGAACTCGCTGGCCGCCGGCAGGCCCAGGCGGTTGATGTCGATCAGCAGCTGGCGCGCGATGCGCAGGCCCTCGTCGATGCGGAAGGTCTCGTCCAGGTACGGGTCGTTGATCAGGCCCTTCCATCCCACCGTGGTGCGCGGCTTCTCGAAGTACACGCGCATCACGATCTCCAGCGTGCCGGCGTATTTGTCGCGCTCGGCCTTCAGGCGGCGGGCGTACTCCAGCGCCGCGGCCGGGTCGTGGATGGAGCACGGCCCCATGATCACCAGCAGCCGGTCGTCCCTGGCGGCCATGATGTTATGGATCGCACGGCGGGTCTGGCCGATGAGCGCCTCCACCGGCGTGCCGCGGATGGGGAAGAAGCGGATGAGGTGTTCGGGCGGGGGGAGCACGTTGATGTCCTTGATGCGCTGGTCGTCGGTCTGGCTGGTTTTCTCGGCGGGTTGCGCATACCAGGACTCGCTGGTGCCGGGGGTGGCTTGGGGGCTCATGCTCGTTCTTCCTCGGGGTGCGGTGATGTGTGTTTTTGGAAGCGGCCAAGAAAAAACCGCCGGGGCTTTCGCACCGGCGGTTCTTCGAGGGGTTCGGTCTGTCTGCTGTTACGCGCGCGCCACTCGTCCGCCGGATTCCGGGAACCAAAAGTAGGCAAAGTCAAAGGCGCGTGCGGCGGACATCGAGCGCGACTCTAGCACAGGGCGGCGGGAAACGGTGTTGCGGATGGCCATCAGGCCGTGCCGCCCACCGTCATCCCGTCGATGCGCAGCGTCGGCTGGCCGACGCCCACGGGCACGCTCTGGCCTTCCTTGCCGCAGGTGCCGACGCCGGAATCGAGCGCCATGTCGCGGCCGATCATGCTCACGCGGGTGAGCGCGTCGGGGCCGTTGCCGACGATGGTGGCGCCCTTGACCGGGTACAGCTTCTTCCCGTTCTCGACCCACCAGGCCTCGCTGGCGGAGAAGACGAACTTGCCGCTGGTGATGTCCACCTGGCCCCCGCCGAAGTTGGTGGCGTACAGGCCCTTGCCGATGCTGGCGACGATCTCGTCCGGATCCTTGTCGCCGCCCAGCATGTAGGTGTTGGTCATGCGCGGCATGGGCACGTGGGCGTAGCTCTCGCGCCGGCCGTTGCCGGTGGGCGCCGCCTTCATCAGGCGGGCGTTGAGCGCGTCCTGGATGTAGCCCTTGAGGATGCCGTCCTCGATCAGCACGTTGCGCTGGCTGGGGTTGCCCTCGTCGTCGACGTTGAGCGAGCCGCGCCGGTCGGCCAGCGTGCCGTCGTCCAGCACCGTGACGCCCTTGGCCGCCACGCGCTGGCCGATGCGGCCGCTGAAGGCGCTGGAGCCCTTGCGGTTGAAGTCGCCCTCCAGCCCGTGGCCGATGGCCTCGTGCAGCAGGATGCCCGGCCAGCCGGGGCCGAGGACGACGGTCATCTCGCCGGCCGGCGCCGGGCGCGACTCGAGGTTGGTGAGCGCGGAACCCACCGCCTGGTCCACGTACTCGGCGATCTGCGCGTCGGTGAACCAGGCCAGGCCGAAGCGGCCGCCGCCGCCGCCGGAGCCGATCTCGCGCCGGCCGTTCTGCTCGGCGATCACCGTGACCGACAGGCGCACCAGCGGCCGCACGTCGGCCGCCAGGGTGCCGTCGGCGCGCGCCACCAGCACCACGTCGTATTCGCTGGCCAGGCCGGCCATCACCTGCGCGACGCGCGGGTCGCGGCCGCGCGCGAGCTGCTCCACCTTCTCCAGCAGCTTCACCTTGTCGGTACTGTCCAGGCTGGCGATCGGGTCGATGCCGCCGTAGAGCTGCCGGCTGGCCGCCACCCTGCGCGCCGGCGCCTTCACCCGTGCGGACCGTCCGGCCGCGGCGATGGCGCGCACGGTGCGCGCGGCATCCAGCAGCGAGGCCTCGGAGATGTCGTCGGAGTAGGCGAAGGCGGTCTTCTCGCCGCTGACGGCGCGCACGCCCACGCCCTGGTCGATGCTGAAGCTGCCGGTCTTGACGATGCCTTCCTCCAGGCTCCAGCCCTCGGCGCGGGTGTACTGGAAGTACAGGTCCGCATCATGAACCCGGTGGGCGCGGATCTCGGACAGCGCCCGGACCAGATGCGTCTCGTCCAGTCCGAAGGGGGTGAGCAGGAGCTGCTGCGCCGTGGCCAGGCGCTCGAGGGTGGGTTCGCGGGAGATCATGCGGGCCATTCTAGGAATCCGGCGGCCGGCACACCTTGCATGCGGCGGGATGACCCGCCGCCCGGGCGATCGAGTGCCCATCCTGTCATCATGGCGATCCTGCGGATCACCAATGTTCCCTAGAGTCGGCCCCGTCTCGACATGAGACCCAAGGAAAGGAATACATGCTTGTCGTATCGCGTTTGTGGGCGCTGCTGGTGGCGCTCATGGGTCTGGGCCTGGCCGTGGGAGGCGCCCGGCTGCTTGCGCTCGGGGGATCGTTCTACTACCTGATCGCCGGGCTCGCTCTGCTGTGGGCGGCGCTGCAGATGTGGCGCCGGCGGCGCAGCGGCGCGCTGTGGGTGGCGGCGGTGGCGGTCCTGACCATCCCGTGGGCCCTGTGGGAAAGCGGGCTCGACTTCTGGGCACTGTTCCCGCGCCTGATGGCGCCGCTGGCGCTGGCCACAGTCTCCCTGCTGCTGGTGCCGCGCGCCAGCGGCGGCCCCAGCCCCGCCGGCCTGCGCCTCGCCGGCGCGGCCTTCGCGCTGGTCTTCGTCGCCGGCTTCGGCATGGCCTTCATGCCGCATGGCGTGGTCAGCCCGGACGCCTCGCTCGCCTACACGCCGCCCAAGGGCGACAACCAGCCGGTCGACTGGAGCGCCTACGGCCGCACCACCGAGGGCCGGCGCGACGCACCCTTCGACCAGATCAACCGCGAGACGGTCTCGAAGCTGAAGCTGGCCTGGACCTACCGCACCGGCGACCTGAAGCCGGGCGTGGACCAGAACACGCCGCTGCAGATCGGCGACACGGTCTATAGCTGCACGCGCAACGACAAGCTCATCGCGCTGGACGCCGACACCGGCAAGGAGCGCTGGGTCTTCGACCCGCAGGCCAAGTCGCCTTTCTGGCAGCGCTGCCGCGGCCTGGGCCACTGGAGCGCGGCGCCGACCGCACAGGCGTCCGCCCCCACCGCCGCTGCCACGGACGGCGGCGCCTGCCGCGAGCGCATCGTGCAGACCACCATTGATGCCCGCCTGATCGAGCTGGACGCCCGCACCGGCCAGCCCTGCGAGGAATTCGGCGACAAGGGCACGGTGTCGCTGGCGCACGGCATGGGGACGGTGCGGCCCGGCTTCTACTTCCAGACCTCGGCGCCGCTGGTGGCGCGCGACCTGATCGTGGTCGGCGGCTGGGTGGTGGACAACCAGATGCGCGGCGAGCCCTCGGGCGTGATCCGCGCCTTCAGCGCCCGCACCGGCGAGCTGGTCTGGGCCTGGGACCTGGGCAACCCGGACATCACCAGGCTGCCGCCCGAGGGCCAGACCTACACGCCGGGCACGCCCAACATGTGGACCACCGCGGCCTACGACGACAAGCTCGGCCTGGTCTACGCGCCGCTGGGCAACGCCACGCCCGACTACTTCGGCCAGGGCCGGCCGGCGCACTCGGAGGAATACAACTCGACGCTGGTCGCGCTGGACGTGGCCACCGGCCGCCCGCGCTGGAAGTTCCAGACCGTGCACCACGACATATGGGACTACGACCTGCCCTCGCAGCCGGCGCTGATCGACCTGCCCGACGGCAAGGGCGGCACCGTCCCCGCCGTGCTGCAGACCACCAAGCGCGGCCAGCTCTTCCTGCTCAACCGCGCCACCGGCGAGCCGCTGGCCGAGGTGGCCGAGAAGCCCGTGACGCAGAGCGGCGCCGTGCCGGAGGAAAAGCTCTCGCCGACGCAGCCCTATTCGGTCGGCCTGCCCACCATCGGCGCCGGGCGCCTGGACGAACGCAGGATGTGGGGCATGACGATGTTCGACCAGCTGCTGTGCCGCATCGAGTACCGCACCCTGCGCTACGACGGCGACTTCACCCCGCCCGGGCTGACACGCTCCATCGAGCATCCGGGCAACGTGGGCGGCCTGAACTGGGGCAGCGTCTCGGTCGACACCGCCAACCAGCGGGTGTTCCTCAACGACATCCGCGTGCCCAGCGTCTTCCAGCTGGTGCCGCGCGCCGAGTACGCCGACTTCGCCAAGAAGTACCCGCCGGTGAGCGACGGGCACGGCCCTTCGCTGCAGCTGGGCACGCCCTACGGCATCTACACCAACATCTGGTTCTCGAAGTTCGGCGTGCCCTGCGTGCAGCCGCCCTTCGGCACCCTGACCGCGGTCGACCTGAAGACGCGCAAGGTGGCCTGGCAGGTGCCGGCCGGCACGGCCGAGCAGCTCGGCCCGCTGGGCATCCGGCTGGGGCTGCCCATGCCCATCGGCATGCCCAGCTACGCGGGCACGCTGGCCACGGCGGGCGGCCTCGTGTTCTTCGCCGGCACGCAGGACTTCTACCTGCGCGCCTACGACGCGCAGACGGGCGCCGAGGTCTGGAAGCACCCGCTGCCGGTGGGCAGCAGCGCCACGCCCATGACCTACGTGTCGCCCAAGACGGGCCGGCAGTACATCGTGGTGTCTGCCGGCGGCGCCGCCTATTCCAAGCAGATCGGCGACTACGTGCTCGCGTTCGCCCTGCCTTGATGGGGCGCTTCGCCGACGCCCCGGCACGGGCCGCTGCGGCGGAGGCTCAGATCGGCGACACCACGCCGCGCCCCGCGAAATGCCCCTCGGCATTGGCCAGGAAGCGGTCGACGCTGGCCTGCGTGGCCTCGGGCGACCAGCCGGCCACGTGCGGCGTGATGAGCAGGTTGTCCAGCCCGATCAGCTCCTGCGGCGGCTTCGGCTCGCTCTCGTACACGTCCAGCCCGGCGCCGGCGATGCGGCCTTCGCGCAGGGCCGCGGCGAGCGCCTGCGTGTCGACCACGCTGCCGCGGCCGATGTTGACGAGCCAGCCGCGCGGGCCGATCGCGTCGAGCACGGCCGCATCGACCAGGTGGCGCGTCGCCGCCCCCCCGGGCACGGCGCACACCAGCACGTCGCACCAGCGCGCCAGCGCCGCCAGGCTGTCGAAGTAGCGCTGCGGCGCATCCTGCACCGGCCGGCGGTTGTGGTAGCCCACGGGCATGTCGAAGCCGGCTGCCCGCCGGGCGATCTTGCGGCCGATGCCGCCCAGGCCGAGGATGCCGAGCTTCTTGCCCGACAGGTTCGGCGGCTGGGGGAAGCTGTCGCGCCACTCGCCGTCGCGGCAGCGCCGGTCGAGCCTGCGCAGGTCGCGCACGATGCCGATGATCAGCCCGAAGGCATGGTCCGCCACGCAGTCGTCGTTGGTGCCGGCGCCGTTGGCGGTGGCGATGCCGCGCGCGCGCAGCGCCCGCATCGGCAGGCCTTCGTAGCCCGCCCCCATGCAGCACACCAGCTCCAGTGCGGGCATGGCCGCCAGCTCCTGCTCGGTCAGGCCGATGGTGCCGATGGTGAGCACGGCCCGGAAGCGCGCGCCGTCCCGCGCGATGGCGGCCGCGCGCTCGGCCGGCGTCGGAGCGTAGGTGAGATCGTAGACCTCGGCGATCTGGGCCTGATGCCCGGCCGACAGGCCGTTGAGCACCAGCAGGGGAATCTGCTTCGACATTGGCATTCGCTCCAAGAAAAAAGTCTGTCTACGACACCACGCCCGCTTCGCCCTTCTGCAGCAGCCACATCTGCGCGTAGCGGCCGCCCAGCGCCAGCAGTTCGGCGTGCGTGCCACGCTCGACGATGCGGCCCGATTCCATCACCAGGATGCGGTGCGCGTCGACCACGGTGGACAGGCGGTGCGCGATCAGCAGCGTGGTTCTGCCCTTCGCGGCGCTGGCCAGCTCGGCCTGGATGGCGCGCTCGTTGGCGGAGTCCAGCGCCGAGGTGGCCTCGTCGAAGATCAGCACGGGCGGGTTCTTCAGCAGCGTGCGGGCGATCGCCACGCGCTGCTTCTCGCCGCCCGAGAGCTTCAGGCCGCGCTCGCCCACCGTCGTCTCGTAGCCCTGCGGCAGGCCGGCGATGAATTCATGGATGCGCGCGGCCCTGGCAGCGGCCACCACCTCTTCGTGCGTGGCGCCGGGCCGGCCGTAGGCGATGTTGTAGGCGATGGTGTCGTTGAAGAGCACCGTGTCCTGCGGCACGATGCCGATCGCGGCGCGCAGGCTGGCCTGGGTCACGGCGCGGATGTCCTGATCGCCGATGGAGATGGAGCCGCCCTGGATATCGTAGAAGCGGTAGAGCAGCCGCGCGAGGGTGGACTTGCCCGAGCCGGACGGACCGACCACCGCCACCGTCCTGCCCGCGGGAATCTCGAAGCACAGGGCCCGCAGGATCGGCCGCGCCGGCTCGTAGGCGAAGTCGACGTGCGAGAAGCGCACCGTCCAGTCCGCCGGCGCCAGCGGCACCGCGCCGGACGCGTCCGCCACCTCGCGCTCGCGGTCCAGCAGGGCGAACATCCTCTCCAGGTCGGTCAGGTTCTGCTTGATCTCGCGGTAGATCATGCCCAGGAAGTTCAGCGGGATGTACAGCTGGATCATGAAGGCATTGACCATCACCAAGTCGCCCAGCGTCATGCGGCCATCCACCACGCCCTGCGTGGCGCGCCACAGCATCGCCACCAGGCTGGCCGCCACCAGCAGCTGCTGGCCGGTGTTGAGCAGCGACAGCGTGGTCTGGCTCCTGACGGCGGCGCGGCGGTAGCGCTCCAGCTGCTCGTCGTAGCGGCGCGCCTCGAAGTCCTCGTTACCGAAGTATTTGACGGTCTCGTAGTTCAGCAGCGAATCGACGGCGCGCGACTGCGCCCTGGAGCCCAGCTCGTTCATCGTCTTGCGGAACTGCGTGCGCCACTGCGTCACGCCGACGGTGAAGGCGATGTAGAGCACCAGCGCCAGCGCGGTGATGGCGGCGAACCACGGGTCGAAGCGCAGCGCCAGGATCGACAGCACCAGCGCCAGCTCGACCAGCGTGGGCACGATGCTGTAGACCGAGTACGAGATCAGCGAGTGCACCGCCTGCGTGCCGCGCTCGATGTCGCGCGTCACGCCGCCGGTCTGGCGCGCCAGGTGGAAGCGCAGGCTCAGGGCGTGCAGGTGGTGGAACACCTCCAGCGCGATGCGGCGCGAGGCGCCTTCGGTGGCCTTGGCGAAGACCAGTTCGCGCAGCTCGGTGAACAGCGAGGTGGCGAAGCGCAGCAGCCCGTAGCCCAGGAGCAGCGCCGCCGGCACCGCCAGCAGCGCCCGCGGGTCGCCGGGCTTGACGTCCATCGCGTCGACGAGGTGCTTGAGCAGCACCGGCACGCCCACGTTGGCCAGCTTGGCCGCCACCATGAAGAGCAGCGCCAGGGCCGCGCGCCAGCGGTAGGGCCACAGGTAGGGCAGCAGGCGGCGCAGGGCGGCGGCGTCCTCGCCGCGGCACGGCGCGGCGGTCCGGAACCCCGGGGGGACGGAAACGGGAAGCGCATTGCTGCTGCGTCGCATGGGAGGACAATCGCGGGCACTCTTTGTTGAACACGATTGTGCCGATGACCAACGCCGCCCGCTCCGACGCCCCGATCCAGAGCCTGCCCACCGACATGGAGCTGGTGCTCAAGGTGATCCCCATGCCCGGCGACACCAACGGCAACGGGGACATCTTCGGCGGCTGGGTGATGGCGCAGGTGGACCTGGCCGGCTCGGTGCTCCCGGCACGCCACGCGCAGGGCCGCATGGCGACGGTGGCGGTCAACGAGTTCGTCTTCAAGCAGCCGGTGCGGGTGGGCGACATCCTGTCCTTCTACGCCGCGGTGCTGCGCGTCGGGCGCACCTCGGTGACGGTGAAAGTCGAGGTGTTCGCCGAACGCATCCGCCACCAGGGCGAATACGTGAAGGTGACCGAGGCCACGCTGACCTACGTGGCCATCGACGACAAGGGCCGGCCGCGGCCGCTGCCCCCGGCGCCCGGCAGCCGCTGACGCGGGCTTGCGATCTCCGCGGGAAGCGCCGGACTTCAGATCCTGCTGAAGTCCGGCTTGCGCTTCTCCATGAAGGCCGTGAAGGCCTCGCGCGCGGCCGGCTCGCGCAGCATGCGGCTGAAGCTGGCGCCCTCCTCCTCCATGCGCGCCAGCACATCGGCCTGCTGGCCGGCCTTCATCAGCCGCTTGGTCTCGACGAGTGCCGACAGCGGCTTGGCCGCGAGCTTGCGCGCCTGCTGCTGCGCGATGGCGTTGCACTCGGTGGGGGGCACCACGCGGTTGACCAGGCCGACGTCCAGCGCCGCCTCGGCCATGAAGGGCTCGCCCAGCAGCAGCGCCTCGGCCGCGCGGTGATAGCCGAACATGCTCGGCACCAGCAGGCTGGAGGCCGCCTCCGGGCACAGGCCCAGGTTGACGAAGGGCATGGAGAAGGCGGCGTTGTCGCCCGCGTAGACCAGGTCGCAATGGAACAGCAGCGTGGTGCCGATGCCCACCGCCGGCCCGCACACCGACGCCACGATGGGCTTGGGGAAGCGGGCGATGCCGCGCAGGAATCGGAACACCGGCGAGTCCTGGCCGGCCGGCGGCTGATCCAGGAAGTCGCCGATGTCGTTTCCGGCCGAGAAGATGGCCGGGTCGCCCTGGATCAGCACCACGCGCACGGCGGCCTCGGTGGCCGCCTGTTCCAGCGCGTCGGCCAGGGTGGCGTACATGGCGCGGGTGATGGAGTTCTTCTTGTCCACGCGGTTGAAGGTCAGGGTCATCACACCGGCTTCGGTGTGGTCGAGGATGTCGCTCATGCGGGCTCCTGGAAATGGCGGGGCGATGGAAGCAGGCGCGCGCGGCCGCCGAACCGGGGCGCGCCGCCCGGAAGGGCATGGTAGCCGGCGGATGGACCGGCCCGTGCCGCGCGGGCGACTGGCAGCAGGCGGGTGCGGCGACGGCCGCCTGGCCGCCCGCACCCCGGTGGATCACGACGGCCCGTGGCCCATCCCCTCGGAAAGCGCCGAGATGTTCGCCACCTGGAACACCTCCTTGAGCGAGCGCAGCTCACGCTGGTGCAGCGCCGCCAGCCGCATCAGCCGGGCCTCGCCGTCCGGACTCAGGCTCACCAGCACCTGCCGCCGGTCCTGCGCGCCTTCGCGCAGCACCAGCCCCAGGGCCTCGCAGCGCGCCACCAGCGCCAGCGCGCTGTGCGGCTGCATCTGCAACCGTTCGGCCAGCTCGCTGACGCTCGCCCAGTCGCGCCCCGGGTAGCCCTTCACATGCAGCAGCAGCTGGTGCTGCTGCGGCGTCAGCCCCTCGGCGTGCGCGGCCTTTTCACTGAAGCGCAGGAAGCGCCGCAGCTGGTAGCGGAATTCGGACAGCGCCTCCAGGTCGGATTTGGCGGGATGCTTCATTCGGCCGATTACATCATGATGTGATGTAATTCGGGGATGACCTCCTCCTCCACCGGCCGCGACTACGCCGCCGACCCCCGCCTCGTGCTGCTGACCGCGCTGGCCGTGCCCATCGGCGCGCTGGGCGTGGCGGCGGCCTGGCTGCTGCTGGCGCTGATCCGCTTCTTCACCCAACTGTTCTTCTTCCAGCAGTTCTCGGCCGCGCCCGCGTCGCCGGCCGGCCATCACCTGGGCGCGGCGGTGATCCTGGTGCCCGTGGCGGGCGCGCTGATCGTCGGGCTGATGGCGCGCTTCGGCACCGAGAAGATCCGCGGCCACGGCATCCCCGAGGCGATCGAGACCATCCTGTTCGGCAAGAGTCTGATGTCGCCGAAGGTGGCCGTCCTCAAGCCGCTGTCCTCGGGCATCGTCATCGGCTCGGGCGGCCCCTTCGGGGCCGAGGGGCCGATCATCGTGACCGGCGGGGCCATCGGCTCGCTGCTGGCGCAGTTGCTGCACCTGTCGGCCTCCGAGCGCAAGACGCTGCTGGTGTGCGGCGCGACGGCCGGCATGACGGCCGTGTTCGGCACCCCGGTGGCGGCGGTGCTGCTGGCCGTGGAACTGCTGCTGTTCGAGCTGCGCCCGCGCAGCCTGCTGCCGGTGGCCCTGGCCTGCGCGGTGGCGGCCTTCCTGCGGCCGCTGGTGCTGGATGCGGGACGGCTCTTCCCGCTGCACACCGGGCCCGTGGGCCTGGCGGCGCTGGGCTCGTGCGTGGCGGCCGGGCTGCTGGCGGCCCTGCTCGCGGGGGGTCTGTCGCGCGCCCTGTACGCGGTGGAGGACGGCTTCCACCGCCTGCCCCTGCACTGGATGTGGTGGCCCGCGCTGGGCGCGGTGGCGGTGGGCATCGGCGGCTGGCTCCAGCCGCGCGCGCTGGGCGTGGGCTACGACGTGATCGGCGACCTGCTGGGCGGCCGCCTGCTCGTGGGCGCGGCCCTGGCGCTGCTGGCGACCAAGGCGGTGATGTGGGTGCTGGCCCTGGGCTCGGGCACCTCGGGCGGAGTGCTCGCGCCGGTGCTGATGATGGGAGCCGGGCTGGGCGCGGTGCTGGCGCCGTGGCTGCCCGGCGGCAGCCCGGGGCTGTGGCCGCTGGTGTGCATGGCGGCCGTGCTGGCGGGCGTGCTGGGCGCGCCGCTCACGGCCGCCGTGTTCGCCTTCGGCCTCACCGGCGATGGCGATGCGCTGCTGCCGCTGCTGCTGGCCTGCGCGGTGTCGCACGGGCTCACCGTGCTGCTGATGCGCCGCTCCATCATGACCGAGCGCCTGTCGCGGCGCGGGCGCCACGTGTACCGCGAGTACGGTGTCGACCCGCTGGAGCGCACGCCCGTCGAGGCCGTGATGACGCGCCACGTGCAGACCATCCCGGCCGATGCGCCGCTGCCTCGCGTGGCGCAGCAATGGTTCGGCCCCGCACAGCAGCACCGCGCCTTCGCGGTGGTGGACGAGGCGGGTGCCTGCCTGGGCCTGCTCGACCGCGAGCGGCTGGGACAGGCGCCCGCCGGGGCGCGCGTGGCGGGGGACCTGCTGCCAGGCGGCTCGCCCTTCGCCCTGCCGCACCACACCTGTCGCGCGCTGTCGCAGCGCATGGCCGCCTGGGGCCTGGAGCGCCTCCCCGTGGTGGAAAGTGCCCAAACGCGGCGGCTGGCGGGCATCGTCAGCCGCAGCGACCTGGTGAAGGTCGCTCGGTCGCTGTACGACGAGGAAGAAGTGCGGGAGCGGGTGATACGGTGGCGGGCCCCCCGGGCGTGACGGCCGCCGGGTCGAGGCCGGCGGCTGCCAGCCCCCCGGCCGCCGCAGCCGGGTCGCTCATGGCCCTGCCGTCCACCCACGTCACCTGGCAGGCCGCGCCGCGGCAGCAGTCCGTGGCGCTGCGGGCTGGCGTGCCATGGGCTCACTCCTTGTAGTAGACGATCTGGTTGCTGGTCGCGAGCAGCCGGCCGGCCTGGCTCCACAGCTGCGCCGTCTGGTCGAAGAAGCCGTTGCTGAACTGCTGGCCCGCGGCCCGGCCCAGCAGGTGGCCCGCGCCGGCCTCGGCGAGCTGCGCCGCCCCGGCGTGGAAGTAGGTGGTGATCGACACCGTGCCGGCCGGCACCACCGTCGCGCGGCGCAGCCACACGCGCGGATAGAAGATGTCGCTCATCGCGGTCAGCGACGCGAAGTCCAGCGGCCGCGGCTGCGCGTCGCGCAGCCACAGGCAGGTCTCGCTGCGGTCGCCGCTGCCGTCCCACTGCGTCGGGATGCTGCCGCTCACCGGCCGCATCTCGTACTGGGCGGCCCAGGCCACGGCCTTGGGGCCGATGGTCACGCGTTCCACCTGCTCCGGCGCGGGCACGGCGGGCATGGGCAGGTCGGTCGCGCCCCAGGTCGCGCGCCGCACGGCGGTGACGGCGGTGGCCGTGGTGTTGATCTGCGGCCGGCCGTCGGCGCCGGCCTGCCGGATCTCGACGGTCCAGTGCTGCGTCGAGCGGTTGGTGCGGACGGGCGTGGCCAGAACCTCGAAGCGGCCCGCCTCGATGGCGGCGGCGTAGTTCACGGTCAGCGCGACGGGCTCGCCCAGCAGGTCGGGGTGCTTCAGCACGGCCTGCAGCGCCAGCGCCGCCGTGGCGCCGCCGAAGGGGCCCACCATGTTCCAGTAGTCGGGACTGGTGGTCCCGGTGAAGAGGCCGGCCTGGATGTCGCTGTGGTCCAGCGCCAGGGCCTTGTCGAAGGGGTGCGTCATGGCGGCAGTGTGCATCGCCTGGACGCCCTCATGCAGTCGTCTGCGGGACGCCGGCGGCGCCCAGCGCGGACAGGCGCCGCAGGCTGTCGACGGCGCGCGGCCACAGGCTCGGGCGGAACTGCTCGCGGAAGAAGCCGAAGTGCCCGATGCGGCGGGCCTGCACGTCGGCCGGGGCGATGCGCTCCACCGAGGTGGGCGCGGCGGCGTACAGGCCCACCAGGCTCTCGGTGCCGCGCAGCGTCATCAGCTCGTCGTCGGTGATGGACAGCGCCAGCACGGGAAAGCGCACCCGGCCGTAGCTGCGCTCGGCCGGCGGCCCCTCGGCGCCGACGCTGTAGCGCGGGTTCAGGCACCAGCGGCGCCACTGCAGGATCACGCCGCGCGGCAGGTCGCCCACCTTGCGCAGCCTGCGCCCCGGGAAGTAGCCCCACAGCCGCACGGCCAGCGGCACCAGCACGAACCAGAAGTAGAGGATCGAGCGCTTGAGCCTCGGGGTGTTCTCGCGCCAGTAGCCGCTGCCGGCGGCGATGCTCAGCAGCCCGTCGACCTGCTCCGGCCGCGACAGCAGGCCGGGCAGCTGGGCACCCAGGCTGTGGCCGAAGAGGTAGAGCGGCACGTCGGGCCGCGCCACCTTCGCGGCATCGATGACGGCCTCGTAGTCCCGCGTCCAGTCGAAGAGGTCGGCCTCGAAGCCGCGCAGCGAGGCGCCGTCGCGCGACTCGCCGCAGCCGCGGTAGTCGAAGGTCCAGACCGCGAGGCCCTGCGAGGCGAGCCACTGCGCGAAGGGCGCGTAGAAAGCCTGGCGCACGCCCATCGCGCCACCGATGACGACGCTGGCCTTCCCCGCGCCGGCGGCAGGGTAGTGGCGCACCGCGATGCGGTGGATTCCGTCGACCTTCAGAGCCTGAGCCTGCATCCTGGCCTCCTGTGCGCCCCGCTGCCGGAGCATCCAACCCCGCGGCGACGGCCGCCCCGCGCGCCGCGGCATCACACGCGCTCGAAGATCCCCGCCGCGCCCTGCCCCATGCCCACGCACATGGTGACCATGCCGTACCTGAGCTGCCTGCGGCGCAGCGCGTGCACCACGGTGGCCGAGCGGATGGCGCCGGTGGCGCCCAGCGGGTGGCCCAGGGCGATGGCGCCACCCATCGGGTTCACCTTCGCCGGGTCGAGCCCGAGCGTGTCGATGACGGCCAGCGACTGCGCGGCGAAGGCCTCGTTCAGTTCGATCCAGTCGATGTCGTCCTGCTTCAGCCCGGCATAGCGCAGCGCGGCCGGGATCGCCTCAATCGGCCCGATGCCCATGATGGCCGGCGGCACGCCCTTGCTGGCGAAGCTGACGAAGCGCGCCAGCGGCGTCAGGTCGTACTTCTGGCAGGCCGCCTCGCTGGCGAGGATCAGCGCGCCGGCGCCGTCGGAGGTCTGCGAGCTGTTGCCGGCCGTGACGGTGCCGCGCGCGGCGAACACCGTGCGCAGCCTGGCCAGCCCTTCCAGGCTGGTGTCGGGGCGCGGGCCTTCGTCGAGGTCCACCGTGCGGCTCTTCACGGTGGGCTCGCCGGTGGCGGCGTCGAAGCCGCGGTCGGTCACCTCGATGGGCGTGATCTCGTCGGCGAACTCGCCGGCCTGCTGCGCGGCGAGGGCGCGCTGGTGCGACTGCAGCGCGAAGGCGTCCTGCGCCTCGCGGCCGACCTTCCACTGCTGCGCCACCTTCTCGGCTGTCAGGCCCATGCCGTAGGCGATGCCGACGTCGCCGTCGCGCTCGAAGATCGAGGGCGACAGCGAGGGCGCGCTGCCCATCATCGGCACCATGCTCATGCTCTCGACGCCGGCGGCGATCATCACCCCAGCCTCGCCCACGCGGATGCGGTCGGCCGCCATCTGCACCGCCGACAGGCCCGAGGCGCAGAAGCGGTTGACGGTGATGCCGCCCACGCTGGTGGGCAGCCCGGCCAGCACCGCGCCGATGCGTGCCACGTTCAGGCCCTGCTGCGCCTCGGGGATGGCGCAGCCGCAGACGATGTCCTCGATGGTCTGCGGGTCGAGGCGCGGCACCTGCGCCAGCGCCGCCTTCAGCGTGGTGGCCAGCAGGTCGTCCGGCCGGTGATTGCGGAAGTAGCCGCGGTGCGACCGGCCGATGGGGGTGCGGGTGGCGGCGACGATGTAGGCGTCCTGCACTTGCTTGCTCATGGTCTGTTCCTCGTCGTCGTTCAGTTGCGCAGCGGCTTGCCGGTCGAGAGCATCCCCATGATCCGCTCCTGCGTCTTCGGGTGCTGCACCAGCGCGCAGAAGGCCTGGCGCTCCAGGCCCATCAGGTAGTCCTCGGTCACCAGCGTGCCGGCATCGACGTCGCCGCCGGTGACCACGTTGGCGATCAGGCCGGCGATGTGGAAGTCGTGCGCGCTGATGAAGCCGCCGTCGCGCATGTTCACCAGCTGGCCGCGGATGGTGGCGGCGCCGCTGCGGCCGGCCACGCGGAAGGCGCGCTTGAGCGGCGGGCGCCAGCCGGCGTCCTGCATCGCCCTGGCCTGCTGGATCGCGACGTGGAGCAGCTCGTCCTTGTTCGGCACGATCACGTCGCCCTCGACCAGGTAGCCGAGCTTCCTCGACTCCAGCGCGCTGGTGCCCACCTTGGCCATCGCGGCCGCGGTGAAGCCTTCGGTCAGGAAGGGCAGCAGGTCGGTGCCGGTCGAGGCCTGCGCATTCTCGGCGGCGCGGCGGGCGATGTAGGTCAGGCCGCCGGCGCCGGGCACCAGGCCCACGCCGACTTCCACCAGGCCGATGTAGCTTTCCATCGCGGCGACGCGGCGCGACGAGTACACGGCCAGCTCGCAGCCGCCCCCCAGCGCCATGCCGCGCACGGCGGCCACCACCGGCACGTTGGCATAGCGCACGCGCAGCATCACGTCCTGCAGCGCCTTCTCGGCCCCTTCGATGGCGCCCACGCCGGCCACCACGAAGGCGGGCAGCATGGCCTGCAGGTCGGCGCCGACGGAGAACTTGTCGTCCGGCGACCAGATCACCAGCCCCTTGTACTCGCGCTCGGCCAGGCTCACCGCCTCGCCCAGCGCCTCGGCCACGTCGGGGCTGATGGCGTTCATCTTGGAATGGATGCTGGCAATCAGCACCTCGCCGTCGAGCGTCCAGACGCGCACGTCGCCCTCGTCGCTGATCGTGGTGCCCGACTCCTCCGCCGTCTTCGCGCCGCTGCCCCGCACGGTTTCGGGGAAGAGCTGGCGCGCCATCACCGGCAGCCGGCGCGCGGACACGAAGCGCTGTTCGGCGGCGCTCCACGAGCCTTCGGGCGTGTGCACGCCGCCGGCCTCGGCGACAGGGCCCTCGAACACCCACTTCGGCAGCGGCGCCCTGGCCAGCGCCTTGCCGGCATCGATGTCTTCCTGGATCCACTGCGCCACCTGCTTCCAGCCGGCTTCCTGCCACAGCTCGAAAGGGCCCTGCTTCATGCCGAAGCCCCAGCGCATCGCCAGGTCGATGTCGCGCGCGCTCTCGGCGATGTCGGCCAGATGCAGCGCGGCGTAGTGGAAGCCGTCGCGCAGGATGGCCCAGAGGAACTGGCCCTGCGGCCCTTCGCTCTCGCGCAGCAGCTTCAGGCGCTGGCCGGCCGGCTTCTTCAGCATGCGGCCGTACACCTCGTCGGCCTTCTCGCCGGCGGGCACGTATTCGCCCTGGTCGAGATCGAAGCGCAGGATGTCGCGCCCGGCCTTCCTGTAGAAGCCGGCCCGGGTCTTCTGGCCCAGGTGGCCCAGCTCGATCAGCTTGGCCAGCACCGGCGGCGTGGCGAAGTTGGGATAGAAGGGATCGGTCGCCTCGCTCAGGTTGTCCTGCAGCGTCTTGATGACGTGGGCCATCGTGTCCAGCCCCACCACGTCGGCGGTGCGGAAGGTGCCGCTGCTGGCGCGGCCCAGGCGCTTGCCCGTCAGGTCGTCCACCACATCGAAGGCCAGGCCGAACTTCTCCACCTCCTTCATCGTCGCCAGCAGGCCGGCGATGCCGATGCGGTTGGCGATGAAGTTGGGCGTGTCCTTGGCGCGCACCACGCCCTTGCCGAGCGCGGTGATGGCGAAGGTTTCCAGATCGTCCAGCACCTTCGGGCCGGTGCTCGGCGTGGGGATCAGCTCCACCAGCGTCATGTAGCGCGGCGGGTTGAAGAAGTGGATGCCGCAGAAGCGCGGGCGGAGGCTCTCGGGCACCGCCTCGCTCAGCTTCGTGATCGACAGGCCCGAGGTGTTGGAGGCGAGGATGGCATGCGGCGCGACGTGCGGCGCGATCTTTTTGTACAGGTCGAGCTTCCAGTCCATGCGCTCGGCGATGGCCTCGATCACCAGGTCGCACTCGCCCAGCAGCGCCAGGTGTTCCTCGTAGTTGGCGGGCTGGATCAGCTCGGCGTCTTCCGGCACGCCCAGGGGCGCGGGCTTGAGCTTCTTCAGGTTGTCGATGGCCTTGAGCACGATGCCGCTCTTGGGGCCTTCCTTCGCGGGCAGGTCGAACAGCACGACCGGCACGCGCACGTTGACGAGGTGCGCCGCGATCTGCGCGCCCATCACGCCGGCGCCGAGCACGGCGACCTTCTTCACATTGAAATGGGACATGGGGAATTCCGTTGGGGTTAGGGCCTGTTCACGCTATGGAAGGGGATCGCGTTGGGCCGGCAAGGGGCCGGATGCAAGGCGCCCGCGCGCAGCAAGGCTTGCGCCTTGCAAGCGCGGGCAACGCCGCAGACAGCCCCTTGCCGGTCCAACCCGGAGGGAAGCTCGGCACAGCCCGCCCCTCGGCGTTGCACTCCTTGTGCGTGCCGACGCACGCACGGCGTCGCGCGCCTTGATGGGCGGGCTGTGCCGAGCTTCGCGACCCCTTCCATAGCGTGAGCAGGCCCTCACTGGACGCGGGTCCAGGTCTGCGTGCGCCAGAAGGGGCCGAGGTAGCCGCGCACCTCCAGCTTCCTGCCGCCGTCGACGGGCGTGAAGCTGGCGCGGTATTCCTTGCCGTTCTCGGGGTCGAGGATCTTTCCGCCTTCCCAGACGTCCTTGCCCTCGGCCTTCTTGCCGCCGCGGATGATCTCCAGGCCGGCGATCGGCTGGCCCTTGCGCTCGTCAGTGCACTCGTCGCAGGTGGCGCCGGGCCCGACGTCCCTGCCCAGCGTCTTGACGATGCGGCCGGACAGGGCCTCGCGCCCGCTGCCGATGTCGTCGATGCGGATCTCGGCCTTGGTCTCGCCGGTCTTGTCGTCCACGCTGCGCCACAAGCCGACCGGCGTGGTCTGCGCCATGGCGAGGGTGGAGCCGGCCGCCAGAAGGAGTGCTGTCAGCGCCTGATGCATGGGCGTCTCCGGGCGATTCGGTTCAGAGGCCACTCAGGCCAGCGCCGCGTCGGTGTCCATCAGCGCCTTGCTGCCGGAGCGCGCCGTGCGCATCAGCGCCGCCGTCTCGGGGAAGAGCCTGGCGAAGTAGAAGCGCGCGGTCTGCAGCTTGGCGGTGTAGAAGGGATCGGTGCTGCCCGCGCCGATCTGGCGCAGTGCCACCTGCGCCATGCGGGCGAACAGGTAGGCGAACACCAGGTGGCCGGCCACGCGCAGGTAGTCCACCGCGGCGGCGCCCACTTCGTCCGGGTTCTGGAAGCCCTTGAAACCGATCTCGGTGGTGAACTTGGTCATCTGGTCGCCCAGGGAGGCCAGCGGGTTGATGAACTCGGCCATCTTCTCGTTGACGCCCTCTTCCTCCACCAGCGCGCCGATCAGCTTGCCGAACTTCTTCAGGCTGGCGCCGTTGTTGCCCAGCACCTTGCGGCCCAGCAGGTCCAGCGACTGCACGGTGTTCGTGCCTTCGTAGATCATGTTGATGCGGTTGTCCCGCACGAACTGCTCCATGCCCCATTCCTTGATGAAGCCGTGGCCGCCGAAGACCTGCATGCAGGCATTGGTGCTGATGTGGCCGTTGTCGGTGATGAAGGCCTTGACGATGGGCGTGAGCAGCGCGACCAGTTCGCCGCAGTCCTTGCGCACCTTCTCGTCGGGGTGGTTGTGCTCCTTGTCCAGCAGCAGCGTGCAGAAGATCTGCAGCGCCCGGCCGCCCTCGGCGTACGCCTTGGCGGTCAGCAGCATCTTGCGCACGTCGGGGTGCACGATGATCGGGTCGGCTTCCCTGTCCTTGGCCTTGACGCCGGACAGCGAGCGCATCTGCAGCCGGTCCTTGGCGTAGGCCAGCGCGTTCTGGAAGGCCACCTCCGTCAGACCCAGCGACTGGTTGCCCACGCCCAGGCGGGCGGCGTTCATCATCACGAACATCGCGGCCAGGCCCTTGTTGGGCTCGCCCACCAGCGTGCCGGCCGCGCCGTCGAGGCTGATCTGGCAGGTGGCGTTGCCGTGGATGCCCATCTTGTGCTCCAGGCCGGTGCAGAAGATGGGGTTGCGTTCGCCCAGGCTGCCGTCCGCATTGACGTTGAACTTGGGCACCACGAACAGGCTGATGCCCTTGCTGCCCTTGGGCGCGTCGGGCAGGCGGGCCAGCACCAGGTGGACGATGTTCTCGGCCAGGTCGTGCTCGCCGGCGGAGATGAAGATCTTGCTGCCCGTCAGCTTGTAGGTGCCGTCGGGCTGCGGCTCGGCCCTGGTGCGCAGCAGGCCCAGGTCGGTGCCGCAGTGCGGCTCGGTCAGGCACATGGTGCCGGTCCATTCGCCGCTCACCAGCTTGGGCAGGTAGGTCTTCTTCTGCGCGTCGGTGCCGTGCGCCACCAGCGCCTCGTAGGCGCCGTGCGACAGGCCCGGGTACATGGTCCAGGCCTGGTTGGCGCTGTTGAGCATCTCGAACAGGCACTGGTTGACCACGTGCGGCAGGCCCTGGCCGCCGAAAGCAGGGTCGCACGACAGCGCCGGCCAGCCGCCTTCGACGTACTGGGCATAGGCCTCCTTGAAGCCCTTGGGCGGGGTGACCTCGTGCGTCTCGCGGTTGAGCGTGCAGCCCTCGGTGTCGCCGCTGATGTTGAGCGGGAAGGCCACCTCGGCGGCGAACTTGCCGGCCTCTTCGAGCACCGCGTTGATGGTGTCGGCGTCGGTCTCGGCATGCGCGGGCATCGCCTTGAGCTCGTCTGCCACGTGGAAGACTTCGTGCAGCACGAACTGCATGTCGCGCAAGGGGGGGGTGTAAGTGGGCATCCGGGCTCTCCTGGAGACGTGAAGTGAATGAGAGAAGGGCCTTGCGGCTCAGCGCACGGCCTTGAGGCGCCGTGCAGCGGCCTTGCCGGACGGCGCCGGCGCATCAGGCGCGGCCACGCGCGCGAGGATGTTGTCGAAGCCGAGGTGCGCCCGGTCGATCGAGCCGGGCACGCGCAGGAAGCGCGCCTCGTAGTGGAGGGCCAGGATCAGGCCGTGGATCTCGAAGGCGGCCTGCCGCGCGTCGGCCTTGGCGAGCAGGTGACCTTCTTCCTTGGCCTGCTCGACGGCGCGCAGCACGGCGGCCTGCCAGATGCTGACCGACTCGACCAGCGCGTCGCGCACCGGGCCGGGGCGGTCGTCGAATTCGGAGGCGCCGCTGATGTAGATGCAGCCCGAGTCGATCTCGGTGGAGGTACGCTTCATCCAGTTGGCGAACATCGCCGTGAGGCGCGGCAGGCCGCGCGGCGCCTTCAGCGCGGGGTAGAACACCTCCTGCTCGAAGCGCGCGTGGTACTCGCGCACCACCGAGATCTGCAATTCCTCGCGCGAGCCGAAGTGGGCGAACACGCCCGACTTGCTCATCTTGGTGATCTCGGCCACCGCACCGATGGACAGGCCCTCCAGCCCGATCTGCGCCGCCAGCGCCAGCGCCGCATCGACGATGACGGCCTTGGTCTGCTGGCCCTTGGGGGCGGGACGCGAGGTCTTGGCAGGCGCAGGAACAGCGGACATGCAGTGGCAGAAAATAAAACGAACGGTCGTTCTATTTTGCAGGACTTCGACGCCGGCTGAAAGCGTAAAGACCCACCGCGCCGACAGGTCTTTGGAGATTCCCGCCGCCTTCCCGGGGGCGGGAGACGCCGGGCCGTCAATCGCCTTTCAGCGACAGGGGCGACTCAAGGCGCCCGATGGCCAGCGACAGCCGCGGGGGAGCGCCCCTTGACCGCAGCAGCACGAGCCGGATGGGCCGGCCCACGGCCTGTCGCGCGGCTTCCGGGTGTGAAAGAACCGCGGGCGCTCAGTAGCGGCGGCCACCGCCGCCCTGGCCATACCCGCCGCCGCGGCGCTCCCCGCCGAAGCCGCCGCCACTGCGCGGCTCCATCGGACGCGCGACGTTGACGGTCAGGGCCCGGCCATCGACCTGCTTGCCGTTGAGGCCCTGGATGGCGGCCTGGGCTTCCGCGGGCGAGCCCATCTCGACGAAGCCGAAGCCCTTCGAGCGGCCGGAGTCGCGCTCCATCATGACTTTGGCCGAGGCCACATGGCCGAAGGTCGCGAACTGCTGCTGCAGCGTGTCGTCGCGCATCGCGTAGGAGAGATTGCCGACGTAGAGTCTGTTGTCCATGAGTTTCTTCCTTGAGTGAGTGAATGAGCCGAGGCCATGTCGTGCGCTCGGCAGGGGGTGAGTCGTCCGCCGCCTGGCTATCGCGCAGGGCGGCGGGAGGGAGAGGATCCGCCTTGGGAGCGGGGTTCGAGGTGGCGGAAGGTGATCCGCCCCTTGTTGAGGTCATAGGGCGACATTTCGAGCGAGACCCGGTCGCCGGCAAGCACGCGGATGCGGTGCTTGCGCATCCTGCCGCCCGAGTAACAGATCAGGCTGTGGCCGTTGTCGAGGGTCACGCGAAAACGCGAGTCGGGCAGCACCTCCTCGACCTTGCCCTGCATTTCAATCAGTTCTTCCTTGCCCACGAGGCTCCTTCAGGTGATCGGCGAGAGACGCGCTCAGGCCAGTTGGTTGGTCAGGACGAAATGCCGGCCCTCCGAGAGGGCGTAGCGCGCGGCGCGCGCGGCACTGTCGAAGCGCGGAACGAGCCGGAATACCCGGTCGTGCATGCCGCGGCGGATGGAGACCGACGCGGCATACTGGCCGGATTCGGTGAGCTTCGTCATCGGTGTGACGAGGTAGTTGCCCACTTCGTGGGCGCGTGGAGTCTGCATGTGATGGAAATGGCGGCCGCCCTGCGGCGGGCCGAAGCATGCATGCCGCGTCGGGTCTGATCGGGCGCGCGGATGCTCCGGAGGGAACGGGAAGGGTCCGCGGGGTGTTCTGTGGAGCGGACCGACGATGAAGCTCGTCGAGAAGGGATGACGCGCGGCCGGAACAGGCGATGGCAGTCCGGGGCCGGAGCCCGCGCGGGCAGGGGCTGCCGCGAGGTGTCAATCAAGGACCGAGGCAACGAGCACGCCGCAGTCGATGGGCCGATTGTAAGCGATTTCGCGCGATGGCGCCTTTTCGCACCGGCCCCCAGGCGCGACGGCGAAGTCGACGGGCGCCACAACCCCCATGGTCTGGCCCGCGGCCCGCGCCACAGCGGCGGCGCGGGCGAGGCGGGATCAGGCCTTGACGTCGAACCGGTCCAGGTTCATCACTTTGGTCCATGCAGCCACGAAGTCCTGCACGAACTTCTGCTGCGCGTCCGCGCTGCCATAGACCTCGGCCAGGGCACGCAGCACGGAGTTGGAGCCGAACACCAGGTCGGCGCGCGTGGCGGTCCACTTGACGGCGCCGGTCTTGCGGTCGGTGCCCTCGAACACGTCATTCGCGTCGCTGACGGGCTTCCACACCGTGCCCGCGTCCAGCAGGTTGACGAAGAAGTCGTTGGTCAGCGTGCCGGCGCTGGCGGTGAAGACGCCGTGCGCGCTGCCGCCGGCATTGGCGCCCAGCACGCGCAGGCCGCCGACCAGCACGGTGAGTTCCGGCGCGCTCAGCGTCAGCAGCTGCGCCTTGTCGACCAGCAGGTGCTCGGCGATCGCGCCCAGTGCAGGCGTCTTGGCGTAGTTGCGGAAACCATCGGCCTGGGGCTCCAGCACGGCGAAGGCGGCCACGTCGGTCTGCTCGGCGCTCGCGTCGACGCGGCCGGGCGTGAACGGCACCTCGATGCCCGCGCCCGCAGCCCTGGCCGCCTGCTCGATGCCGACGCCGCCGGCCAGCACGATGAGGTCCGCCAGACTCAGCCTGCCCGACGCCTTCCGGATATCTTCCAGCGTGGCCAGCACCTTGGCCAGTTGCGCCGGCTGGTTGACTTCCCAGTCCTTCTGCGGGGCAAGGCGGATGCGTGCGCCGTTGGCGCCGCCGCGCTTGTCGCCGCCGCGGAAGGTGGAGGCACTGGCCCAGGCCGTGGACACCAGTTCGGCCACCGACAGGCCCGACGCGGCGATCTTCGCCCGGGCATCCGCGATGTCCGCCGCCGCAGGCGTGTGCGTGGCCGCAGGCAACGGGTCTTGCCAGATCAGGTCTTCCTTCGGCACTTCCGGGCCCAGGTAGCGCGCCTTCGGCCCCACGTCGCGATGCGTGAGCTTGAACCAGGCACGCGCGAAGGCGTCGGCGAAGGCCTGCGGGTTGTCCAGGAAGCGGCGCGAGATCTTCTCGTAGGCCGGATCGAAGCGCAGCGACAGGTCGGTCGTCAGCATGGTCGGCTTGCGCGGGGGCGAATCGGGCGAGGGGCCGGGCACGATGGCCTCCGCGTCCTTGGCTTCCCACTGGATGGCGCCGGCCGGGCTGCGGGTCTGCACCCATTCGTACTTGAACAGGTTCTCGAAGAAGTAGTTGCTCCACTGAGCGGGGGTCTGCGTCCAGGTCACCTCCAGGCCGGAGGTGATGGCGTCCTTGCCCACGCCGCTGCCGAAGCTGCTGGCCCAGCCCAGGCCCTGCTGCTCCAGCGCCCCGGCCTCCACATCGACACCGACGTGGGTGGCCGCGCCGGCACCGTGGGTCTTGCCGATGGTGTGGCCGCCGGCGATCAGCGCCACCGTCTCCTCGTCGTCCATCGCCATGCGGGCGAAGGTCTCGCGGATGTCCTGGGCGGCACTGAGCGGGTCGCCGTTGCCGTCCGGGCCTTCGGGGTTGACGTAGATCAGGCCCATCTGCACGGCGGCCAGCGGGTTCTCCAGCTCGCGCTCGCCGGGCTTGCTGGCCGAATAGCGGCTGTTCGGCGTGTCGCTGGCGGCCAGCCAGGTGGTTTCCTTGCCCCAGTAGACGTCGTTGTCGGGTTCCCACACGTCCTCGCGGCCGGCGGCGAACCCGAAGGTGCGGAAGCCCGTGGACTCCAGCGCCACGTTGCCGGCCAGGATGATCAGGTCGGCCCATGAGATCTTCTGGCCGTACTTCTGCTTGACGGGCCACAGCAGGCGGCGGGCCTTGTCCAGGCTCACGTTGTCGGGCCAGCTGTTGAGCGGTGCGAAGCGCTGCTGCCCACGCCCGCCGCCGCCGCGGCCGTCCAGCGTGCGGTAGGTGCCGGCGCTGTGCCAGGCCAGGCGGATCATCAGGCCGGCGTAGCTGCCGAAGTCGGCCGGCCACCAGTCCTGCGAATCGGTCATCAGCCGGTGCAGGTCACCCTTGAGCGCCTCGTAGTCGAGCTTCTTGAATTCCTCGGCGTAGCTGAAGCGCTCGCCCAGCGGATTGGAGCGGCTGGAATGCTGGTTCAGCAGATCGACGCGCAGCTGGTTGGGCCACCAGTCGCGGTTGGTCGTACCGCCCCTGGCTGCGTGGTGGAAGGGGCACTTGGCCTGGGCTGGTTCGCTGCTCATGGGACAACTCCTTTTTGTCGGATGGGATCGGAGTCCGATTCTTCCCTGGAGCGCCCCCGAGGGCGAGCCAAAAAGCGCTATCCCCGCGATAGGGGCACCGAGGTTCCCCCCAGCATCAGCGCCAGTGCGGCATCCAGGTGTTCGGCGGGAAGATGACGGAAACCCGAGCGGGCGAAGCGCTGCAGCCGCCCCATGGCGAAAGCGGTGAGCACGGCCGCGCGCATCTGGCCATCGATGGTCGGCGTGTCGGCGCCCTCGGCCGCGGCCAGGCCGCGCAGCACCTGGCGCAGCTGCGATTCGATCTTGTCGAAGAACTGGTTCATGCGCTGCTGCAGGCGCTCGTTCTCGAACACCAGTGCATCGCCGGCCATCACGCGGGCCATGCCCGGGTTCTTCTCGGCGAACTGCAGCAGCACGCCCACGATCTGCGCGGCCTGCTCGCGCGGCGACGACTCGCGCTCGGTGATCTGGTTGACCAGCGTGAAGACGCTCTGCTCGATGAAGTCGATCAGGCCCTCGAACATCTGCGCCTTGCTGGCGAAGTGGCGGTACAGCGCGGCCTCGCTCACTTCCAGCCGGGCGGCCAGGGCGGCGGTGGTCACGCGCTCGGCGCCGGGCTGCTCCAGCATCGCGGCCAGGGCTTGCAGGATCTGCACCTTGCGCTCGCCCGGGCGGGGACGCTTGCGCGCCGGCACCGGCTCGGCCGCGCCGGCGGCATCGTCAGCAGGGTGCGAGGACACGTCGAAGGTCTCGTCGTCTGGCATGAATCGGCAGCAACTTGTAAACAATTGATTCTGCCATGGATGCATGCGGGAGTGGGTACCAACCTTGCAGCAAGGCCGCGGCTGCCGGACAGGCCGTGGACAATACGCTGCACTGCGGCCCGGTCCGGCCCGACTGAGAGCTTATGACACACACCATCCTCGTCACCGGCGGCGCCGGCTTCATCGGCAGCCACACCTGCGTGGCGCTCACCGAAGCGGGCTACGAGCCGCTGATCCTGGACAACTTCGGCAACAGCGACATCCGGGTGGTGGGCCGACTGGCCCGCATCACCGGCCGCGCACCGCGCTGGATCGAGGGCGACGTGCGCGACCGCGCGCTGCTGGACCGCATCTTCGCCGGGGAACGCATCGCCGGCGTCATCCACTTCGCCGGGCTGAAGGCGGTGGGCGACTCGGTGGCCGACCCGCTCACCTACTACGACAACAACGTGCACGGCACGGTGGTGGTGCTGCGCGCCATGCAGGCCGCCGGCGTCAAGACCTTCGTCTTCTCGTCCTCGGCCACCGTCTACGGCGAGCCGGCGCGCTCGCCCATCCCCGAGACCGACCCCTACGCGCCGGCCAACCCCTACGGCCAGAGCAAGCGCATGGTGGAGGACATCCTGGCCGACCTGCATCGCGCCGAGCCCGGCTGGCGCATCGCCCGGCTGCGCTATTTCAACCCGGTGGGCGCGCACGAGAGCGGCCTGATCGGCGAGCACCCGCAGGGCAGGCCCAACAACCTGATGCCCTTCGTCTGCCAGGTAGCGGTGGGCCTGCGCGACAGGCTGACGGTGCACGGCGGCGACTACCCCACGCCCGACGGCACCGGCCAGCGCGACTACGTGCACGTGATGGACCTGGCGGAAGGCCACGTGGCCGCCCTGCGGCATGCCGAGCAAGGGCCCGGCCTGGCCACGCTCAACCTGGGCACCGGCCAGCCGCTGTCGGTGCTGGACGTGGTGCATGCCTTCGAGCGCGCCAGCGGCCGCGCCCTGCCCTACGAGATCGGCCCGCGCCGCCCCGGCGATGTGCCCGCCTACTGGGCCGATCCGTCGCTGGCCGAACGCACCCTGGGCTGGAAGGCCTGCCGAAGCCTCGACCAGATGTGCGCCGACGCCTGGCGCTGGCAACAGGGCAATCCGCGCGGGTACGAGTGAGGCCGGCGCCCGGGGCTACCGGGCGCGGATCATCGTGCCGTAGGCCTGGTCCGTCAGGATCTCCAGCAGCATCGAATGCGGCACCCGCCCGTCGATGATGTGCACCGCGTTCACGCCGCTCTTGGCCGCATCGAGCGCGCCTTCGATCTTGGGCAGCATGCCGCCGGAGATGGTGCCGTCGGCGAACAGGTCGTCGATCTCGCGCGCGCTCAGGTTGGTCAGCAGCTGGCCGCTCTTGTCGAGCACGCCGGGCGTGTTGGTCAGCAGCACCAGCTTCTCGGCCTTGAGCACGGTGGCCAGCTTGCCGGCCACCACGTCGGCGTTGATGTTGTAGCTCTCGTTCTCCTCGCCGAAGCCGATCGGGCTGACCACCGGGATGAAGGCGTCGTCCTGCAGCGCCTGCACCACGCCGGGGTCGATCGAGACGATGTCGCCGACCTGGCCGACGTCGTGCAGCAGCGCCGGGTCGTTGCGGTCGGCCATCTTCAGCTTCTGCGCGCGGATCAGGCCACCGTCGCGGCCCGTGAGGCCCACCGCCTTGCCGCCGGCCTGGTTGATCAGGCCGACGATGTCCTGCTGCACCTCGCCGGCCAGCACCCACTCGACGACCTCCATGGTCTCGGCGTCGGTCACGCGCATGCCCTGGATGAAGTGGCCCTTCTTGCCCAGCTTGTTGAGCGCCGCCTCGATCTGCGGGCCGCCGCCGTGCACCACCACCGGGTTGATGCCGACCAGCTTGAGCAGCACCACGTCCTCGGCGAAGTCGGCCTGCAGGGCCGGGTCGGTCATCGCGTTGCCGCCGTACTTGATGACCATGGTCTTGCCGTGGTACTTGCGGATGTAGGGCAGCGCCTGGGCCAGGATCTCGGCCTTGTCGCGGGGGGGGATGTTGAGCACGGGGTCGGTCATGGCGGCCAGCAGTGGACGAAGGGAGAAGCCGGAAATTGTGCCGCAATGCCGTGACGGCACACATGCGCGTGCAGCCGCGGCTTCAATAGCCGCGCGCCGCGTCCACCACGCCCGCGATGGGCTCGCCACGCTCCAGCGCGCGGATCTTGCCGGCGATCTGCGCGACGGCTTCGCTGCGCAGCGTGCGCGCCGAGCCATGCGGCGTCACCGTGATCTTCGGATGCCGCCAGAAAGGGTGGCCGGCCGGCAGCGGCTCCTGCTGGAAGACGTCCAGCGTCGCGCCGGCCAGATGGCCGCTGTCGATCAGCGGGATCAGGTCCTCCTCCACCAGGTGGCCGCCGCGCGCGATGTGGATGAGGTAGCCGCCGGGCTTGAGCGCCGAGAGCGTGGTGCGGTTGAGGATGCCGCGCGTGGCGTCGGTCAGCGGCAGCAGGTTGACCAGCACGCGCGTGGCAACGAGGAAGTCGCCCAGCCGCGCCTCGCCGGCGAAGGTGCGCACGCCGTCGATGGCCTTGGGCGTGCGGCTCCAGCCCAGCACCGGGAATTCGAACTGCTGCACCGCCCGCGCCACGCGCTCGCCCAGCGCGCCCAGGCCCATGATGCCGACCGGGAAGTCGGCCCGCGCCAGCGGCCTGCGGAAGACCCAGCGGCCCTGGCGCGCCTCGGCCTCGTAGACGTCGAACTCGCGGAAGTGGCGGATCAGCGCATGGCACACGTACTCGGCCATCTGCACCGACATGCCGGCGTCGTCCAGCCGCACCACTCTCAGGCCGGGCGGCAGGCGCAGCTTGAGGATCGCGTCCACGCCGGCGCCGATGTTGAACATCGCCTTCAGGCCGGCCGCCTGCTCGTCGACGAAACGCTGCGGCGGCGCCCACACGATGGCGTGGCCGGCCTGCGGCGCGCCGGGCTGCCATTCGGCGATCTCGGCGTCAGGCAGGAGGGCACGCAGGCCCTCGATCCAGGGCGCGGCCTGGTTGCCGGTAAGGCAAAAGGTGATCTGGGTCTTCATGCGCCGATTTTGCAAGCACGCCGGTCAGGCGGACTCGGCCACAGCCAGCCGCAGCAGCGCGGCTCCCTCCGCCACCTGATCGCCCGGCGCATAGAGCAGTTCGGCCACCGTGCCGCCAGCCGGCGCGGCGATGGTGTGCTCCATCTTCATCGCCTCCATCACGGCCAGCGGCTGGCCCTTGCTCACCACGTCGCCGGGCTTGACCGCGAAGGACACCACCTTGCCCGGCATCGGCGCGGTGAGGCGGCCGC
>JASGDG010000356.1:0-17180 GCA_047607325.1 Xenophilus sp. | reverse complement strand
GCCGCTGCGGTCGGGCCGGCCGCGGCGCAGGTGCAGCCACCGGCCGCGGCGGCCCGCGTGCTGCCGGACTTCACCGACCTGGTGGACCAGGTCGGCCCGTCCGTGGTCAACATCCGCACCACCGAGCGCGTTTCGCGCAGCGGCAATGGTGACATGGACGAGGAGATGCAGGAATTCTTCCGCCGCTTCTTCGGCCAGCCGCTGCCGGGTGCGCCGCGCCAGCAGACGCCGCGGCGCGGCCAGCAGCAGCCGCAGGAGGAAGAGCGTCCGCGCGGTGTCGGCTCGGGCTTCATCCTCACCTCCGACGGCTACGTGATGACCAATGCGCACGTGATCGAGGACGCGTCCGAAGTGGTCGTCACCCTGACGGACAAGCGCGAGTTCAAGGCCAGGATCATCGGCGCCGACAAGCGCACGGACGTGGCGGTGGTCAAGATCGAGGCCACCGGCCTGCCGGCCGTGAAGGTGGGCGACGTCTCCCGCCTGCGCGTGGGCGAATGGGTGATGGCCATCGGCTCGCCCTTCGGGCTGGACAACACCGTCACCGCCGGCATCGTGAGCGCCAAGCAGCGCGACACCGGCGACTACCTGCCCTTCATCCAGACCGACGTGGCGATCAACCCAGGCAATTCGGGCGGTCCGCTGATCAACATGCGCGGCGAGGTGGTGGGCATCAACAGCCAGATCTACTCGCGCTCGGGCGGCTTCATGGGCATCTCCTTCTCGATCCCGATCGACGAGGCGATGCGCGTGAGCGACCAACTGCGCGCCAGCGGCCGCGTCTCGCGCGGGCGCATCGGCGTGCAGATCGATCAGGTCACCAAGGACGTGGCCGAATCCATCGGGCTGGGCAAGCCGCAGGGCGCGCTGGTGCGCGGCGTGGAAGTCGGCTCGCCGGGCGAGAAGGGCGGCATCGAGGCCGGCGACATCATCATCAAGTTCGACGGCACCCCCATCGACAAGCCGAGCGACCTGCCGCGCCTGGTGGGCAACACCAAGCCCGGCACCCGCAGCACCGTCACCGTGTTCCGCCGCGGCAAGACGCGCGACCTGAGCGTGACCGTCGCGGAACTGGAGCCCGACAAGCCCGCCCGGGTGTCCGGCGGCCGCGAGGAGCCGGCGCCCTCGTCCGCTTCCGCCGCAGCCCAGTCGCTCGGCCTGGCCGTCAGCGACCTGAGCGCTGAGCAGAAGCAGGAGCTGAAGCTGCACGGCGGCGTGCGCGTGGAGGCGGCCAGCGACGCGGCCGCGCGTGCCGGCCTGCGCGAGGGTGACGTCATTCTGGCCGTGGGCAACGTGGAAGTGGCCAGCGTGCGCGAGTTCGACGCGGCCCTGGCCAGGATCGACCGCACCAAGGCGGTCAGCGTGCTGTTCCGGCGGGGCGAGTGGGCGCAGTACGCCCTCATCCGCCGGACGCGCTGATCTGGCGGCGCCGTCAAGTGGCCCCATCCGTCAGTCGGGTTTGAGGTCTTTTTTTGGCGACAAAGCTGCCCCGTGCTGCGTGCCGGCCTTCGCTCATTGATGTTTGTGAATACAAACTTCAAACTGCCCATCGGACGGGTTTCGGTAGAATGCGCCGGCCGGATGCTTCTGGGGCGGCATAACAGAGCGGCCGATCACCACGATACGGGATGGTCACGCGGCATGCACCGCTGCTCCACAGATCGCCCACAAGTTGTTCATGAAGTCACCCACAATGCTTGTGGATAAGCTGTTCATATAATTCCTGTTGCTGGCCTGCAACGAGCCTCGGGCTTCCGTTTCCGCCTGTACGCGCCCCCTGATTTGCCTACAATGAAGCTCCAACTACTGCAGTTGCCATTGCTTGTTGGTTCAGGGCGCGTCCTTCGGAGACGCGCCCTTTTTTCTTGTGCTGTGCCGCCTGTGTGCGAGTGATTTCAAGTACTTAAGCGTTCCCGTTGATGAACCACATCAGAAATTTCTCGATCATTGCGCACATCGACCATGGCAAGTCCACGCTGGCGGACCGTCTCATCCAGCGCTGCGGCGGTCTCGCCGAGCGCGAGATGCAGGCGCAGGTGCTCGACTCGATGGACATCGAGAAGGAGCGTGGGATAACCATCAAGGCGCAGACCGCCGCGCTGCACTACAAGGCGCGCGACGGGCAGGTCTACAACCTCAATCTCATCGACACGCCGGGCCACGTCGACTTCTCTTATGAAGTCTCGCGCTCGCTCTCCGCGTGCGAAGGCGCGCTGCTCGTCGTCGATGCATCGCAGGGCGTCGAAGCGCAGACGGTGGCCAACTGCTACACCGCGCTGGACCTCGGCGTCGAGGTCGTGCCGGTGCTCAACAAGATGGACCTGCCGCAGTCCGATCCCGAGCGCGCGAAGGAAGAGATCGAGGACGTGATCGGCATCGACGCGGGCGATGCGATTCCGTGTTCGGCGAAGACCGGCATGGGCGTGGACGAGATCCTGGAAGCGATCGTCGCCAAGGTGCCGCCGCCGCGCGGCAAGGCGCATGCCCCGCTGCGCGCCATGATCATCGACAGCTGGTTCGACGCCTACGTGGGCGTGGTGATGCTGGTGCGCGTGGTCGACGGCCGCCTGGGCAAGGGCGACCGCATCAAGCTGATGGCCACCGACGCGCTCTACAACGCCGACAACCTGGGCGTCTTCACGCCGGCCAACGAGTCGCGCAACAGCCTGGAGGCGGGCGAGGTGGGCTACATCATCGCCGGCATCAAGGAGCTGCAGGCGGCCAAGGTGGGCGACACCGTCACGGTGGTGCGCACGGCGCAGGGCGCCAACACCCCGCCGGCGGCCGAGGCGCTGCCGGGCTTCAAGGAGATCCAGCCGCAGGTCTTCGCCGGCCTGTACCCGACCGAAGCCAGCGAGTACGACCAGCTGCGCGACGCGCTGGAGAAGCTCAAGCTCAACGACGCCTCGCTGCACTTCGAGCCCGAGGTGAGCCAGGCGCTGGGCTTCGGCTTCCGCTGCGGCTTCCTGGGCCTGCTGCACATGGAGATCGTGCAGGAGCGGCTGGAGCGCGAGTTCGACCAGGACCTGATCACCACCGCGCCCAGCGTGGTCTACCAGGTGCTCAAGAACGACGGCGAGCTCATCATGGTGGAGAACCCCTCCAAGATGCCCGACATCGGCAAGACGGCCGAGATCCGCGAGCCGATCGTCACGGTGCACCTGTACATGCCGCAGGAGTACGTCGGCCCGGTGATGACGCTGGCCAACCAGAAGCGCGGCGTGCAGATCAACATGGCCTACCACGGCCGCCAGGTCATGCTGACCTACGAACTGCCGCTGGGCGAGATCGTGCTGGACTTCTTCGACCGGCTCAAGTCCGTCAGCCGCGGCTATGCCAGCATGGACTACGAGTTCAAGGAGTACCGGCCCTCGGACGTGGTCAAGGTGGACATCCTGCTCAACGGCGAGAAGGTCGATGCGCTGTCGATCATCGTGCACCGCAGCCAGGCTCCGTTCCGCGGCCGGGCGGTGGTGGCCAAGATGCGCGAGATCATCAGCCGCCAGCAGTTCGACGTGGCGATCCAGGCTGCCATCGGCGCCAACATCATCGCCCGCGAGACGGTGAAGGCGCTGCGCAAGAACGTGCTGGCAAAATGCTACGGCGGCGATATCACCCGCAAGCGCAAGCTGCTGGAAAAGCAGAAGGCCGGCAAGAAGCGGATGAAGCAGATCGGCTCGGTCGAAGTGCCGCAGGAGGCCTTCCTCGCCATCCTGCAGGTCGAAGAATAAGCAACCCACTCAAGCGATGGCATTCATCACCTCCCTGATCCTCGCCGCGTTCGCCGGCTACATCGGCGCCTGGTACGTCGGCGTGGTCGAGGGCAACTTCGCCCTGCTGCTCTTTCTGGCCACGCTGGTGACCGGCGTCTACTGGCTGGCCGAGCGCTTCTGGTTCCAGCCCCGGCGGCGCGGCGCCGCGGCGGCGTTCGACGCGGCCAGCACGCAGCGGCGCGAGGAGCTGACGCGCCAGGGCATCACCCAGTTCGACCGCGAGGACGGCAAGGCGCGCGAGAAGATCCTGGCCCAGCCCTGGTGGCTGGACTGGACGGCCGGCCTGTTCCCGGTGATCCTGGCCGTCTTCCTGCTGCGTTCCTTCGTGGTCGAGCCGTTCAAGATCCCGTCCGGATCGATGATGCCCACGCTGCTCACGGGCGACCTGATCCTGGTGAACAAGTTCACCTACGGCCTGCGCCTGCCGGTGATCGACACCAAGATCACCGAGGGCACGCCGCTGGCGCGCGGCGACGTGGTGGTGTTCCGCTACCCACCCAAGCCGAGCATGGACTACATCAAGCGCGTGGTCGGCCTGCCCGGCGACGAGGTGGCCTACCTGAACAAGAAGCTGACGATCAACGGCCAGCCCGTCGGCAAGGAGGCGGTGGCGGACTACTTCGACGAGGACGTCATGCGCTACTTCAAGCAGTACCGCGAGGACCTGGGCGGCCACACGCACAGGCTGCTCAACGACGACACCCGGCGCGCGGGCCTGTCCGACGCGGAAGTGATGGACTTCCCCAGCCGTGAAAATTGTCGTTACAGTGTCGAGGGCGTGGTCTGCAAGGTGCCGCCGGGTCACTATTTCATGATGGGCGACAACCGCGACAACTCGCTCGATTCGCGCTACTGGGGTTTCGTGCCGGACCAGAACGTCGTGGGCAAGGCCTTCTTCATCTGGATGAATTTCGGCAGCCTGGGGCGCATCGGTTCGTTCCGGTGAGCAACGCTTCTGTCTGGGGATGAAAGCCAAGAGGGTATGAGGGAAATCCAATCCGAACGCCGGCGCCAGCGCGGCATCTCGTTCATCGGCCTGCTGTTCGTTGCCGTGGTGCTGGCGTGCGTGGGCGTGGTGGTGGCGCAGGTGATCCCGACGCTGATCGAGTACCAGGCCATCCTGAAGGCGGCCAACAAGGCGGCCAGGGAGGGCACCACGGTGCCCGAGGTGCGCGCCTCCTTCGACCGGGCGCAGGCCATCGACGACTTCCAGGCGGTGGCGGGCAAGGACCTGGAGATCAGCAAGAACGGAGAGAAGGTGGTCGTCGCCTTCGCCTACGACAAGGAAATCCACCTCTTCGGGCCGGCCTTCCTGCTGCTGAAGTACACGGGGCAGTCCAGTTGACCCCCGGATCGTGAAAGACGGCGCTCTCGCGGGGCTGCAGGCGCGCCTCGGGCACCGCTTCTCGGATGCGGCCCTGCTGGCGCGGGCGCTGACGCATCGCAGCTATTCGTCCGAGCACAACGAGCGGCTGGAATTCCTGGGCGATTCGGTGCTGAGCCTGGCGGTCTCGCACCTGCTGTTCCGCCGCCTGGCGCAGTTGCCCGAAGGCGATCTCTCCCGGGTGCGGGCCAACCTGGTCAAGCAGGACACCCTGCACCGCCTGGCGCTGAAGCTGGAGTTGTCGTCCCTGCTGCACCTGGGCGAAGGCGAGGCCAAGTCCGGCGGCGCGGCGCGGCCTTCCATCCTGGCCGATGCGCTGGAGGCCGTGATCGGCGCGGTCTACCTCGACGCCGGCTACGCCGCCGCGCAGGCGCTGGTGGAGCGGCTGTACGAATCGGTGGAAATCAACCCCCGCATGGAAGCTGCCGGCAAGGACGCCAAGACGGAATTGCAGGAGTGGCTGCAGGGCCACAAAATGAAGCTGCCCGTCTACCGCGTGGCCGCCACCCTGGGCGCGGCCCACAAGCAGACCTTCGACGTCGAGTGCGAGGTGGCCGAACTGGGCTTCGCCGAGCGCGGCATCGGCGGTTCGCGCCGGGCGGGCGAGCAGGCGGCGGCGGCGGCGATGCTGCTGCGGCTGAAAGCCCATCGACCCTGAATTCACCATGGCAGACCATCCAGACGCCGAAATCGCCTCCGTCCCCGCCGCCGCGCGCCGCTGCGGCCTGGTGGCCATCGTCGGCAAGCCCAACGTCGGCAAGTCCACGCTGCTCAATGCGCTGGTGGGGCAGAAGATCAGCATCACCTCGCGCAAGGCGCAGACCACGCGCCACCGCATCACGGGCATCCGCACCCTGCCGGAACTGGAAGGGGGCGGCACGCAGTTCGTCTTCGTCGATACGCCTGGCTTCCAGACGCGTCATGGCAACGCCCTCAACCGCTCGCTCAACAGGACCGTGCTGGGCGCGGTGGCGGACGTGGACCTGGTGCTCTTCGTGGTCGAGGCCGGCCGCTTCACGCCGGCCGACGCCAAGGTGCTGGACCTGCTGGGCAAGGAGGCGCCGGTGCTGCTGGTGGCCAACAAGCTCGACACCGTGCAGCGCCGCGCCGACCTGGCGCCCTGGCTGGGCCAGATGCAGAAGGAGCACGCCTTCGCCGAGTTCGTGCCGATGTCGGCCAAGCAGCCCAGGGACATCGAGCGGCTGCTCGGCATCTGCGCGAAGTACCTGCCCCGGCAGGACTGGTGGTACGACGAGGACGAACTGACCGACCGCAGCGAGAAGTTCCTGGCCAGCGAGACGGTGCGCGAGAAGCTGTTCCGCCTGACCGGCGACGAACTGCCCTACACCTGCACGGTGGTGATCGACAAGTTCGAGGAAGAGCCGCCGCAGAAGAAGGGGCAGAAGCGCCTGCTGCGCATCGCCGCCACCATCGTGGTCGAGCGCGACGGCCACAAGGCCATGGTCATCGGCGACAAGGGCGAGCGCATCAAGCGCATCGGCACCGAGGCCCGGCAGGAACTGGAAAAGCTCGCGGACGCCAAGGTGTTCATCGAGCTGTGGGTCAAGGTGCGCTCCGGCTGGGCCGACGACGAGGCGCGCGTCCGCTCCTTCGGCTATGAATGAAGCGCAACTCGGTTCTCCATGAGCCAGCCTATGTGCTGCACCGCTACGACTGGAGCGAGTCCAGCCTGATCCTGGAGACGCTGACGCGCCACCATGGCCGCATCGCCCTGGTGGCCAAGGGCGCCAAGCGGCCCAGTTCCAGCTTCCGCCCCGTGCTGCTCCCGCTGCAGCCCTTGCAGGTGGGCTATGGCGGCGACGCGGAGATCCGCACGCTCAAGTCCGCCGAATGGATGGGCGGCCACGTGATGCCCACGGGCGAGGCCCTGCTGTCGGGCTACTACCTCAACGAACTGCTGATCCGCCTGCTGGCGCGCGACGACGCGCATCCGCAGCTCTTCAGTGCCTATGCCTCCACCGTGCAGGTGCTGGCCACCTCGCCGGCCAGCGTGCAGGCCTCGGCTCTGCGCGCCTTCGAACTGCTGCTGCTGCGCGAAGTGGGCCTGCTGCCGGCGCTGGATGCGCAGACCTCCACCCTGGCCTCGCTGCGGGATGCGGCGCCCTATGCGCTGCTGGCCGAGGCCGGCCTGCGCGAAGCGGGCGAGGACGAGGCGGCCCTGCCCGGCAGCGCCTGGCGCGCACTGCAGCAGGCGCTGGACGACAGCGCCCCTTTCGCCGTCACCGTGCGCGCGGTGGCCGAACTGCCGGCCGGCGCCGGCGCGGCCTTGCGTTCGCAGCTCCGGCAACTGCTCAACTACCATTGCGGCGTCGCCACGCTGCGCACCCGGCAGCTGATGCGGGAACTCCAGGACCTATGAGCGTCATCATCCCTTCGCCCGTCCGCACGGCCTTGTCCGTCAACCTGAACAAGGTGGCGCTGGTGCGCAACACGCGGCATCTGGGCATTCCCAGCGTCACCGCCGCCGCCGCGCTGTGCTTGGATGCCGGCGCCCACGGCATCACGGTCCATCCGCGCCCCGACGGGCGCCACATCCGCGCCCAGGACGTGGCCGACCTGTCGGCGCTGCTGCAGCGCGACTGGCCGCGGGCCGAATTCAACATCGAGGGCAACCCCTTCCACAACCTGATGGACTTCGTGCGCGCGCTCCGGCCGCACCAGGCCACCTTCGTGCCCGACAGCGAGGACCAGTTCACCAGCGACCACGGCTGGCGCTTCCCTCATGATCTGGCGCGGCTCAAGCCCCTGGTGGCCGAGGCGCGCGCCCTGGGCGTGCGGGTCAGCCTGTTCATGGACCCGGTGCCGGAGCAGATGGCCGAGGCGCGCGCCACCGGCGCCGACCGCGTCGAGCTCTACACCGAAGGCTATGCCGCCTCGCGCGGCACCTCGCGGGCGGGGGCGGTGCTGGCGCAGTACGCCGCCGCCGCGCGCGCCGCGCAGGCGGTGGGCCTGCAGGTTAACGCCGGCCACGACCTCAGCCGCGACAACCTCACGCCGTTCCTGCAGGCGGTGCCGGGCGTGCGCGAGGTGTCCATCGGCCACGCCTTCATCGCCGACGCGCTGGAGTCCGGCTATGCGGCGACCACGCGCGACTACCTGCGCTGCATCGACGAGGCTGGATGACCCGCGCGTGATCCACGGCATCGGCACCGACCTGTGCGACATCCGCCGCATCGAGGCCACCTTCGGGCGGCAGGGGGAGCGCTTCGCGCAGCGCGTGCTGGGCGAGGCGGAACTGGCCGTCTGGCGCGCGCGCAGCGCCCGCTGGCCGAAGCGCGGCCTGCGCTACCTGGCCACGCGCTTCTCGGCCAAGGAAGCCTTCAGCAAGGCCATCGGCCTGGGCATGCACGCGCCGATGAGCTGGCGCCTGTGCGAGATCCTCAACGCGCCGGGCGGCCAGCCCCGCATCGTGCTGCACGAGCCGCTGAAGGGCTGGTTCGAGGCGCAGGGGCTGACGGTGCACGTGACGCTGACCGACGAGGCCGACTATGCGGCCAGCTTCGTGGTCATCGAGAAGCAGCATGGCCACGTCTGAACATCGCCCCCTGGTCATCGACGTGGCCGGTACCGCGCTGACCGGCGACGACCGGCGGCGCCTCGCGCATCCGCTGGTCGGCGGCATCATCCATTTCGCGCGCAACTGGGAAAGCCGGGCGCAGATGACGGCGCTCAACGCCGAGGTCAAGTCGCTGCGGCCCGACCTGCTGATCTGCGTGGACCACGAGGGCGGACGCGTGCAGCGCTTCCGCACCGACGGCTTCACCCGGCTGCCCTCCATGCGATCGCTGGGCGAGGCATGGATGCAGGACCCGATGCGCGCGACGCAGCAGGCCAGCGTCGTCGGCCACGTGCTGGCCAGCGAACTGCGTGCGGTCGGCGTGGATTTCAGCTTCGCGCCGGTGCTGGATCTGGATTACGGCGAGAGCAGCGTCATCGGCGACCGCAGCTTCCACCGCGATCCGCGGGTGGTGGCGCTGCTGGCCAAGAGCGTGATGCACGGGATGCTGCGGGCGGGCATGTCCTGCTGCGGCAAGCATTTTCCGGGGCACGGCTACGTCCAGGCCGACTCGCACGTCGCCATTCCGGTGGACCGGCGCAGCCTCAAGGCCATCCTGGCGGAAGACGCGAAGCCGTTCGAGTGGCTCGGCGACACGCTGGGCGCCGTGATGCCGGCGCATGTGATCTATGCCCGGGTCGATGCGCGGCCGGCCGGTTTCTCGCGCAAGTGGCTGCAGGACATCCTGCGCGGCCGGCTCGGCTTCGGGGGGGCGATCTTCAGTGACGACCTGAGCATGGAGGCCGGCCGCTTCATCGAAGGGCGCGTGCTGAGCTTCGCCGAGGCCGCGTGCGCCGCGCTCGAAGCCGGCTGCGACATGGCGATGCTGTGCAACCAGAGCGTCGGCGGCGGCAGCGGGCTCGACGGCTTCCTGGAGGACATGGCAGCTTCCAGCCGGGCCGGGCGGTGGCGCCCGCAGGACGCGGGCGAGGCCCGGCGCCGGCGCCTGATGCCCCGCGATTGAGTGCGGATCAGCCCTCCCGCCGCAAGGCGGGGAACAGGATCACGTCGCGGATGCTCGGCGAGTCCGTCAGCAGCATCATGAAGCGGTCGATGCCGATGCCGCAGCCGCCGGTGGGCGGCATGCCGTATTCCAGGGCGCGCACGAAGTCGTGGTCGAAGTACATGGCCTCGTCGTCGCCGGCGTCCTTGGCGCTGACCTGCGCGTTGAAGCGGGCGGCCTGGTCCTCGGCGTCGTTCAACTCGCTGAACCCGTTGCCGAACTCACGGCCGGTGACGTAAAGCTCGAAGCGTTCGGTCACCTCCGGCCGCTCGTCGTTGGCGCGCGCCAACGGGCTGATCTCCGTCGGATGCTCCATGATGAAGGTTGGCTTCCAGAGCTTTTCTTCCACCGTTTCCTCGAAGTACAGCACCTGCAGGCCGGCGAGGCTGCGCGCGGAGAGGCGGTCCTTCTCTTCGGTGAGGCCGAGCTTTCTCAGCGCGGCGATGAGCCAGTCGCGGCTGTCCACGCTGTCGCCCGCGTCGGTGTACCGGAGGATGGCCTCGCGGATGGTCAGGCGCTCGAAGGGCGCGGCCAGGTCCACCGGCCGGCCCTGGTAGCTGAGCTGCAGCGTGCCCACGGTCTTGAGGGCCGCGTCGCGGATCAGCGCCTCGGTGAAGTCCATCAGGTCGCGGTAGTTCCACCAGGCCGCGTAGAACTCCATCATCGTGAACTCGGGGTTGTGGCGGACCGAGATGCCTTCGTTGCGGAAGTTGCGGTTGATCTCGAACACGCGCTCGAAGCCGCCGACGATCAGGCGCTTGAGGTACAGCTCCGGCGCGATGCGCAGGTACATGGCCTGGTCCAGCGCGTTGTGGTGCGTGACGAAGGGCCTGGCATTGGCGCCGCCGGGAATGGGCTGGAGCATCGGCGTTTCCACTTCCAGGAAGCCGTGCTCGACCATGAAGGCGCGGATGCCCGCCACGGCCTTGCTGCGCGCCGCGAAGCGCGCGCGCGCGGCCTCGTCGGTGATCAGGTCGACGTAGCGCTGGCGGTATTTCTGCTCCTGGTCGGCCATGCCGTGGAACTTGTCCGGCAGCGGCCGCAGGCTCTTGGTCAGCAGGCGCAGCCGCGTCACCTTGACCGACAGCTCGCCGGTCTTGGTCTTCATCAGGGTGCCTTCGGCGCCGAGGATGTCGCCCAGGTCCCACTTCTTGAAGTCGGCATAGGCTTCCTCGCCGAGGGCGTCGCGCGTCACGTAGAGCTGGATGCGGCCCGTCGCGTCCTGCAGCGTGGCGAAGCTGGCCTTGCCCATCACGCGCTTGAGCATCATGCGGCCGGCCACGCTCACGGCCAGGGACGCAGCCTCCAGCGCCTCGGCGCCGGTCTCGCCATGGGCCGCCAGCAGGGCGGCGGCCCGGTCGGCGGGCTGGAAGTCGTTGGGGAAGGCGACACCCCTGCCTTCGGCCTGGGCCGCCCGCAGGGCTTTGAGCTTCTCGCGCCGTTCGGCGATCAGCTGGTGGTCATCGGGCGGGCTGGCGGAGGCGTCGGACATGAAAAGAGAGCCGGGTGGCGTCGGAAAGCGAACCCGCCATTTTAAAAGCGCATCATCCCTTGGCGATGCCGGTGCGCGCCAGCAGGTCGCTCACCAGTTCGAGGCGCATCAGCGGACCGTCCAGCTCCATCAGGCGCTGCTTCAGTTCGGGCTGCAGGGGCAGCAGCTCGCACCAGCGGTTGGCGACCCAGCCGCAGTCGTCGAAGTGATAGGGCGGCTGGACGGGCAGGCGCACCGCCGCGTCGGTCTGCGCCTTGCGCTCCTCCAGGGTGCGCACCAGGCGCTGCAGCGCGGCCGTGGTGTGCTGCAGGTCGTCGGGCACGGGCAGGGGCACGTCGTCCGGCAGCGGTTCGACCTCGGCGGTCCAGAGGCCGTGCTTGTGCTGTTCGCTGCTGCGGATGCGGAAGCGCCGCGTGCCGACGCATTCGATGTTCATCAGCCCGGGCAGCGGCGAGGCGAGCTGCGAGATCGTCGCCAGCGTGCCGACGCCGGCGAAGCGCTCGGCCTCCGCGCCCGGCACGCGCACCTCGGCGCCCTGCGTGAGCCCGACCACGCCGAAGGGCAGGCCCGCCTTGTGGCAGCGGCCGATCATGTCCAGGTAGCGCACCTCGAAGATGCGCAGCGGCAGCAGCCCGCCGGGAAAGAGCACCGTGCCCAGGGGGAACAGCGGGAGGGTGAGCAGGGGAGGGGGAGAAGAGGCGGTCATGGGCGCAGGAGGCGTGGCTATCATCGCACTCCCTTTCCCTGCGTGCCGCTGATGCTCTACCAGATCCCCTCGTTCCTGTTGGACGTGATCGTCGGCCTGCTCGGCTGTGCCTGCCTGCTGCGGCTGTACATGCAGTACCACCGCGTGCCCTTCGGCAACCCGCTCGGGCGCTTCGTGTTCGCCCTGACGGACTGGATCGTGGTGCCGCTGCGGCGCGTCATCCCGGCGGCCGGCAAGTGGGACATCGCCAGCGCCGTCGCCGCCTGGCTGCTGGTGATGGCGAAGTACCTGCTGCTGATGCTGCTGTTCGGCGCGCTGCGCGTGACGGTGCTGCCGCTGCTGTCGCTCTTCGGGCTCCTGCAGCTGGCCGTTTCCGGCCTGACGGCGCTGCTGGTGGTGTACGCCGTGCTGTCGTGGGTGCCGGGCGCCTCGCCGCTGCTCAAGAACCTGGTGGACCGGCTGGCCGAGCCGCTGGTGCGGCCGCTGCGGCGCATCGTGCCGCTGGTCGGCGGCGTGGACCTGTCGCCGCTGGTGGCCATCGTGCTGCTGCAGGTCGGCGCGATCGTCATCGGCAACCTGCTGACCGGCGTGTACGCGCTGGGGCGCTGAAGGCCCCTGCGCGCCGCCGGCTCCTTCAACTCACCGCGTCGGCTGGCTGGCGCGTGAGCATGGCGAGGATGCCGGCGATCTTCCTGCGCAGCTCGCGCCGGTCGCAGATGAAGTCGATGGCGCCCTTGTCCTGCAGGAACTCGGCCCGCTGGAAGCCCTCGGGCAGCTTCACGCGCACGGTGGACTCGATCACGCGCGGCCCGGCGAAGCCGATCAGCGCCTTGGGCTCGGCGATCACCACGTCGCCCACGAAGGCGAAGCCGGCCGACACGCCGCCCATGGTCGGGTCGGTCAGCACGCTGATGTAGGGCAGGCCCTTCTTGGCCAGGCGGGTCAGCGCCGCGTTGGTCTTGGCCATCTGCATCAGCGACAGCAGGCCTTCCTGCATGCGCGCGCCGCCGGTGGCGGTGAAGCACAGGAAGGGCACCTTCTGCTCGATGGCGGTCTCGACGCCGCGCACGAAGCGCTCGCCCACCACGCTGCCCATGCTGCCGCCCATGAACTCGAACTCGAAGCAGGCCGCCACCAGGCTGATGCTGTGCACGCAGCCGCCCATGACGACCAGCGCGTCGGTTTCTCCGGTGGACTCCAGTGCTTCCTTCAGGCGCTCGGGGTACTTGCGGCTGTCCTTGAACTTCAGCGCGTCGACCGGCAGCACCTCCTGCCCGATCTCATAGCGGCCCTCGGGGTCGAGGAAGGCGTCGAGCCGGGCGCGGGCGCCGATGCGGTGGTGGTGGCTGCAACGGGGGCAGACGTTCTGGTTGTGCTCCAGGTCGGTCTTGTAGAGCACCGTCTCGCAGCTCGGGCACTTGATCCACAGGCCTTCGGGCACCTGGCGGCGCTCGGCCGGGTCGGTCTGGGCGATCTTGGGGGGAAGCAGTTTTTCGAGCCAGGACATGCAGGGGAACTCTGGAAGAAGGCAGGCTGAATTATGCGTCCAAGGGCAGCGCTGGCCGGCCGCAGGCGGCCGATAGGCTGCAGCACATGGCAGGGGGTCAGACCTGGGGCACCGGCAGCCCCAGGTGCCGCGCAGCGTACTCCGCCCTCATTCGGTGCGAAACAGGCCGCGCTTCTGGAGGATGGGAGCCATGTGATCGACGAATTCCTGCAGGCCGCCGGGCAGCAGGCCGGGCATCAGGTTGAAGCCGTCGGCCGCGCCGGCCCGGAACCAGCGCTCGATGTCGTCGGCGACCTGCTCGGGGGTGCCGACGACTTCGCGGTAGCCGCCCGCCGCGAATTCGCCGAGGAACTGGCGCAGCGTGAAGTCATGCCGAAGCCCAGCGGGCCGTTCTCGGGCGCGCGCCAGGCCGAGGGGGCGAAGCCCCGCAGCCATATATTGACGTTCAGGTGCGGGTGCCGGGCGGTGGGGACATTCATGGCGCGGGGGCTTGTCCCTCCGGCGGGATCAGGGAATCAGCCGCTGCTGCACCGGCGCCACGAAGCCCTTGTAGTTGTCGTCGATGAACTTGGCCACCTGCTTGCCCGTGAGGTAGTTCACCAGCAGCTGGATGCGTGGGTCCTTCAGCAGGTCGCTTCGCACGGTCAGGATGTTGGCATAGGGGTTGTTGGCCTTGTCCTCGAGCGACAGCGCGGTGCGCGGGTCGATGTCGTGCGTGAGCGCGATGTCGCCGTTGATGAACGACGCCTCCACATCCGGCAGTGCCTTGGCGCGCAGCCGCGTATCGGTGGGCACGAACTTGAGCTTCTTCGGGTTGGACACGATGCTTTTCTCGTCGATGGCCAGCGCGGCCGGGGAGCCGTCGGACTTGGAGTGGCTCAGCTTGAGCAACCCTTCGTTCTGCAGAATGAACAGGGCGCGCGGCAGATTGGTCTGCTCGTTGGGCACGAGCAGCGACGCGCCCTCGGGGATGTCCTTGACCGACTTGAACTTCGACGAGTACAGGCCGAACACGTTGACCAGCAGGGTGGCTGCCGGAATCAGCTTGTCCTTGCCCTCGGGGTGCCGGGCCAGCCACGAGGCGAAGTAGGGCTGGTGCTGGTACAGGTTGGCATCGATGTCGCCCTTGAGCAGAAGTTGGTTCGGGTCCACCGAGGCGTTCTCGATGACTTTGAGCTTGAGGCCGTTGCCGTCGGCGTCGGCCAGCTTCTGCACGTAGCGCAGGATGTCGCCCTGCGGCGTGGGGGTGGCTTGGATTCTCAGCGGTTCGCTCGGCACTTTGGCTTGGGGTTGGGCCTGGACGGCGGCCGCCACGAGGCTGCCCGCGAGCAGGGTGGCCGTGGCGGCGAAGGTGGCGACGAGGCGCAGCCGCTGGCGTGCGCTCGGTGTGGGTGCGGACATGGCGGATTTCCTTTCAGGTTGAAACTAGCGCTTGTGCCTGCGCAGGCGGATCCAGGCGTCGCCCGTGATCTGGATGAACTGGACCAGGAGCACCATGGCGACGACGGCGATCACCATGAGTTCGGTGAACCAGCGCTGGTAGCCATACGTGAGCGCGAAGTCGCCCACGCCGCCGGCGCCGATGGCGCCGGCGACCGCCGTGCCCTCCACCAGCCCGACCAGGATGATGGTGGCCGAGCCGATGATTCCCGACAGCGATTCGGGCAGCAGCACCCGGAAGATGAACTGCGGCGTGGTGACGCCGATGACGCGGGCTGCGTCGATGCGGCCCTGGTCGAGCTCGCGCAGGTTGGCCTCGATCAGCCGGGAGAAGAACGGCGTGAAGCCCACCGTCAGGGGCACCAGCGCGGCCGCAGGCCCCAGCGGCGTGCCCGCGATCAGGCGCGTCAGCGGAATCAGGATGACGATCAGGATGATGAATGGAATGGAGCGCCCGATGTTCACCAGCGTGTTGACCGCACGATAGACGGCGGGGTGGGGGCTCCAGGAGTTGGGTGCCGTGAGATAGAGCACCAGCCCGGTGGCGATGCCGATGGTGATGACCAGCAGCCCCGAAAGCGCCGTCATGTAGAGGGTCTGTCCCAGCGCTTCCCAGAAGTCGGGCAGGTATTGCGTCCAGTCGCGCGTGCTCATCAGGCCGCCTTGCCGAGCACGATGCTCTTCTCGCGCAGGATGGCGGACAGCGCTTCGAGCGTCGGCGGCGCCTTGCCCCGGAGGTCGAAGTCCACCTTGAAGCGCGCAGCGTCCAGGCCGCCCAGCCGCTCGACGCCGCCCGAGACCACGGAAGAGGTTACGTCCAGCCGTCGGGCCGCTTCGGAGAACACGGTGCTTTGCGCGCGCACGTCGGCCAGCAGCAGGTCGTAGCGCACCCAGCCTTCCGCCGGACCATCTTCCAGGTCTGGAGCCGGCAGCAACTGGCGGCCCAGGTAGGAGTCGGCGTCGTGCAGCAGTTCGCGCACCTCGCCCGATTCGATGATCCGGCCGTCCTGGATCAGCGTGACCGAATCCGCCGCGTAGCGCACCACATCCCACGAGTGGGTGATGAGGAGGATGGTGAGGTCGAACTGCTTCTTCAGCCGCAACAGCAGGTCGAGGATGATGGCCGTGGTTTCCGAATCCAGCGCGCTGGTGGCCTCGTCGCACAGCAGAACCTGGGCGTCCGACACCAGCGCGCGTGCAATGCCCACGCGCTGCTTCTGGCCGCCCGACAACTGCGATGGATAGGCGTCCTCCTTGCCTTGCAGGCCGACCCGCTCGATCAGCTCCTGGACCTTCTTCCGCCGAGCGGCCTTAGGCGTGCCCCGCACGGCCAGGGGAAACTCGATGTTCTCCAGCACGGTCTTGCCGTGGAAAAGATTGAAGTGCTGGAAGATGGTGGCTACCTTGCTCAGGTAGTCGCGGCGGCCGGCGCCCGTGAGCTGATGAATGGCCTGGCCACGAAACCGGATGGCTCCGGCGCTGGGCTGCTCCAGCAGGTTGAGCAGGCGCAGCAGCGTGCTCTTACCCGCGCCCGAGGTGCCGACGATGCCGAAGAACGAACCCGCCGGAATGTTCAGCGACACCTTCTTCAACGCATGGAATTCTTCGCCGGCCCGGCTGAATATCTTGGAGACGTTCTCCAGCTCGAAAACGTGGGTCATTCAGGGCGGCGGGCTTCTCTGCAGGCATAGGTTCAAGGGCGCCCATTGTTGGCCGCATGCTTCCCTGCCCCGAAGAATATTTCTTCATATTCATGCTCGGAAATCGGCGTTGCCCCATGGCTCTGCGCTACGGTGGCGGCGCGTGAGGGGCCGTATCCAGGGTGCGTCGGATTTCATGCAGGAAGTTCCGGGCGACAGGCGCGACCTGCTCGCGCGGCTGGTCGCCGATCAACTGGATGATGCGGCTGCCGATCACCACCGCATCCGCCACCTCGCTCACGGCGCGGGCACTGGCCGCGTCGCGGATGCCGAAGCCGACGCCGACCGGGACGTGGACGTGTTGCCGGATGCGTGGCAGCATGGCCTGCACGGCGGAGGTGTCGAGCGTGCCCGAGCCGGTCACGCCCTTCAGTGACACGTAGTAGACGTAACCGCTGGCCAGCCGCGCCACCTGCGCCATGCGCTCGTCGGTGCTCGTCGGCGCCAGCAAAAAGATCAGGTCCATGCCCTGCGCGCGCAGGGCGGCGGCGAAGTCCCCGCATTCCTCGGGCGGGTAGTCCACGATCAGCACGCCGTCCACGCCGGCCTGGGCCGCGTCGCGCACGAAGGCGCCGGCGCCGCGCTTCAGGTCGTAGCG
>JASGDG010000355.1:0-19456 GCA_047607325.1 Xenophilus sp. | reverse complement strand
GGCAGCTGGCCGCGTCGGACGAGCCGCCGCCCAGGCCGGCCTGGCTCGGAATGCGCTTGTGCACGCCGATGTGCGCGCCCAGGCGGGTGCCGGCGGCCTGCTGCAGTGCGCGCGCGGCGCGCAGCACCAGGTCGTCGGCCGGCAGGGGCACGGCCAGGTCCTCGCGGCTGAGTTGCCCGTCGCGCCGCAGTTCGACATGCAGCGTGTCGCACCAGTCGATCAGCATGAACACCGACTGGAGCAGGTGGTAGCCGTCGCCGCGCCGGCCGGTGACGTGCAGGAAGAGGTTGAGCTTGGCCGGCGCCGGCAGGTCGTGCAGGGCCTTCATGGCGCGATCTGCCGCGGCTCGAACGCCATCCGCAGGTCGGCGGTGGGCCGCGGCGATTCGCGCAGCGCCCGCAGGCGCCCCGACGCCACCTCGTGCAGGTCGGCGCGCCAGCCCGGCACCTCGGCCGGCTCGCCGGCCAGCCAGCGGAACAGGGCGTCCACCGGCAGCGGGGCGCCGGTCATGCGCTCGGCCAGCAGGCCGATGGAGTCGAAGCGCTGTACCCGGGAGCCGTCGCGCAGCAGCGCCTCGCCCGGCTTCCACGACAGCACCCCCAGCGTCGAGCCGATGGGGCTGGTGAGCGTGAGCTCGCCCGCGCCGGGGGCGCCGCGCAGCTCGAACAGGGCGGCGAAGGTCTGCACCGGCTCGCTGTCCACGCGCAGCGACAGGCGGCCCGTCCACACGTCGGCCTGGCCCGGGCCGGGCACCTTGGGCGTGGCGCAGCCGGCCATCACGAAGGGCGCCAGGCAGGCGGCCGGCACGGTCCGCAGCAGTGTGCGGCGACGGTTCACAGTTTGACGCGCAGGCGCTTGAGCGTTTCCTGCAGGGTCTCGTTCTCGGCGTCGGCCAGGGCGGCTTCCTTCCACACGCTCACGGCGCGCTCACGCTGGCCGCTGGCCCACAGCACTTCGCCCAGGTGCGCGCCGATCTCCGGGTCGGGCCGCTTCTTGTAGGCGGCCTCCAGGATGCGCTGGGCCTCGGCGGCGTTGCCCAGCCGGTATTCCACCCAGCCCAGGCTGTCGGCGATGAACGGATCGTCGGGCGCCAGCGCCACGGCCTTGCGGATCAGCTCGCGCGCCTCCGGCAGGCGCATGTTGCGATCGGCCCAGGCGTAGCCCAGGGCGTTGTAGGCGTTCTGGCTGTCGGGCTTGAGCTGGATCAGCCGGCGCAGCAGGCGCTCCATGTCCTCGAGCCGGTCGAGCTTCTCGGCCATCATGGCCTGGTCGTAGAGCAGGTCGCCGTCTTCGGGCGCGGCGGCGCTGGCCTTGGCCAGCAGGTCGTAGGCGCCCTGGTAGTCCTTGGCGTCGCGCAGCAGCTGCACCTCGGCCAGGAACTTCTGCCGGCGCTCGGCCTCGCTGCTCGCCGGCAGGCTGCGGATGAGTTCGCGCGCCTCGGCCAGCCTGCCCTGGTGCGCCAGCAGCAGGGCGCGCTGCGACTGGGCCGCCGCCAGCTGGTCGCTGTTCTCGATGCGCGCCAGCCATCGCTCGGCATCGGCGTAATCCTTGCGCCGCTCGGCCAGCTGGGACAGCAGGATGTAGGCCTGTGCCATGCCGCGACGGGCCTCGTCTGCGTCCTTCTGCTGCGCGGCGAGTTCGAGGTAGCGCCTGGCCGAGGCCTGGGCCTGCGCGTCCTGCCGGGCCTGGGCCTGCAGCGAGCCCAGCATCAGCCAGGGTTCGGGCAGGTCCGGCCGGGCCCGGGTGACGGCCTGGAGTTCGGCCGCGGCATCGGCATAGCGCTGATCGCCCACCAGGGCGCGCGCGTAGGCGATGCGCGCCTCGGGCAGCGCCTTGGGCGAAGCGAGGTAGCGCTTGACGATGGCCTCGGCTTCGGACTGCTGGGAATCCATCAGGTCCAGCGCGAGGCCGACTGGCGCATCGGCGTCCGGGTCGGCCGCCTGGCCCTGGCGGGCGGCCTGCACGGCGCCGGCCGCATCGCCGGCCGCCATGCGCAGGCGTCCGACGACCGTCCAGGCCAGGGCGGCGGTGGCCGGGTTGGCCAGGTCGTCGGCCAGGGCGTGCTCGACGACCGAGGCCGCGAGCTTCTTGTCGGCTGCGCGGCTGTAGTTGCGAACGATCAGCGCCATCAGGGCGGGGTGCTCGACCACGGGCGTGGCCGCCAGTTCGGCGCGCAGCGGCGCCTCCGATTCGCCGAGCCGGCCGAGCACGATCAGCACCTGCAACTCCAGCCGGTGGGCCTCGCGCGAGTCGGGCAGCGTTTCGCGCCACAGCCGTGCGGCGGTGAGCGCGGCTTCGGGCGAGCGTGCCTGCACCGCCACCTCCACCGCACGCTGGAACAGGGCCGGCTCGCGCGCGCGTCGCGCCGCGTCGAGCAGCATCTCGAAGCCTTCCCCGGGATTGCCGCCCGTGGCGTTGAGCTCGCCCAGCAGCACTTCGTAGAACAGCTGGGCCGTCATGGCCGAAGGGCGGGGCGGACCCGCCGCGGCCGGGTCCTCGGCATCGCTGCGGGCGTCGGACTGCGCAGCGGCCGGGGCAAGAGGCGCTGCGGCGGGAGCGGAGGGTACGGAAGGTTCGGGCGCCGGCGCCGTCTGGGCGCAAGCCCCCAGCGCGGCGATCGTCGCCAAGGCTGCCGCAAGGCGGAGTCTGCGGGGCGAAAGAAGCATCGAACCATAATAATCCAAGCCTCCCAGCAAGACCTGCATGCCTGAGCTCCCCGAAGTCGAAGTCACCCGCCGCGGCTTTGCCGAACGCATCGCCGGCGCGCAGGTGCTGGCCGTGCGTGTCGGCAAGCCCCTGCGCTGGGCGCTGGGCGTGCCGCCGGACGCGCTGGTCGGCCGCGTCGTGCAGGGCGTGCGCCGGCGCGGCAAGTATCTGCTGGTCGACCTGGATCCGGGCCTGCTGCTGCTGCACCTGGGGATGTCCGGCAGCCTGCGCTTCGACGCCGCGCTGCCGCCGCCGGGCGTGCACGACCACTTCGATCTGACAACCAGCGCGGGGACGCTGCGGCTGAACGACCCGCGCCGCTTCGGCGCCGCCGTCTACGTGGAGGCGCAGGACGCACCGCTGGCGCGCAAGCTGCTGGGCGGCCTGGGCATGGAGCCGCTGGAGGAGGGCTTCGGGTTCGAAGCCTTCCAGGCGGCGCTGCGCAGGCGCCACGCCCCCGTCAAGCAGGTGCTGATGGCGGGCGACATCGTGGTGGGGGTGGGCAACATCTATGCGTCCGAGGCGCTGTTCCTGGCCGGCATCCGGCCGACGCTGGCGGCCTCGCGCCTCTCGCGGCCGCGCGCCGAGCGGCTGCACGCGGCCATCCGCGACGTGCTGGGCCGCGCGGTGGAGCGCGGCGGCAGCAGCCTGCGCGACTTTTCCCACGTCGATGGCGGCAGCGGCCACTTCCAGCTCGATGCCATGGTGTACGGCCGCGCCGGCCAGGCCTGCCGGGTGTGCGGCGGCGCGATCCGGCAGATCCGCCAGGGCCAGCGGTCCACCTTTTTCTGCCCTTCGTGCCAAAAAAACTGAAAGCGGCCGGGCGACTGCCGATGGCCCCTGAAAAGAGGTGCCGCGAGGAAACACGGGTGTTATATTTTGTTAACCATCCACGTGGCAGGCTTTCTTGAGCGCGTCCTTCAACCAGCAATTCGACCAGCACGGCGCCTGGCGCCGCAATTTCGCGCACCGGCTCAAGTGGCTGGCCAACTGGCTGCGTGACAGCGATCTGCTGGACGCCGCCGTCGGCGAACGCCTGCGCGACCTGGAAGCGCAGATGCGTACCAGCAAGGTCATGGTCGCCTTCGTGGCCGAGTTCTCGCGCGGCAAGTCGGAACTGATCAACGCCATCTTCTTCGCCGGCTATGGCCGGCGCATCATGCCGGCCAGCGCCGGGCGCACCACGATGTGCCCGACCGAGCTGGGGTACGACCCGGCCTTTCCCCCCTGCCTGCGGCTGCTGCCCATCGCCACCCGGCTGGAGGCGCATTCGCTGGGCTGGTGGCGCGGCCGGGGGCAGGAGGCGCGCTGGACCGAGGTGCCCATCGACGTGGACCACGCCGAGCCGCTGGCCGAGGCGATGCAGAAGGTGGCGGAGGTGGACTGGGTGAGCGTGGACGAGGCGCGCGCGCTGGGCTTCTGGAGCGACGAGCATCAGCAGGACAACCCGGTGCGTGACGCGCAGGGCCGCGTGGAGGTGCCGCGCTGGCGCCACGCCCTGCTGAACATGCCGCATCCGCTGCTGGAGCAGGGCCTGGTCATCCTCGACACGCCGGGTCTGAACGCCATCGGCGCCGAGCCGGAGCTGACCGTCAGCCTCATCCCGCAGGCGCATGCCGTGGTGTTCATCCTGGGCGCCGACACCGGCGTGACGCGCTCGGACCTGGCCATCTGGCGCGAGCACCTGGCCACCGAAGGCGACCCGGGCGAGACCCGCATCGTCGTGCTGAACAAGATCGACACGCTGTGGGACACGCTCAGCGCACCCGGCCAGATCGACGCGCAGATCGAGCGCCAGTGCAGCACCTCGGCCGACACGCTGGGGGCGCCGCGCGAGCGGGTGCTGCCCGTCTCGGCGCAGAAGGGGCTGCAGGCGAAGATCGGGCACGATGCCGCGCTGCTGCAGGCCAGCCGCCTGCCCGCCCTGGAGGCGGCCCTCGGCGAGGGCCTGCTGGGCCGGCGCGAAACCATGCTGCGGCTGGCGGTCGGCGCCGGCATCTCGGCGCTGCGCGCCGAGGCGGCCCGCCTGCTGCAGGTGCGCCAGCGCGATCTGTCGGAGCAGGCGCTGGAACTGCAGGGGCTGCGCGGCAAGAACGGCGGCGTGATCCGCCACATGCGCGCGCGCATCGAGCAGGAGCAGGCCGAATTCGAGACCAGCAGCGCGCGCATCCTGGCGCTGCGCTCGGTGCAGGCCAAGCTGCTGCGCGAGGTGTACGCGGTGCTGGGCAGCACGGCGCTCAAGGCCGATCTCGGCCGCCTGGCGGCAGCGCTGCGCCGCCCCGGCATCAAGCTCAGCGTGCGCAAGGTGTACGGCGCGACCTTCGACGCGTTGCGCACCAACCTGCGCGAAGTCCAGGCGACCACGGCCGAGATCCAGGCCATGCTGCACGCGACCTTCCGCCAGCTCAATGCCGAGCACGGCTTCACGCTGCAGCCGCCGGCGGAGCCCGACCTGGGCGACTTCGTGGACGAGTTCGGCCGCATCGAGCAGAGCCACCTGCATTACCTGGGCGTGGGCAACGTGCTCAAGCTGGCCCAGCACGACTTCTGCGACAAGCTGGTGCGCGCCCTGGGCAGCCGGGTGCGGGCGGTGAACGAGGCGGCGATGGCCGAGGTGGAGCGCTGGTCCAAGAGCGCCGGCGCCCAGCTGGACGTGCAGCTCAAGGAGCGCCGCCGCAACTTCGTGCGGCGCATCGAGTCCGTCGAGCGCATCCAGCAGGCCACCGGCGGCCTGGAGGAACGGCTGGCCGAGATCCACGCGCAGGAAGGCCAGCTCAAGGCCCTGCACGAGCGGCTGCATGAACTGACCGCGCTGCTCACCAGCCAGGAGCCACCCGCCGCTTCGGCCTCCGGCGGGGCGGCGGGGCAGGATGCCCTGCGCGCAGCGTGACGGACGGGAACGCGGCGCTGGCCGCCGCCCGGTCGCTCGCGCCCGCCTTCCCTCGGGAACTGGTCGCCTGGCAGCGCAGCCACGGGCGGCATCACCTGCCCTGGCAGCGCACCCGCGACCCGTACCGCGTCTGGCTGTCGGAGATCATGCTGCAGCAGACGCAGGTGACGACGGTGCTGGGCTACTACGAGCGCTTTCTGCGGCGCTTTCCCGACGTCGCTGCCCTGGCGGCGGCCCCGGAAGACGAGGTGCTCGGCCTGTGGAGCGGCCTGGGCTACTACAGCCGGGCGCGCAACCTGCACCGCTGCGCGCAGGAAGTGGCCGCGCGCTTCGGCGGCCGCTTCCCCGGCACCGCCGCCGAGCTGGCGACGCTACCCGGCATCGGGCGCTCCACCGCCGCCGCCATCGCGGCCTTCTGTTTCGGCGAACGGGTGGCGATCCTCGACGGCAACGTGCGGCGCGTGCTGGCGCGCCTGCTCGCCTTCGGGGCCGACTTGGCGGTGGCCGGCAACGAACGCGCCCTGTGGGCGGCTGCCGACGACCTGCTGCCGCCGGCCGGGCGGCCCGAGGACATCGCGGCCTACACCCAGGGCCTGATGGACCTGGGCGCGACGATCTGCCTGCCGCGGCGGCCCGATTGCCTTCTGTGCCCGGTACAGTCCCTGTGCCGGGCCCGCGCGGGCGGGGACGTCGAACGCTATCCGGTGCGCAGCCGCAAGCTGCGCCGCACGGCGCAGACACTGTGGGTGCTGCTGGCGCGCCGGCCGGCGGACAGCGCGGTCTGGCTGCAGAAGCGGCCGGCCCGCGGCATCTGGGCCGGCCTGTGGGCGCTGCCGGGGTTCGACACCCGCGAGGCGCTGCTGGCGGCCTGCCCGCCGGAGCCCGGCGGCGGCGCGCAGGACCTGCCGGCCTTCGTCCACGTGCTCACGCACAAGGACCTGCACCTGCATCCGGTGGTGGTCGGGACGCCAGCGGCGCGGACGCCCGGCACCGACGGCGAGTGGATCGCGCCGGACCGGTGGCCGGCGCTGGGCCTGCCGGCGCCCGTGCGGCGCCTGCTGGAGCAGCATGCCGCGGCTAATACTAATTCGCCTTCAAAGATATAGAAGTGATCCATTCGAATCCGGTCATTGACCGGACTCGATCGTGGTCGGCTTCAAGCGAGGCGATGCCGGCGGTGAGCACTGTCTCGACGGCGTCGAGGTCTGCGAACACGTGATTGGCGAAGCACTCCTCGCGGATTGCTTTCCACAAGTGCTCGGCCGGGTTGATCTCCGGGCTGTAGGGCGGCAGGAACATCAGCCGCATGTTCGGCGGCACCTGCAGTTGCCCGGCGATGTGCCAGCCGGCCTGGTCCATGACCATCAAGACGAACTCCTGGGCGTGACGCTGGGCGACCTCGGCCAGGAACAAGGACATCATCTCGGCGTCGACCCACGGCAGCACCAGACTGTCGAGCACACCGTCGTGCGGGCTGACGGCACTGAAGGCATACAGGTACTTGCGCTGCAACCGTGCACCGACCACTGGCCGCATGCCCCTTGGCGCCCAGCAGCGCCGGGGCGTGCCCAGCAGCCCGAATCGGCCCTCGTCCTGGAACATCAGCCGCACGCGGCGGCCTTGCTCAGCCTGGCGACAGACCTCTTGGCGTACCGCGCGGCGCAGTTTTTTTAAAGGCGCCCTGTGCCGCAACGTCCGCCTTCGGGTGCCTGGGGCGCGGCATGACCTTGCGCCAGCCATGGCGCTGCAGCAGCCGATAGACGGTCGAGCGCGCCACCGCCTTGCCGGTGTGCTGCTGGTAGGCATGCTGGATCTGGGCCACCGACAGCATCCCGCCGGCCTGGGCGCGCTCGACGAATGGTGTGAGCAACTGGGCCTCCTGCTCCTGCGTCAGGTGCTGGTGGTGTCTGCCGCCTCGCGGGCGCACCTCGAAGATCGCTTCGCCCTCTTTGGCCCAGCGCGAATGCATCACATGCACCGTGGCGGTGGACCAGCCGAGCAGTTGCGCAATCTCTGCAGCCGAGCTGCCCAGCGTGGCCCGCAGCAGCACGCATTGGATGCGCTTGTACTGCGAGGGGCTGCTCGCCGTCTTCAGCCTCTCGGCCAGTCGGTGCACGGTGGCCTCGTCGCCCACGATCAAGCTCTTCATCCGCGGCTCCTTGAAGTCCGTGGATGAACATAATACCTAAATTATTGAAAGCAGATTGGTATAAGTGAGTGCAGATCAGCTGCACTTACGTGATGCTCAATTCGAGTGGTGTGGTCTGGAAGGCGATCTGGCGCCATCGCCCCTCGTGCAGCGCCCAGACCTGCAGCACGCGCGAGTCAATCCGCACCGTGCCGCTGCCGTCCTTGCGCACGGCGACCAGCAGTTGACGGCCCGTCATGACCGCGGCCTCGCCCAGGACCTGCACTTTCAGGTCGGATCGATCGACCTGCTGGTAGTCCACGTGCGTGCCGCCCGAGCGGAAATAGCTTTCGTAGTCGTCGATCTGGCCCTTCGCGTGCACGTGGGTCAGGCCAGGGTGCAGGATTTCGCGCAGGCGAGCGAAGTCGCCGCGCTTCATCGCGTCACCACGCTGGGCTTCGAGGTCCAGCAGCGCCGCGGCGACATCGTCAGAGGGGGAAGAAGCTTGCGTCATAGGATGGTCACTCGTGGTTCATTCAAGTTGGATGCCCGTGCTGGCAGCCTGCTGGCGCCAACGCTCGAGGTCTTGCTTCACAAGGCGCGTGAGTGCGGCGGAGTCCTCGTAGCGTGGAATGACTTCCAGGCGCTTGGCCGCGGCTTGCATGTCTGCGCTGGCCGTCGCCTGCTTGACGCGATTGCCGATCTGCACGCGGGCGGCTTCCGGCAGCTTCGCGGGTGCGAAGAGTCCGTACCACTCGACCAGTTCCACCGAGCGGTAGCCTGATTCGGTGAAGGTCGGCACGTCCGGCAGCGAAGCCAGCCGGGTCGGACTGGAGACCGCCAGGATGCGGATGCGGTCCGCGCGGTGGTACTCCAGCATGGTGGGCAGCGGGTTGACGGTGCAGGCCACCTGGCCGCCCATGAGATCCTGCAGGCCCGGCGCCACGCCGCGATATGGCACGTGGACCAGCGGCTGGCCGATGGCCTGGCCCAGTGCGACGCCCAGGAAGTGTGGGCCGCTGCCCGGGCCCGGCGTGGCATAGGTGGCCTTGCTCGGATCCACTTTGACCCAGGCGGCAAATCCCGCAAGGTCCTTGATCGGTGAGTTGCCGTTGACGGCCAACGCGAAGGAGTGGTCGCAGACACAGGCCACCGGCACGAAGTCGCGCTGCGTGTCGTACATGGGTTTCTTGTACAGGTGCGGTACCAGGGTCAGCACCGACGAAGGCGTCAGCAGCAGGCTAGTGCCGTCCGCGGGCGCTTGCCGCACCGCTTCGGCGGCCAGTTGGCCCGAAGCCCCGGACTTGTTCTCCACGACGTAGGCTCCGCCGCCCGCCTCGCTCAACAGCGGCGAGATCGCGCGTGCAAGGCTGTCAGCCGTTCCGCCGGCTGGGAATCCGACGTAGATCTTGCGCACTGCGTTGGCCATCTGCGACCAACTCGGTTGGCCCAGAGCGGCGCTCCAGGCGCCGCCGGCGGCGAGGAGTGTTCTGCGGTTGATGGAAAAGGTCGACATGCGAGAGGTCTCCAATGCCCTTGTCGGTGATGGGATGAGATGCAAGATCAGGCAAGCATGTAGGCGGTCTTCACGACGGTAAAAAACTCCTGCGCATAGCGTCCTTGCTCGCGCGGGCCGTAGCTGGAGCCCTTGCGCCCGCCGAAGGGCACGTGGTAGTCCACCCCCGCAGTGGGCAGGTTCACCATCACCATGCCCGCCTGTGCGTGGCGCTTGAAATGCGTGGCGTGCTTCAGGCTGGTGGTGGCGATGCCGGCTGAAAGCCCGAACTCGGTGTCGTTGGCCACGTGCAGCGCCTCCTCGTAGTCCTTCACCCGGATCACGCTGGCCACAGGGCCGAAGACTTCCTCGCGGTTGATGCGCATGGCAGGCGTCGTCTCGGTCAGCAGCGCCGGCCGCAGGAAGTAGCCCTGCTTGCCGCTGCCCGTGTGGCAGGCGGTGCGCTCGCCGCCGAACGCCACCTTGGCGCCTGCGGCGCGGGCGATCTCCACGTATGAAAGATCCTGCTCCAGTTGCGCCTGGCTCACCACGGGGCCGATGTCGGTACCTGCCGCGAGCGCATCACCCACCTTGAGTGCGGCCATGCGCGCCTGCAATGCGTCGATGAAGCGCGGGTAGATGCCATGGGTGACGATGAGACGGCTCGCTGCTGTGCAGCGTTGGCCGGTGGAGAAGAAGGCGCTCTGGGTGCACAGATCCACCGCCTGGGCGAGGTCGGCGTCATCCAGTACTACTTGTGGGTTTTTGCCGCCCATCTCCAGTTGCACCTTCTTGTGCAACTCGGCGCAACGCGCGCCGATGCGACGGCCCACGCCCATCGAACCCGTGAAACTGATCGCCGCCACATCCGAGTGGTTCACCAGTGCGTCGCCGATCACCCGCCCCGGACCCATGACCAGGTTGAACACGCCAGCAGGAATGCCCGCGCGGTGGATGATGTCCGCCAGGGCCCAGGCGCTGCCCGGCACGAGGTCGGCGGGTTTGAGCACCACGCAGTTGCCGAAGGCCAGCGCCGGGGCGATCTTCCAGGCGGGAATGGCGATCGGGAAGTTCCATGGCGTGATCAGCCCCACGACGCCGATGGGCTCGCGGGTGACCTCTACGCCGATGCCCGGGCGAACCGAGGGAAGCACCTCCCCGGCCAGCCGCAGGCATTCGCCGGCGAAGAACTTGAAGATCTGGCCTGCCCGGGTCACTTCGCCGATGCCTTCGGCGCGCGTCTTGCCTTCCTCGCGCGACAGCAGCTCGCCCAATTCACCTCTGCGAGCGAGCAGTTCCAGCCCGATCTTTTCCAGTGCGTCGCTGCGGGCCTGCACACTGCCAAGTGACCATGCCGGCAAGGCCGCGGTGGCCGCGGCAACCGCGGCGTTCACCTGCGTTGCATCTCCCTGCGCGTACTCGCCGATCACGTCGGCGACGTCGCTTGGGTTGCGGTTGGGCGCATACGCTGCGGTGCCCGTCCATGCCCCAGCGACCAGGTTGTCGTGCCGACTCATGCGCGCCCCTTGACGGCTGGCGTGGCGGTACCTTGCGCTGCCAAGCCCAACTGCCGGCAGGCCTTGTCGAGCAGCGCGCCGCTGTGCTGCGCCTGCGCGGACACGCCGTAGACGATGTGATCCGGTCGAACCAGGGCCGCTTCACAGTTGTGGTGCGTGAACCAGTCGGCCACGACGCCATCGGCCTCTGTGAACTGCAGCACACCCGCGGGAGACGCAGTCTCCCCAAAGCTGACGACCTGCGCCTGCAGCGCTGCCAGGGCTTCGCGCCAGGACGCCAGCAGGCTGGTGTCGGGTGCGTGCTTGAGCATGAGCCGGAAGCCGGGTTCGACGAGGTCGTCGATCCACTGCGGTGCCTGGTCACCGCCCAGCCGGCCGCTGGGTTGCGGGAAGGGGGTGCCGACGGGTGGCACGTCCTGGTCGATCAGGCCGTGATGAATGCCGGGCAGCAGACTCTGGCGCAACTGCATCTTCACTTGGCCGCCCTGTTCGTCGCGCAGGTGCCGATCACGCTCCCTGGCGCGGGTCGCATCCCGTTCGCAGATGATCTGTCCGAGCCGCTTGACTGTGGCGGTGATCTCCTCGACCTGAGGCCCGCGTTCCTGGCCATAGGTGTCCAGCAGCACGTCGCCGGCGCGTCCCGTGAGCACCCAATCGAGCTTCCAGGCAAGGTTCACCGCGTCGCGCAGACCCTGGCACATCCCCTGCGCCAGGAAAGGCGGCATCTGGTGGGCCGCGTCGCCGGCCAGCAGCACGGGACCACTGCGCCAACGCTCGAGCACCACGGCATGGAAGCGGTAGGTGGCCGCGCGCCAGATCTGCGCTTCGTCAGGCTGCAGCCAGGGCGACAGCAGCGCCCAGATCGCCTCGTGTGGCATCTCGCCGCGTTCGACCTCGTCGGGCAGCAGCAGGAACTCCCAGCGCCGGTGCGTACCAGGCCCCACCACGTAGGTGCAAGCGCGCGCCGGGTTGCAGTACTGGATGTTGGTCGCGGGAAGCTGGGCGAGCTTGTCCTCTTTGACGTGCACGTCCACCACGATCCACGGCTCGACGAATTCGAGGCTCTTGAGCGGCAGACCCAGGCGCTTGCGAATTGGGCTGGTGCCGCCATCGCAGGCCACCACGTACCGCGCGCGGACTTCCTGGCGGGCGCCGCCGCCGGCCGCCGTGCTCAGGACTGCGCCGTCTTCGGCCTGCTGCAGGTCGACCACCTCATGTCCCACGCGCACCGTGACGCTGGGCAGAGCCCGGACTGCTTCGCGCAACGCTGTTTCGAGCGCGGGCTGGTTGAAGGTGTAGGAGGGTGCCCAGCCCAGCGGATAAGGCGGCGGCCCCATGTCGAAGTGCTGGATGGGCTCGCCGTCGGCGCCCAGGTACAGCGTGGGGCGGTACGCCGTCATGTGCGGTGCCATCGATCCCGCGATGCCGATCCCCTGGAAGGTCCGCATGGCCTCGTGGTCGAGCGCGAATGCGCGTGGCAGAGGGTAGATCTTGGTCGATTTGTCGAACACCGCCACGCGGTGCCCGCGCTGGCCCAGCAGGGCAGCCAGAGAGGCCCCCACCGGCCCGAAGCCGACGATGGCGACGTCGAATGTCTCAATGGTGATTTCATGCATGAATCATTCCTAATGCGCGTATGTAAAATTATGCATAAAAATATATATCGTGCACTAATGGTTAGACCCGATGCGGATGAATCAGCCGGGCAAAACAATGCACGAATCATTTATTGTGCATAAATTAAGCAAAGGAGACTGCATGACGACGATGAAAGCCGCCCGGCTGCACCACGTGGGCGCCCCCATGGAGATCGAGCAGATTCCCATTCCGCAGCCTGCCGCGAATGACGTGCAGGTGCGCGTGCGCGCCTGCGGCATCGTTCCCAACCTCGGCAACATCCTGGCGAACTGGACGACCTGGTTTCCCGAACTGCCGCTGCCGCCGCTGCCGGCGGTCTTCGGGCTGGACCCGGCGGGCGAAGTCACGGCGGTGGGCTCACACGTCTATGTCTGGAAGCCTGGTGACCGGGTCTATGTCAACCCGGGGCTGTACTGCGGCGGGTGCCGTGCCTGCCGAAACGGCGACCTGATCAACTGCACACACTATGCGTTCAGCGGCTACTTCGGCTTCTCGCAGAACTCGCTCAAGCTGTTCAAGAACTACCCCTATGGCGGGCTGTGCGAGTACATGATCGCGCCGCAGTACGCGTTGGTGAAACTGCCGGACAACGTGAGCTTCAACCAAGCGGCCCGCTTCGGCTACCTGGGCACCATGTACTCGGCGATGCGCAAGGCCGAGGTCGGCCCGGGCAAGAGCGTGCTGATCAACGGCATCAGCGGAACGCTGGGCCTGGGGGGCGCCCTGTTCGGGCTGGCCATGGGCGCTACGCGCATCCTGGGTACCGGACGCAACCAGGAACTGCTGGACCGGGTCAAGGCGCTGGCACCCGATCGCATCGAGGTGTTCTCCAACGCGGGCGGCGAGGCGATCGACGTGTGGGCAAAGGCGCGTACGGAGGGCCTTGGCGTGGACACCTTCATCGACGCCCTCGGCCCGGGCGCACCCCACGAAACCTTGCAGCAGGGCGTGCGGGCACTCAAGCGCGGCGGCAAGGCCTACAACATCGGCGCCATCATGGGCATGGTCGGGCTGGACCTGCACACGATGATGGACGAACAGCAGGGCATCGAAGGGTCGGCCTGGTTCACGGCGGGCGAGGGCCAGGACATGGCCGACATGGCCGAGGCGGGCACCTTGGATCTGTCGGTATTCGAGCACGTGTGCTATCCGCTCGACCAGGTCAACGAGGCCATCTCGGGCATTGCGGGCCGCAACGGCGGCTTCAGCAACTTCGTCATCAACCCCTGAGAGGACCCGCCATGCAGATCCGACGCGTAGTGGCGGGTACGGGCCGAGATGGAAAGGCCACAGTGATTTCGGACAGCGTCGCGCCACGTCGCGCCGAGTTCAGTACGGCGCCGGGGTTCGTGGCCTCGCTGATCTGGGCCACGGAGGCGGCCCAGCAAGTCGGGAGGGGCGAGGTCATCGAGGACCAGACGACGCAAGTGGGCTTCGTGCCTGGTGTTGGCGGGTCGCGGTTGATGATCGTGACCTTCCCACCGGATTCCGGGATGACCAGCGCGGAATTCGACGCGGCGGCGTTCGGGGCAGAATTCGCATGCCTGGTGCCGGGTCTGGCCGAGACCTTCGAGCCCGACCACCCCGGCATGCACACCACCGACAGCATCGACTACGACATCGTGCTGGAGGGGGAAATCACGCTCGAACTCGACGATGGCCAGCAGGTCCAACTGCGCAAGCACGAGGTGGCGGTGCAGCATGGCAACCGCCACGCCTGGCGCAATCCAGGAAACCAGTCGGCCACCATGCTGTTCGTGTTGCTGGGGGCGGCCCGTTCGCGCTGAGCGATGGAGCGCGCTGTCGCCCCCCGTTTGACCGTGGCCTCAGCGGCTGTGCGGGCGCGTTCTCAGCAGGGTGATCTCGCCCAGCAGGTCGCCCAGTGCCGCTTTGATGAAGTCCAGCGTAGCATCGTCGATCAGGCGCCCATCGCGCAAACGTGTTGCGACATTGGCGATCGTCACGTGCTGGCGAACGATCGGGCGGGCCAGCGTGGCGGCCAGTGCGTCACGGATCTGGGCCTGGGCGCGCACGCCGCCGGCGGTGCCCGGCGAGGCGGTCATGATCAGCGCGGGTTTACCTTTGAGTGGAGAGACAAATCCAGGGCGAGATGCCCAGTCGATCGCGTTCTTCAGCACGCCCGGCATGCCGTAGCGTAGTTGTACTCGGGCGAGCAGATGACCGATGCCATCGGCCGCCCGGATCGCATCCTTGAGGCGAGCCACGCACTGCGGCGGATCGTCTTCGTCGAGGTCGGCGTTGTACAGCGGCACGTCGTTCAGGGGAAAGAGTTCGATGGAGGCGCTGGGCGGCAGCAAGGGCTGCAGGCTTCTCAGTACCGCCGTGTTGTGCGAGTCGTGACGCAGGCTGCCCGAGATCGCCAGGAGTCGGATCGGCGCTGTCGTGATGGAAGCGGACATGGTTTGGGGCGGGTGGTTTGCTGCGGGACGTGAAATTTATGCATAAAATTATTGATATGCACAATAAAGAAGTTCCACGACGTGACCCACCACTGGTCGAACAGGCGTTCGAGCGGCTGCGCCATGGGGTGCTGACCGGCGAATTCCCGGCAGGCGCCAAGCTCAAGATCGACGAGCTTCAGACGAGCTACGGTTTTTCGAGCAGCCCGCTGCGCGAGGCGCTCAGCCGTCTGGCACAGGAGGGGTTGATTCGCGCGGATGAGCGTCGGGGCTTTCGCGTGGCCTCCGTCTCGCTCGAGGACCTCGAGGACATTACCCGCATGCGGTTGTTGCTGGACGTCCTCGCGCTGCGCGAGTCCATCACGCATGGCGACGATGCCTGGGAAGGAGCGGTCGTCGCGGCCTACCACCGCCTGGAACGCGTCGAGTCGAGATTGAGCGACGGGCCGGTCATTCTCGACGACAGCTGGTCTCAGTTGCATCGCGGTTTTCATATGGCGCTGCTTGCGGCCTGCCCTTCGGAGCGGATGCGCCTGTGGGGTGCGAGTCTCTTCGACCAGGCCGAGAGGTACCGCCGCTATTCGGCGCGGTTTCGCAAGGCGGGGCGGCGCAAGTCCAATGAGCACCGCAAGATCATGGACGCGACATTGCGCAGAGACGTGGGCACCGCCTGCGCGCTGCTCGAAGAGCACATCCTGAGTACACAGCGCAACGTGGAGGCGGTGCTCCAAGCCGGCGCCTCGGCGTAGCGCACCACCTGCTTTGCAATCGATCGACCTGGAGACCTTGTCATCATGCTCAAAGTCCTTCGGCCCACTCCCTTCCACTTCGGCATTTTCGTTACCGATCTGGAGCGCATGGTGGCCTTCTACACGGAAACCTTCGATCTGACCATCACCGATCGCGGCGTGGGCAGCACCTTCAAGAACGACCTGGTGTTCACGAGTGCCAGCGAGGACCAGCATCACCAGTTGGTGCTGGCCTCGGGCCGGCCGGCCGACGCCACGTTCAGCACGGTGATGCAGATCTCCTTCGTGGTGCCCAGCATCCAGCACCTGCGTGACATCTCGGCGCGGGCCATCGCGCGCGGGGCGACCGAGGTCCGCGGCCTGAACCACGGCAACGCCTTGTCGGTCTATATGCGCGACCCGGAAGGCAACACCATAGAGATCTACGTGGATACGCCTTTCTACGTGGCTCAGCCCCATGGAGATCCTCTGGACCTGACCAAGGACGACGAAACGATCCTGCGCGAGACCGAGGAAACCTGCCGGCGCGATCCGACCTTCATGCCACTGGCGCAGTGGGAGGCCCAGTTCCAAGCCAAGGCCCCCGGCGGCAAGGCCGCTGCGGTCTCCGGCTGATCCGCTTCTATTCCCCTTCTTTCAACACTTCCCTTCTGGAGTTCCCATGAAACTGTTGTCGTTCATCCACCAAGGCCGCGAGACCTGGGGTGCGGTCGTCGGAGATGGCGTCGTGGACCTGGGTGCGGCACGCCCGCAGCAGCCCACACTGGCCGATTACATCGCCTCCGGCGATTACCTGCAGGCCGCCAAGCATGTGGAAGGCCTGCCCGTCGCCACGAAGCTGGTTGACATCACCTTCCTACCGGTCATTCCCCGTCCGGAGAAGATCGTCTGCGCGGTGCGCAACTACATGGACCATCACCAGGAGGTGCTGGCCGCCGGCATGCAGCGCGAACTGTCCGAGCAGCCGCCGATCTTCCTGCGGGTGTGGCGCTCCCAGACCGCCCACAACCAGCCGATCGTGCGTCCGCACGTGTCCGAGTCGCTGGACTGGGAAGGCGAACTGGCCGTGATCATCGGCAAGGCAGGCCGCGACATTCCCGAAGACAAGGCCTACGAGCACGTTGCCGGCTACTCCGTCTACAACGATGGCAGCGTGCGCGAGTGGCAGTTCCACGCCAAGCAGATCGCCTCTGGCAAGAACTTCGAGTCCACCGGCGGCTTCGGCCCCTGGATGGTGACAGCCGACGAGATCGCGCCGGGTCGCGAGCTGAAGCTGGAAACGCGCCTGAACGGTGAGGTCGTGCAGTCCAGCCATACCGGCCACATGATCTTCAGCATTCCAAAGCTGATCAACTACGCATCGACCATCTTCACGCTCGCCCCCGGCGACGTGATCGTCACCGGTACGCCTGCGGGCGTGGGCTGGAGCAAGAAGCCGCCGCGCTTCATGAAGCCCGGCGACGTGTGCGAGGTCGAGATCGAAGCCGTCGGCGTGCTGCGCAACCCGATCGTCCAGCAAGGCTGAGCGGCTTGCCAGCGGCAGGCGTGGCAGTGCCGCACCTGCCGAACCGCCCCACGCGGGCGTTCAAGAATTCACACGGAGACATCATGCGGCGCAGAGATATTCTCGCTGCAGGCGCAATCACGGCCTGCATTCTTTCCCTCTCCGTCCACGCCCAGGGCTATCCCGACAAGCCGATCAAGATCTATCAGGGCTTCGCGGCTGGCGGCAATGCCGACACCATCGCGCGCGTCGTCAGCGCCGAGATGACCAAGACGCTCGGGCAGCCCTTCGTGGTCGAAGCACAGACCGGCGCGGGTGGCACGATTGCGGCGACCACCGTCGCGCGCGCCAAGCCCGACGGCTATACCCTGCTGCTGTCCACCGGCGGCCACGCGGTGGCTGGGGCGCTGTACAACAAGCTCAACTACCACACCGTCTCGGACTTTCAGATGATCTCGACGGTGACGTACTTTCCCTTCCTGCTGGTGGTGCGTGCGGATTCGCCGTACCGCAGCCTGGCGGAGGTATTGAAGGCAGCCCGCGCCGACGCCAAGAGCATTTCTTACGGCACGGCGGGGGTTGGCTCGACGCATCATCTCGCGGGCGAACTGCTGGTCAAGAGTGCCAAGGCCCCGATGCTGCACGTCCCGTACCGTGGGGACGCGGCCTCGGTGACGGCGCTGCTCGGCGGCGAGGTACCGATCATCATCGCGCCGCCGACGGCCGTGATGCAGAACATTAAAGCCGGCAAGCTGTGGGCGGTGGCCACCACCGGGGCGCAGCGCTGGAGCGCCATACCCGAACTGCCCACGGTCGCCGAGCAGGGAGTACCAGGCTATGACGTCACCTCCTGGGCCGGGTTCATGGCACCGGCGGGAACGCCCCGACCGATCGTCGACCAACTGCAGGCGGCCACGGCCAAGGCGCTACAGGTGCCGGACGTGCAAGCGCGCCTGGCAGACATGGGAGGTGAGGCGCGCGGCAGCACTCCCGAGGAGATGACAGCGATGGTCAACGAAGAGTTGAGGAAATGGACCACCGTCGTCAACGAAGCACACATTCCCAAGCAGTGAGGACGCCATGTCATTGATCGAGATTCGCAAGCGCAGCCTGACCATCGAGACGACCTACCACGAGGGCGGGCCACCGCCTGCGGTGCCCCTGAAGCTGGCGGCTGCCTGCGCCGTGATCAGGAACCCCTACGCGGGACGCTACGAGCCGGACCTGCTGCCTTTCATGGCAGAACTGCGGTCACTGGGCACGCTGCTGGCGACGGAACTCGTCGAGGTACTTGGCCGTGACAAGGTCGAGGTCTACAGCAAGGCAGCGATCGTCGGCGTCAACGGCGAAATGGAGCATGGTGCCGTCTGGCACGAAGCCGGGGGCTGGGCCATGCGCGAGGTCCTGGGCGAACCCAAGGCCATGGTTCCAGCCGCCAAGGCGGTGGCGGCCACCGGCTATCGCCTCATGGTGCCGCTGCACTACATCCATGCGTCCTATGTGCGCAGCCACTACAACAGCATGGAGGTCGGCATCCAGGATGCACCCCGGCCCAACGAAATCCTGTTCGCGCTGGTCATGGGTACCGGGGGGCGTATCCACTCACGCCTGGGTGGACTCACCAAAGAGAAGGTCGCTGTCCACGACGGGCAACGCTAGCTCTCGGCAGGTGGGCCGAAATCCGTTGTTGTTCACAAGTGAAATGTCATGAGTAGGGGCTGCGGCGGATTTCTTGGACTATCTTTGAAGGTAGTCCATTTATTCATACGAAGACCGCATCCGAGCCGTCGAGCTCTACAGCAAGCTGGGCAAGCGAACTGGGGCGACGATCCGCCAGTTGGGCTACCCGACGGAGAACTCTTTGAAGAGCTGGCATGAGGAGTACGAGCGGCACCTCGACCTGTCGGCTGGCTATGTGCGCTCGAAGCCGAAGTATTCTCAAAATCAGAAGGAGAGGGCTGTCGAGCACTACGCCGAGCACGGCCGCTGCATCGCCTCCACGATCAAGGCGTTGGACTATCCGAGCTGCGATTCGCTGCGTGCCTGGATTGATGAACTGGACCCAGACTCCCGGCAGCGCGTTGTCGGCAGAGCCGGCAGTGTGCCTCGACCGCCAGAATTCAAGAAGCTGGCGGTCCTGGAACTGTGCACTTGTGAGGGACGTGCGCAGGTGAGGTTGCCCCTGAAAACCGGAGTGCGTAGGCCGGACGCATCGTCAGCGTGGCCGTGATAGTGGCTGTGGGCGTGAACACCGACGGGCAGCGCGAGGTGCTGGGTCTCAAAGTCGGTGCCTCGGAGGCCGAGCCGTTCTGGACCGAGTTCCTGCGCAGCCTGAACCGGCGCGGCCTGCGCGGGGTCAAGCTGGTGATCAGCGACAGCCACGAGGGCATCAAGGCGGCGGCCGCAAAG
>JASGDG010000354.1:0-4616 GCA_047607325.1 Xenophilus sp. | reverse complement strand
GGCGGCGAAGGGGCGCGACGCCGGCCCCGGCGCCAGCACGCGCATGGCCTGCCAGCCGGCCATCACGCCCGGGGTGAGCAGCGCCTCGTGCCCGCCGGCCACGGCCACGTCGATCCAGCCGCCGCGCAGGGCGCGCATCGCCTCGCCGATGGCCACCGCCGACGAGGCGCAGGCGCAGGCATAGCCGAGCGAGGCGCCGCGCGCCGCCAGGGCCAGGGACAGCTCCGCCGCCGCCGCGTTGGGCATGGTGGTGAGCACGGTGGTCGGCCGCAGGCGCCGGCGCCGGACGTACAGGGACTGCGTCGCCTGGTCGAAGCTGGCGGCGCCGCCCATGCCGCAGCCCCAGTAGATGCCCAGGCGTTCCGGTGCGACACCGCCGTCCGCGCCTTCCAGCCCGGCTGCGGAGAAGGCCCGCCGCGCAGCGCGCAGCGCCATCGCCGTGCCGCGGTCGGGCTGCACGCCGGAAGGGCTGCGCTGCGCCCCTTCGTCGAAGTCCGCGCAGGCCGCCGCCGGCACCTCGCAGGCGTCCAGGCCGTCGATCGCCAGCGCCCGCATGCCGATGGCGCTGCGCCCCGACATCAGTGCCGCATCGAAGTCCGCCAGCGTGTCGCCCAGCGGCGTGACCAGGCCGATGCCGGTGACGAGGACCGGCTCACCCATCCCGGATTCATGCATGCGCGGCACGGCCGGGCACCTCGTGCTGCCCGGCGGCGTAGACGTCGATGGCATCGCACAGATCGCCCAGCGTGATGCCGGCGGCGCGCGGATCGAGCCGGTCCTCGGGCAGGCGCAGCCGCAGCGCGTCCTCGGCCGAGAAGACGAACTCCATCAGCGCGAGCGAATCGAGGCCGAGGTCGGCCAGCGCCGTCCCGCGCTGGATGCGCGCGGGGTCCACGTGGTGCTCGTCCTGGAGGATCCGGGAAAGGGTCTGGAAAGTGATGCCGTCGCTCGTCATGGAAACACCCGTTCGGGCAAGGTGAAGGAAACCGGGGCGCGGGCCGCCACGGCCGCGGCAAAAGCGACCGTCTCCTGCGCCACGCGCAGTCGGTCGTTGTCGATGGAGATCATGTGGTAGCTGTTGTCCAGCACCACGGTGCGCAGCGGCGCGCGCACCAGGCCGCGCGCCAGCAGATCGAGGTTGGCCAGGCTGGCCACTTCGTCCTCGCGCGCATGCAGCGCCAGCACCGGGCATTCGACGCGGTGCAGCGCGCGGCGCACGGCGCGGCGCAGGCGGTCGTACTCGCGCAGGTGCGCCACGCCGATGGCGGCGCAGCCGGCGCGCGAGACGCGGCGCACCTGCAGCTCGCGCGCGATCCACGCGCGCACCCGTTCGTTCTTCACACCGTAGGGCGGCTTCTCGCGGTAGCGCCACAGCCGCCCGAGCGGCGTGTACAGCGCCAGCGGCAGCAGCCAGCGGCTGCGCGCGACGGCCCAGCCGTCGGTGCGCAGCGCGGTGGACATGAGCACCAGCCCGTCCACCGCGCAGCCCAGCGTCTGCCCCGCCGCCAGCGCGAGGGCGGCGCCGGCCGAGATGCCGGCCAGCAGCACCCGCCCGTGCGACCGCCGCAGCGCCTGCGCCTCGGCCGCCACGGCATCGACCCACGCGCCGAAGCGGCTGGCGCGCTGCACCGGCTGCGCGGCGTCGAAGGAGTAGCCGCTGATGTGCGGCGCCGACACCGCGCAGCCGGCATGGCGCAGCGCGACGCGCAGGTGCATCAGTTCGTCCGGCGTGCTGCACAGGCCGGGCAGCAGCAGCACCGCGGGTGCCTGGTGTGAGGCGAGTGAAATCATGGCCACGCGACTGTCGCCGCGAAGCACTGACCCACCACTGACCCTGCTCTGACGGTGCACTGACACGGCACTGACCGTGCGCTGACCATTTTTTTGCGGCCCGCGGACCCTGCTGCTAGTGTGCGGCCGCATGAGGATTTCCGCACCCGTGGACAAGGCCGCCGCGCATGATGCGCCGCAGGGCGAACGGCAGGAGCCTGCCGCCGAAACACCGCCGACGCTGCGCTCGCGCGTGCTGCGGCACGTGATGCTGCCGCTGGCTTTCACCTGGTTCGTCGGCACGCTGGTGGCGATGTGGGTGGCCAACCATTTCACCGAGCAGGCCTTCGACCGGGCCATGCTCGACGACGCCTCCGCCCTCGCCTCCAGCCTGCGCACCGGCGACGACGGCCGTGCGGCGCTGAGCCTCTCGCCGGGCGAGGTGACGGCAGTGCTGTTCGACCAGGCGGAGACGGTGCGCTTCGCGGTGCTGCGTTCGGCCGACGGCGAGCGGATCGCAGGACAGGCGGACCTGCACGCGCCGTCCGGTGCGGCCGATGCGGACTCGCGCATCGGCAACATCCGCTACCGCGGCCAGCCGCTGCGCGCCGTGAGCCTGCGGCGCGTCGTCGACGGCACGGCCTACGACGTCGTCGTGGCCGAGACCACGCACACGCGCTCGGCGCTGCTCGGCCGGCTGCTGCTCTTCGCCACGCTGCCGCAGACGGCGCTGATGCTGCTGCTGGCGCTGTGGCTGTGGCACGGCGTGGCGCGCGACCTCCTGCCGCTGGACGAGCTGCGCCGGGCGCTCAGGGCGCGCTCGCCCGGCGACCTGGCGCCCGTGCCGGTGGCGCGCACCACGCTGGAACTGCGGCACCTGGGCGACGCGATGAACGCGCTGTTCGCGCGGCTGGACCGCAGCGCGCGCGCGCAGCGCGAGTTCGCGGGCAGCGTGGCGCACGAGCTGCGCACGCCGCTGGCCGGCATCCGCGCGCTGGCCAACTACGGCCTCACGCACGGCGACCCGGCGGTGTGGAAGGAGCAGTTGCACCGCATCGTCGCCAGCGAGTCGCGCGCCAGCCACCTGGTGGACCAGTTGCTGGCCCTGGCGCTGGCCGACGAGGCCGACACCGTGCTCCAGCGCGAGCGCATCGCGCTGGACGAGCTGGTGCGCAGGACGGTGCTGCGCCACCTGGCCCGCGCCGATGCGTGCGGCGTGGACCTGGGCGCCCGCGGCCTGGATGCGCCCGGCAGCGACGCGCCGCACTGGACGGTGCTGGCCAACACCGCGCTGGTCGAGGGCATCCTCGACAACCTGATCGACAACGCGCTGCGCTACGGCGGCCGGACCATCACGCTGGAGCTGAGCCTGGAGGCGGATGGCCGGCGCGTGCTCTCGGCGGTGGATGACGGGCCGGGCATCCCCGAAGCCCTGCGGCAGAACCTGATGCAGCGCTGGTCGCAGGGCGCGGACGGCCGCCGGCTGGGCCAGGGCGCCGGCCTGGGGCTGGCGATCGTGGCGCGCTACGCGCAGCTGCTGGGCGCGCAGCTGCGCCTGGTGCCCGCCTCGACCAAGGGCGGCCTGCGGGTGAGCGTGGCCTTCGCCGCCTAGCAGGCCGGGGGCGATCAGGTTGCGTTCAGTCGCTCCCGCGATGATGCTTCCGGCAACCCTCCATCCATGCGTCTTCTCCTCCTTCTCGAGGGTTGCTCTTGAGGCCCGCTCCGGCGGGCCTCTTTTCTTTTCCGGCGGCGCTCAGCGGCGCGCCGCCATGGCCCGGGCGACCTCGTTGCCGCCCTGCGCGGCGCCGCTGGCCGGCACTTGCTCGCCGTGGCGGTCGGTGACCCCGGCCAGCCGGGCGGCCAGCCTCTCCGGCGCGTCGACGCCCAGGCCGATGTACACCCCCTGCGTCAGCGTGACATGGGCCGCCTCGAAGGTGCCGGCGCCGGCGCACAGGATGGTGCGGGTGGGCGCGCTCTCGGCCGCCAGGACCAGCATGGCCGGCACCACGGCCTCGGGCCTGAGCGCGTCCAGCACCTCCTGCGGCATCAGCCCCTCGGTCATGCGCGTGGCGGCGGTGGGCGCCAGGCAGTTGACGTGGATGTTGTTCTTCGCGCCTTCCAGGCTGAGCGTCTGCATCAGCCCCACCAGCGCCATCTTGGCGGCGCCGTAGTTGCTCTGGCCGAAGTTGCCGTACAGGCCGCTGGACGAGGTGGTGTTGACGATGCGGCCGTACTTCTGTTCGGTCATCACCGGCCAGACGGCCTTGCAGCAGTGCACGGCGCCCATCAGGTGCACGTCCACCACCCGGCGGAAGTCGTCCAGCTCCATCTTGGCGAAGCTCTTGTCGCGCAGGATGCCGGCGTTGTTGACCAGCACGTCCACCCGGCCCCAGGTGTCCAGCGCCTGCCGCACCATGGCCTGCACGGCGGCGAAGTCGGTCACCGAGGCGGCGTTGGCGATGGCCTCGCCGCCGGCGGCGCGGATCTCGTCCACCACCTTCTGCGCCGCCGAGGCCGAGCCGCCCTGCCCGTCCATCGCGCCGCCCAGGTCGTTGACCACCACCCTGGCGCCGCGCGCGGCCAGGGCCAGCGCATGCTGGCGGCCCAGGCCGCCGCCGGCGCCGGTGACGATGGCCACGCGGCCGGTGAAGTCGATGCTGCTGCTCATGCGCTGTGATCCTTTCTGGTTCCGTCTTGAAGGGCAGGGGGCGGGCGCCGGCAGAGCCGCCGGCCCGATGCCGGCGACTGTAGCGGCCCGGCCGCCCGAGGGCTGTCGCGGCCGTGCGGCGCGGCCCCGGGGGAGAAGACGGGAGCGCGCCGGCCACGGCGCGCAAGGCGGGGGCGGC
>JASGDG010000353.1:0-6338 GCA_047607325.1 Xenophilus sp. | reverse complement strand
GGAGCTGGCCAAGGAGACCCTGGTCGAGATCACCCAGGCCGAGGCCTTCGCTCCCATTTACGTGCGGCTGGCCTACGCGCCGGCCTGAAGCCCGCCGGCCTCGGTACGGGGCTCGCGCTCCATCAGCACGCGCACGGCATCGGCGGGCGCCAGCCGGCCGTCCAGCAAGGCCACCACGCCCTCGGCGATGGGCATGTCCACCCCCAGGTGGCGGGCGCGCTGCATGACGGTGCGGGCGCAGTGCACGCCCTCGGCCACGTGGCCCAGCGACTCGACGGCCTGCGCCAGGGTGCGGCCCTCGGCCAGCAGCAGGCCCACGCGCCGGTTGCGCGACAGGTCGCCGGTGGCGGTGAGCACCAGGTCGCCCAGGCCGGACAGGCCCATGAAGGTTTCCGGCCGCGCACCCAGCGCCACCCCCAGCCGCGTCATCTCGGCCAGTCCGCGGGTGATGAGCGCGGCGCGGGCATTGAGCCCCAGCGCCAGGCCGTCGGCCAGGCCGGCGGCGATGGCCAGCACGTTCTTGACGGCACCGCCGACTTCCACGCCCACGATGTCGTCATTGGCATAGACGCGCAGCGTCGGGCCATGGAAGGCAGCCACCAGCGCGTCGCGCACGCCGGCGTCGGCGCTGGCCGCCACCAGGGCGGTGGGCCGGCAGCGTGCCACCTCCTGGGCGAAGCTGGGGCCGCTGAGCACGCCGCCGCGCAGGCCCGGCGCCACCTGCGCCTGGATCTCGTGCGCCAGCAGGCCCTGCTCCCCGGCGCCCGCCGGTTCGACGCCCTTGCACAGCCAGACGACGGGCACCCGCAGGCCGCTCAGCACCGACAGCTGCCCACGCAGCGCCGCCACGGGGGTGGCGACGACGACCAGATCGGCCGCCTGCGCGAGCGGCAGCAGCGCGCCGCCGCGCACCTGGAGCGAGGGCGGAAAAGGGATGCCGGGCAGGTAGCGCGCGTTGCCACGCTCCCGGGCCATGGCGGCAGCCTGGCGGTCGTCGCGCGCCCAGAGGGTCACATCATGCCCGGCCGCGGGATGGCCGGCGGCGCTGATGGCCAGCGCCGTACCCCAGGCGCCGGCGCCAGGCACGCAGATGCGCATCGGCGTCCGGGGGTGGCGTTACTGGGCGTTGGCCGGCAACTGGCCGGCCGCCTGCGCCTGCTGCTGCTCGTACATGGCCTGGAAGTTGATCTCGGCCAGGTGCACGGGCGGGAAGCCGCCGCGCTGGATCGCGTCGGCCACGTTGCCGCGCAGGTAGGGGTAGACGATCTGCGGGCAGGCGATGCCCAGGATCGGACCCACCTGGTCCTCGGGCAGATGGCGGATCTCGAAGATGCCGGCCTGCTTGGCTTCGACCAGGAACACGGTTCGGTCCTCGATCTTGGTCTGCACCGTGGCCGACACGCACACCTCGAAGATGCCCTCGGCCACATTCTGGGCCTCGACGCCGAGCTGGATGTCGACGGTGGGCTGGGTCTGCTCCAGCAGAATGGCCGGGGAGTTCGGCTGCTCCAGCGAGAGATCCTTCAGGTAGACGCGCTGGATCTGGAAAACGGGGTCTGCGGCTTGCTGGTCGGCCATGGTGTGTCGGTGTCGGTCGGAGGGAGCCGGAGCGCGGCAACCCGCGCTGCGCGAGCGACGCTCCGGAAAAGGGAATCGCGGATTATCGCCCTTGCAGCAGCGGCTCCAGCCCGCCGCGGCCGTCCAGGGCGATCAGGTCGTCGCAGCCGCCCACATGGGTGTCGCCGATGAAGATCTGCGGCACGGTGCGGCGCCGGGTGAGCTCCATCATCTGCTGGCGGGCGGCGGGGTCGGCGTCGACGCGGATCTCGTCGATCTGCTCGACGCCCCTGGACTTGAGGATCTGCTTGGCGCGGATGCAGTAGGGGCAGACCGCGGTGGTGTACATCTTGACGGGTTGCATGCGAGGGGCTTTCAGGCGTTTTCCAGAGGCAGGTTAGCCTCTTTCCAGGCCTTGAGCCCGCCGGCCACGGCTTGGGCCTTGTCGTAGCCCAGCTTCTTGGCGATGGCCGCCGCGCGCGAGGCCCGGTTGCCGCCGGCGCAGATCAGCAGCAGCGGCACGCCCTTGTTCTTGACGGCGCCGGCCAGCTTCGCCTCGAACTGGTCGAGCGGCAGGTTGCGCGCCCCCACCGGGTGGCCGGCGGCGTACTCCTGCGGCTCGCGCACGTCCACCAGCACGCCCTTTTCGCGGTTGATGAGTTGCACCGCCCCCTGGACCGACAGCGCACCCTGGCCGGCGCCGCGCAGCATCGGCCAGAAAAGCATGCCGCCGGAACCGAGGGCGATGACGATCAGAATCCAGTTGTCGAAGATGAATTTCACGGGGCGCGCGACGAGTGGGAAACCCGGGATTTTAGAATGCCGGTTTTCCCTCCCACCTACCGAAAAGGCCTCCATGCACAAACTGGTGCTGATCCGCCATGGCGAATCGACCTGGAACCTCGAGAACCGGTTCACCGGCTGGACGGACGTGGACCTCACGCCCACCGGCATCGCGCAGGCCAAGCAGGCCGGCCGGCTGCTCCAGGCCGAAGGCTACGATTTCGACGTGGCCTACACCAGCGTGCTCAAGCGCGCCACGCGCACGCTGTGGCACGTGCTGGACGAGCTGGACCGCACCTGGCTGCCGGTGATCCACTCCTGGCGCCTGAACGAGCGCCACTACGGCGCGCTGCAGGGCCTGAACAAGGCCGACATGGCCAAGGAATACGGCGACGAGCAGGTGCTGGTCTGGCGCCGCAGCTACGACACCCCGCCGCCGGCGCTGGAGCCGGCCGATCCGCGCAGCGAGCGCAGCGACGTCCGCTACGCCAAGCTGGCGCCCGAGCAGGTGCCGCTGACCGAATGCCTGAAGGACACGGTGGCGCGGGTGCTGCCCTTCTGGAACGAATCCATGGCGCCGGCCATCCGCGCCGGCCGCCGCATCGTGGTGGCGGCGCACGGCAACTCGATCCGGGCGCTGGTGAAGTACCTGGACGGGATCTCCGACAGCGACATCGTGGGGCTGAACATCCCCAACGGCATCCCCCTCGTCTACGAACTGGACGACGACCTCAAGCCGCTGCGCCACTACTACCTGGGCGATGCGGCGGCCGCCGAGAAGGCCGCCGCGGCCGTCGCCTCGCAGGGGAAGGCCTGAACCGCCGGCCTCGCGCCACGCCGCAGACGTGTCCGACCGCCGCGCGGGGCCACGGAACCGCGGCCGCGAACTTGTTTCCAAGCTGTGTATATTGACCTGAACAGGTCGCCAGAAGGAACCCCATGGGCCAGAAACTGAAGATCACCGGCTGGGTCGCCGCAGGCGCCGTGGCCGGTGCCCTGACCACCGTGTCGCTGCAAACGGTGGCACGCGGTGCGCTCGCCCCTCTGCCGCTGGAAGAGCTGCAGCAGCTCGCCGCGGTGTTCGGCATGATCAAGACCGACTACGTCGAGCCGGTGGACGAGAAGAAGCTGATCTCCGACGCCATTTCCGGCATGGTTTCGGGGCTCGATCCGCACTCGCAGTATTTCGACAAGAAGGCCTTCAAGGAATTCCGCGAGGGCACCTCCGGCCGCTTCGTCGGCGTGGGCATCGAGATCACGCAGGAGGACGGCCTGGTCAAGGTCGTCTCGCCGATCGAAGGCTCGCCGGCCTTCCGCGCCGGCCTGAAGACAGGCGACCTCATCACCAAGATCGACGACACCGCCGTCAAGGGCCTTTCGCTCAACGATGCCGTCAAGCGCATGCGCGGCGAGGCCGGCACCAAGGTGCTGCTGACCATCTTCCGCAAGGACGAGAGCCGCACCTTCCCGGTGACCATCACGCGCGAGGAGATCCGCACCCAGTCGGTGCGCGGCAAGGTGATGGAGCCGGGCTACGGCTGGATCCGCATCTCGCAGTTCCAGGAGCGCACGGTCGACGACTTCGTCAAGAAGCTGGAAGAGATCTACAAGCAGGAGCCCCGCCTCAAGGGCCTGGTGCTGGACCTGCGCAACGACCCGGGCGGCCTGCTGGACGCGGCGGTGGCCGTGTCCGCGGCCTTCCTGCCCGCCCAGTCCACCGTCGTCACCACCGACGGCCAGCTGGCCGAGAGCAAGCAGGTCTACAAGGCCATCCCCGAGGACTACCAGCGCCGCTCGGGCGGCGACCCGCTGCGCGGCCTGCCGGCAGGGCTCAAGACGGTGCCGCTGGTGGTGCTGGTCAACGAGGGCTCGGCCTCGGCCAGCGAGATCGTGGCCGGCGCGCTGCAGGATCACAAGCGCGCCCTCATCCTGGGCAGCCAGACCTTCGGCAAGGGCTCGGTGCAGACGGTGCGTCCGCTCGGCCCCGACACCGGCCTGAAGATCACCACCGCGCGCTACTACACGCCCAGCGGCACCTCGATCCAGGCCAAGGGCATCGTGCCCAACGTGCTGGTGGACGAAAGTGCGGAGGGCAGTCCCTACGCCGCCCTGCGCATGCGCGAGGCCGACCTGGAAAAGCACCTGTCCAGCGGCCAGGGCCCCGAAGCGAAGGACCCCGAGCGCGAGAAGGCGCGCGACGAGGCCCGCAAGCGTCTGGAGGAAGAAGCCAGCAAGCCGCCGCAGGAACGCAAGACGCCCGAGTTCGGCAGCGACAAGGACTTCCCGCTGGTCCAGGCGCTCAACCAGCTCAAGGGCCAGCCGGTGATCGTGAGCAAGACGCAGGTGATCGTCGAGAGCAAGGAAGAGAAGAAGGACAACTGAGTGCCACCAGGGGGCAGGAAAACTTGAGGCGGCCCGGCGTTTTCTTTTCTTGAGAGCGCGGCCCGCCGGCCGCCGCCGCACCATGGACGACAACGAGCTGCTGCGCTACTCGCGCCACATCCTGCTGGAGGAATTCGGCCTCGACGGCCAGCAGCGCCTGGCCGACGCGCATGCGCTGGTGATCGGCGTCGGCGGCCTCGGCTCGCCGGTGACGCTGTACCTGGCGGCGGCCGGCGTGGGCCGCATCACCCTGGTCGACGACGACGAGGTCGACCTGACCAACCTGCAGCGCCAGATCGCCCATGCCACCGCCCGCGTGGGCCAGGCCAAGGTGGCCTCGGCCGCTGCGGCCATGGCGGCCATCAACCCGGCGGTCGCGGTCGCCACGTCGGCCGCGCGCGCCGACGCTGGCCTGCTCGACCGCCTGGTGCCCGCGGCCGACGTGGTGCTCGACTGCAGCGACAGCTACGCCACCCGCCATGCCGTCAACGCCGCCTGCGTGCGCCACCGCAAGCCGCTGGTGGCCGGCGCAGCGATCCGCTTCGACGGGCAGCTGAGCGTGTACGACCTGCGCGGCGACGGCTCGCCCTGCTACGCCTGCCTGTTTCCGCCGGACGCCGCCTTCGAGGAGACGCGCTGCGCGGTGCTGGGCGTGTTCGCGCCGGTGGTCGGCGCCATCGGCACGCTGCAGGCGCACGAGGCGCTGAAGCTGCTGGCCGGCGGCATCGGCGAATCGCTGGCCGGGCGCTTGCTGATGTTCGACGGCCGCGGCAGCCGCTTCGAGACGCTGCAAGTCGCGCGCGACCCCGGCTGCCCGGTGTGCGGACACCGGCCGCCGGCCTGCGACGCAGCCTGTCAGCCGCCTCCTACGACTTCAAGCCGCGCGCGCTTGCATCGCGACCGGCCGGCGCCTCGGTAGCATCCCGGCCATGTCTTCTCAGTGGCGGCAATGGAGTCAGTCTGCGTGCCGGCAGCGCGAAACAGCAAGGCGCACCCCATGATCCAACGACTTCACACGTACATCGTGGAGGACAACCAGACCATCCGCGAGAACCTCGTCGGTACGCTGGAGGAGCTGACCGCCGTCAGCGCCGTCGGTTTCGCCGAGACCGAGCAGGAGGCGCGCCGCTGGCTCGGCGAGAACACCGGCACCTGGCAGCTGGCCATCGTCGACCTCTTCCTCAAGCAGGGCAGCGGCCTGGGCGTGCTGCAGGCCTGCATCGGCCGACAGCCCAATCAGAAGGTCGTCGTGCTGAGCAACTACGCCACGCCGGACATCCGCAGGCGCTGCGCGCAGCTGGGGGTGGACGCGGTGTTCGACAAGTCCAACGAGATCGATGCACTGGTGGAATTCTGCCTGGCGCAGGACGGCGCACAGACACCGGCCCCCTCGTTGCGTCCGGAGGCGTGAGGGCGCGGCGCCGCCCGGTCAATCGATGAGCTTGTTCTTCAGCGCATAGTAGGTCAGGTCGCTGTTGGAAGAGAGGTGCATCTTCTCCATCAGCCGCGTGCGGTAGGTGCTGACCGTCTTGACCGACAAGGACAGCGTCCTGGCGATCTCCCCGGCCGTCTCTCCCCGCGCCAGCTTGAGGAAGACCTGGAACTCGCGCTCCGAG
>JASGDG010000352.1:0-5140 GCA_047607325.1 Xenophilus sp. | reverse complement strand
CTTTCTGCGAGCACTCTCCAGCAGTGGCCGGATTACTTCGAACTGCTCGCGCTTAATATCGCTCGGGTAGCCTTTTCTCACTCCCAGAGCTTCTCACATCAACAGCACGAGACTTTGAACACGCTCTCAGGCCGGCGGCGCGCCCTCGCGCTGCTGCGCCACGATCTGGTGGATGAACTGCAGCTTGCCCACCGCCGCGCGCGGCAGCACGAAGGGGTAGAAGTCGGGCTGGCCCATGCTGCGCGACAGCTCATTGAGCACGCTCGTCAGGCGCACCCAGCCGTTGATGAAATCGAGGAAGCGGCCGGCATCGGGATGCGCGGGCTGCCACAGGTCGTCCGGCCCGAAGAGGTCGCTGGTCAGCTCGACGTCCGTCGCGTCGAGGCCGAAGCTCAGCGCGGTGTCGGCCGTGTCGGCCATGTGCAGGTAGTGGGCCCAGGTCTCGGCCCAGTCCTCCCAGGGATGGGTGCTGGCGTAGCTGGTCACGCAGCGCAGCGCCCAGTCGGCGGGCGGGCCGTTCTCGTAGTGGCTGTGCAGCGCCGCGGCGTAGTCCTGCGTCTCGTCGCCGAAGAGCTGGCGGAAGCCCTCCAGCCAGGGCGTGCCCTGCACCAGGACGTCCCAGTAGTAGTGGCCGATCTCGTGGCGCAAATGCCCCAGCAGCGTGCGGTAGGGCTCGTGCATCTGGGCACGGATGCGTTCGCGCACGGCGTCTTCGGCCTCCTCAGCGTTGAGCGTGACGACGCCATTCTGGTGGCCGGTCATCACCTGCTCCTGCCCCGGCACGCTGCCGAGGAAGTCGAAGGTCATGCCATGCGCCGGATCGGCGAAGCGCGTGCGCACCGGCAGGCCCAGGGCCAGCAGCTGCGAGACGAGCCGCCGCTTGGCCGCCTCCAGCTTGCGCCACAGCGCGTCGTTGCCCGGCACGGAGAGGTCGGGGATGGTCCGCGTCGTGCTGCAGGCCAGGCAGAAGCCTTCTTCCAGGCCGCCGCTGTGCGGCTCGGCCGCAGGGACGAGGGCGCGCGCGGGCACCATCCAGTTGCAGCCGGCGGCCGTATGGAAATTGGCGCAGCGCCGCAAGGCCTGGCCGTCGGCGTGGTCGAACATGGTGTAGGTGTCGGGCTCGGCCGCCGGCGCCAGCGGCACCACGCCGAGCCGCTCGATCACGTAGCCCAGCGGCGTGCCGCAGGCCAGGCACTGGCTGTTGCCCAGGTACACGGGCCGGCCGCACTGGCACACGTAGGCGCGGCTGACGGTCGGCGCTGCGGGTTCGACGGCGGGCAGCCCGTCGGCGGCCTCCGCAGCCGGCTGGAGTTCGCAAGTAGGCATGGGGCGCCGATTGTGTCGCCCCCCGGCCGGGCCCGCAGCCGGCGAAGCCCGATATGCTTGTAGGACACCGCCCCCGATCCCGATGACACCGCCCGACGCAGCCCTTCCCCCCGCACCCACCCTGCGCGAGCGCTACGGCGAGCGCTACCGCTGGCTGCTGCTGCTCTCGGTCATGGTGGGGGTGATGGCCTCGATCATGTCCTCGACCATCGTGAACGTGGCCATCCCGGGGCTGAGTCACCATTTCCACCTCGGGCAGGAGCGCGCCCAGTGGGTCAGTTCCGGCTTCATGGTGGCGATGACAGTGTCGATGCTCACCACGCCCTGGCTGCTGGCGCGCTTCGGCTACCGGCGCACCTACGTCGGCTGCATGGCGCTGCTGCTGGCGGGCGGCCTGGCGGGCGGGCTGGCACAGCACTTCTCGCTGGTGCTCGCCGCGCGCGTGGCCGAGGGCCTGGCGGCCGGCGTGGTGCAGCCCATTCCGGCCATCATCATCCTGCGCGCCTTCGCGCCGTACGAGCAGGGCCGCGCCAGCGGCCTGTTCGGCATGGGCGTGGTGCTGGCACCGGCCATCGGGCCCAGCATCGGCGGCGTGCTGGTGGACCTGTTCGGCTGGCGCTCGATCTTCTTCATGGTGGTGCCCTTCTGCCTGCTCGCCTTCTGGCTGGCCTGGAAGTTCGTGCCCCCGACGGGGCCCGGCGGCGCGACGGCCGCGCGCGGCCCGCGGCTGGACTGGCGCGGCATGATGGTGGCGACCTTCGGCACGCTGTGCCTGCTCAACGGCCTGGTGGCGCTGCGCGGCAACGCGCCGCTGCATGCGGCGGCGCTGCTGGCGCTGGCCGCGGCGTCGCTGGCCGTCTTCATCGCATGGGAGCGGCGGCTGGCCGCCAAGGCGGACCCGGGGCACGAGCCGCTGATGGACATGGCGCTGTTCGGCTGGCGCCAGTTCGCGATGGGCACCGTGGTGGCCTTCATCTACGGCACGGCGCTGTTCGGCTCGACCTACCTGCTGCCGGTCTACATGCAGATGGCGCTGCACCTGTCGGCCTCGCACGTGGGCACCATCATGCTGCCGGCGGGCATCGTGCTGGCCTTCACCATCGCCGGCGTGGGCCGGCTGGCCGACCGGCAGCCCACCCGGCTGCTGGTGAGCGTGGGGCTGGTGCTGCTGGCGGCCTCCTTCGCGCTGATGCCGGTGCTGGACCTGGGCAGCCCGCTGTGGCTGCTGGTGCTGTTCGCCGCCCTCGGCCGCGTCGGCCTGGGTTTCATCCTGCCCTCGCTCAACCTGGGCTCCATGCGCCCGCTGCCCCGGCCGCTGATCCCGCAGGGCGCCAGCGCCATCAGCTTCGTGCGCCAGCTCGGCGGCGCGGCGGGCGTGAGCCTGTGCGCGGTGGTCCTGGAATGGCGCCTGGCCGCGCACGGCGATTCGCTGGCCAGCAGCCTCACCGGCCCGGCGCGGCTGGCGGCCTTCAACGAGGTCTTTGTCTTCCTGGCCGCGCTGTGCGCGCTGGCCATGTGCGCGGCCTGGCAGCTGCGGGAGCCGCCGGCGATCGCGCGGGAGGCCGGTTGACATGTGCCAGCTGCTGGGAATGAACTGCAACGTGCCGACCGACGTGCAATTCAGCTTCACGGGCTTCGCGCAGCGCGGCGGACGCACGGACCACCACGCCGACGGCTGGGGCATCGCCTTCTTCGAGGATCGCGGGCTGCGCCACTTCGTCGACCACCAGCCGGCCTGCGAATCCCCGGTGGCGGAGCTGATCCGCCGCTATCCGGTCAAGAGCCGCAACGTCATCGCCCACATCCGCAAAGCCACGCAGGGCGCCGTCAACCTGCAGAACTGCCACCCCTTCGTGCGCGAGCTGTGGGGGCGCTACTGGGTGTTCGCACACAACGGCGACCTGAAGGACTTCCATCCGCGCCTGCACGGCAGCTTCCATCCCGTGGGCCACACCGACAGCGAGCACGCCTTCTGCTGGCTGATGCAGGAGCTGGCCAAGTCGCACGCCGGCGTGCCCAGCGTGGAGGAGCTGACGCTCACCCTGCGCGAGCTGGCGCCGCGCATCGCGCGCCACGGCACCTTCAACTTCCTGCTGAGCAACGGGCAGGCGCTGTGGGCACATGCCTCCACGCAGCTGTGGTCCATCGAGCGCCGGCACCCCTTCGCCGAGGCGCGGCTGGCCGACGAGGACCTGTCCATCGACTTCGCCCGCCACACCACGCCGCAGGACCGCGCGGCGGTCGTCGTGACGGCGCCGCTGACCACCAACGAGACCTGGATGCCCTTCGCTGCCGGCGAGCTGCGGGTGTTCGTGGATGGGCGGCAGGTGCGGCCCCCCGCCTAGGACCGCGCCGCCACGAAGCTGCCGTGCAGCCCCAGCGGCAGCGCACAGGGCAGCGTGGCCTGCGCCACCGGGCCGTCGGCCAGGGCATCGGCGGCAAAGCAGGACAGCACGGTCCTCTTCTGCGCGAAGTCCAGCACCGTGCCCAGGATCCAGCCGGGCCGGTCGCCGTCGGGCACGAACAGGTGCTCTTCCACCAGCGCCTGCGCGCCGTAGGCGAAGCGCTGCGACCGGCCGCGCTCCACGTCGGTCAGCGCCACCGCGCCGAAGCCGGGGCGATCCTCGAACATCTGCGTCGCATGCACCACCTGGCGGTGCCGCAGGCCGACGCGGCGCGGGTCCATGCGCGGGAACTCGGCCACCAGGCCCAGCTCATGCTGCGTGGCCTGGCCGGTGCGCAGGTTCAGCGTGGCGGCCACCAGCTGCGGCTCCACGCTGCGCACGCGGCGTCCGCGCATCACCTCGCGGTTGCCGGTGAACACCGCATCGGCCGTGGCCGAGCGCACGTAGTCCAGATGGATCAGCGTGCCGGAAGGCGCCTCTTCCGCCCAGGCATTGCCCAGGTGGAACAGGAAGCCCGCGGGCAGCTGCAGCAGCTGCCGCCTGCGCCAGTCCTTCTTGTCCACCACCAGCACGCGCATGCCGAGTTCGGGCTTCCACACATGGCTGTCGAGGAAGCTCGCGCCGGCCGCGCTGCGCGCGCCGTCGAACACCAGCGAGGGCAGGAGGAAGACCAGGTGGGCCTCGGTGACGGCGAAGTCGTGGACCATCGCGATCTGCGGCACGGCCACCGCGTCGGCGCGGCGCAGCGCGCCGTCGGGCGCGATCTCGTAGAGGATCAGCATGCCCTGGCCCGCGCCGATGCCGAAGTTCCACACCGTGCCCTCCGGGTCCACCTTGGGATGGGCCGAGAAGGGCAGCCCGGCCAGGTCGGCGCGCCAGGTCCGCAGGCCGCGCGTGGCCAGCGTGGCGGGGTCGATGCGGGTGGCCGAGCCGCCCTCCCACAAGGCGAGCAGGTCGCCGCCCAGCGGCAGCACGCTGGTGTTCGCGACATTCATGCCGTCGGGCGAGGCCGGCGGCTGCACGCCCGGCAGGACGGTGCCGAAGGCCTGTTCCAGCCGGCGCCCGGCGCGCACTTCGGCGACGCGCTTGGCCGTGGCGACGTAGCGGCCCTGGTGGTGCACCTCGGCCCCGTCGATGACGAAGCGCTGCACCATGCCGTCGCCGTCGAACCAGTGGTGGTAGCGCTGGCCGCCCAGGTCGTGCCCGGCCGGGCCGACGCGGTAGAGCGTGCCGGCGAGCGCATCCGGAAAGCGGCCGCGCACCGCGGCGGGCGCCAGCGGCAGGTCGGCCGGCGGCGTGGCGAAGCCGATCTTCCACGGCGCCGTGGAGGCTTCGAACTGGGCTTGCCAGGGGTCGCCGCCGGCGGCGGCATCGTCGGCGCGCGCGGACAGCGGCAGCGCGCCCAGCAG
>JASGDG010000351.1:0-21160 GCA_047607325.1 Xenophilus sp. | reverse complement strand
GGGCTGGCGGCCGCCGGCGGCCGGCCGGCCGGAAGGGGGGCCGCGCGGCGCGCCCCACCCCGGTCCGGGACAGAATGCGCCGCCGGGCGACCGGCCCTGAGATCCTCTTCGGAGGGCGGGGCGACTCCGGCTCGCCGACAATCCGCCCATGGCCATCCGCGAGATCCTGAAAATGGGCGATCCCCGGCTGCTGCGCGTGGCGCAGCCGGTGGATGCCTTCGACACCGATGAACTGCACCTGCTGGTGCGCGACATGTTCGAGACCATGCAGGCCGTCAACGGCGCCGGCCTGGCCGCGCCGCAGATCGGCGTCGACCGGCAACTCGTCATCTTCGGCACCGGCGCTCCCAACCCGCGCTACCCCGACGCCCCGCCCGTGCCGCGCACGGTGCTGGTCAATCCGGTCGTCACGCCGCTGGGCGACGAAGAAGAAGAGGACTGGGAAGGCTGCCTTTCCGTGCCTGGCCTGCGCGGCGTCGTGCCGCGCTTCGCGCGCATCCGCTACCGCGGCTTCGACCCCTACGGCGACCCGATCGAGCGCGAGGCCGAGGGCTTCCATGCCCGGGTGGTGCAGCACGAGGTGGACCACCTGCTGGGCACGCTCTACCCCATGCGCGTGCGCGACTTCAGCCGCTTCGGCTTCACCGAGGTGCTGTTCCCCGGGCTCGACGCGGCCGAGGACGACTGAGGGCGCGCAACGAAAAAGCCCGCCGGGCGACGGGCCTTGCCTGGCGCTGGCGCGCTCAGTTGAAGCGGCCGCCGATGCCCAGTCGTCCGCCGCCCAGGAAGGCGAGCGCGATGGCCGAGGACAGGAACATGCCCTGCAGTTCCAGCGCCCAGCCGCCCTGGCCGTGGAACGAGCCCAGCTGGGGCATGTGGACCAGCCAGACGGCCACCAGCATGTCGATGGCCACGACCAGCGCGGCCGGCCGGGTGAACAGACCGATGATCAGCAGCACGGGCGCCACGATCTCACCCACGTACACCAGATAGGCGAGCACACCCGGCACGCCGTGCGCGGCCAGGCCGCCGCCGATGCCGTGCACGCCCGTGCGCAGCTTGGCGAGGCCGTGCAGCAGGATGAGAACGCCCAGCGCCACGCGCAGGATGAGCTTGCCGAGATCGTCGGGTTTGGTCATGAAGATGATTTCCTTGAGATGCGTCAGACCTCTTCCAGCGCCTCCAGCAGTTCGGTCTCGATCGCCAGCCGGGCGCGCTGTCCCTGCAGCTCGGGGCCGCTGATGAGGAAGCTGTCCTCCACCCGTTCGCCCAGCGTCGTCACCTTGGCCAGCTGCAGGTTCAGGTGGTGCCGCGCCAGCACGCGGGCGACGGAATAGAGCAGGCCGACGCGGTCGCTGGCCGAGATGCCGAGCAGCCAGCGCTGGGCCTTCTCGTCCGGCGTGAGGTTCACGCGCGGCGCGATCGGGAAGCTCTTGACGCGGCGCGAGACGCGGCCGCGGCTGGTCGCGGGCAGTTCGCCGGCCGCCGCCAGTGTGCGGGCCAGGTCGGTTTCCACCTGGCTGATCAGCTCGCGGTAGTGCTCCGGCAGGAAGGTCGTCACGATCTGGAAGGTGTCGAGCGCGTAGCCGTTGCTGGCGGTGTGCACGCGCGCGTCCAGGATGCTGAAGGAGGCCTGGTCGAAGTAGCCGCAGATGCGGGCGAACAGGTCCGGCGCGTCGGGCGTGTAGACCACCACCTGCAGCCCTTCGCCGACCGGCGACAGCCGGGCGCGCACGATGGGCGCGGCATGCGGGTTCACCGGCACGCCCCGGGCCGGCACGAAGCGCGACAGCTTCTTGGCATGCCAGGCGATCTCGCCCGCGTCGTGGCGCATGAAGTAGCCCACGTCCAGCGTGTCCCACAGCACCTTCTGGGCGTCGAAGGGCAGGGCTTGCAGCTGGATTTCGGCCAGGGCTTCGCGCTTGCGCGCCTCGACCTCGGCGTCCGGGTCCGGCATGTGGCCCCCCAGGGCGCGCGAGGTGGCGCGGTACAGGTCCTCCAGCAGCTTGCCCTTCCAGGCGTTCCACACGCGCGGCGAGGTGCCGCGGATGTCGGCCACGGTCAGCAGGTACAGCGCCGTGAGGTAGCGTTCGCTGCCCACGCGCTTCGCGAAGGCGGCGATGACCTCCGGGTCGGACAGGTCCTGCTTCTGCGCCACGGTGCTCATCACCAGGTGCTCGGCCACGAGGAACTCGATCAGTGCCGCGTCCTCGTGCCCGATGCCGTGACGCTTGCAGAAGCGCGCCACATCGCGCGCGCCCAGCACGGAGTGGTCGCCGCCACGGCCCTTGGCGATGTCGTGGAACAGGGCCGCGACGTAGAGAATCCAGGGCTTGTCCCAGCCGGCGGCCAGCTGCGAGCAGAAGGGGTATTCGTGCGCATGCTCGGCGATGAAGAAGCGCCGCACGTTGCGCAGCACCATCAGGATGTGCTGGTCCACCGTGTAGACGTGGAACAGGTCGTGCTGCATCTGCCCGACGATCTTGCGGAACACGCGCAGGTAGCGCCCCAGCACGGAGGTCTGGTTCATCAGCCGCATGGCGTGCGTGATGCCGCGCGGTTCCAGCAGCATGCGCATGAAGGTCACGTTGTTGACGCGGTCGTTGCTGAAGTGGCTGTTCATCGCGTGCCGTGCGTTGTACAGCGCGCGCAGCGTGCGGACCGACAGGCCGTTGACGCCGACCGTCTTCTGGTAGAGCAGGAAGGTCTCGAGGATGGCGTGCGGCTCGCGCAGGTACAGGTCGTCGCTGGCGACCTCGATCTTGCCGGCCTTCTCGAAGAAGCGGTCGTTCAGGCGGGTGAGCGTGGCCGACTGCGGGTTCAGCCGCTCGGCGATGTTCAGCAGCAGGATCTCGGTGAGCTGGGTCACCGCCTTGGCCGCCCAGTAGTAGCGGCGCATCAGCGCCTCGCTGGCCTGGCGCCGGGATTCGCCCTCGTAGCCGAAGGTGCCGGCCACGGCGGTCTGCAGGTCGAACACCAGCCGGTCCTCGCGCCGGTTGGCGACCACGTGCAGGCGGGCGCGGATCAACGAGAGCAGGGACTCGTTGCGCTTGATCTGCTGCACCTCGAAGGCGGTGGCCAGGCCGTTCTTCGCCAGGTCGTCCCAGCGGCGGCCGAAGCCGGCCGCGTGCGCCACCCAGCGCACCATCTGCAGGTCGCGCAGGCCGCCGGGCGATTCCTTGCAGTTGGGCTCCAGCGCGTAGGGCGTGTTCTCGTACTTCTGGTGGCGGTGCCGCATCTCCTGCGACTTGGCCGCGAAGAAGGCGCGCGGGTCGACGCTGGCCTCGAAGCGTTCGCGGAAGTGCTCGTAGAGCCGGCGGTTGCCGGCGATCAGCCGCGACTCGAGCAGGGAGGTCTGCACCGTCACGTCCTTGGCGGCTTCCGCCAGGCACTCCTGGATGTCGCGCACGCTGGAGCCGATCTCCAGGCCCGCGTCCCAGCAGCGGCCGATGAAGGCCTCCAGCCGGTCCGGCGGCACGGTCTCGGCGCTTCCCTCGGGGAGCAGCACCAGCACGTCGACGTCGGAGTAGGGGAACAGCTCGCCGCGGCCGTAGCCGCCCACCGCCACCAGCGCCACGGAAGGGCCCAGCCCGGCATCGCGCCAGAGGGCGCGCAGGGCGTGGTCCGCCCCGCGCGCCAGCTCGCGCAGCACGGCGCGCACGTTGCGCGCGCCGACCGGCGAGCGCAGGCGGTCGAACAGGGCGCTCTTCTTCGCCCGCAGTTCGTCGCGCAGCGCCGCGGGCAGGTCGACGACGACCGAGAAAGCCATCGGGCGGGCCGCTTCAGCCGCCGGTGACGAAGGCGGGCGGCGGCGGGCTGCCGGCCGAGAGCGTTAGCACCTCGTAGCCGGTCTCGGTGACCAGCACCGAATGCTCCCACTGGGCCGAGAGCGAGCGGTCGCGCGTGACGATGGTCCAGCCGTCGTACTTGCCGGCCCTGTGGTCTTCCTTGATGTCGCGCTTGCCGGCGTTGATCATCGGCTCGATGGTGAAGATCATGCCGGGCCGGAGTTCTTCCATGGTGCCGGGCCGGCCGTAGTGCAGCACCTGCGGCTCGGCGTGGAAGGTGCGGCCGACGCCATGGCCGCAGAATTCGCGCACCACCGAGTAGCCGTTGCCCTCGGCGAACTTCTGGATCGCGTGGCCGACGTCGCCCAGGTGGTTGCCGGGCCTGACCTGCAGGATGCCGTGCCACATCGCCTCGAAGGTGACCTGGCACAGGCGCTTGGCGGCGATGGAGGCGTCGCCCACCACGAACATGCGGCTGTTGTCGCCGAACCAGCCCTTGTAGATGACGGTGACATCGATGTTCATGATGTCGCCCTTCTTCAGGGGCTTGTCGTCCGGGATGCCGTGGCACACCACGTGGTTGACCGAGGTGCACAGCGACTTCGGGAAGGGCACGCTGCTGGCGCCCAGGTAGCCCACGGTGGCGGAGGTGGTGCCCTGCTTGGCCATGTATTCGGCGGCCAGGCGGTCGATCTCGTTGGTGGTGACGCCCGGCTTCACGAAGGGCGTGAGGTAGTCCAGGACCTCGGAGGCGAGCCGGCAGGCGGTACGCATGTCGCCCAGGTCGGCCGGGTCGTGGTAGATGATGCTCATGGGGGCGAATTATCGCAACGGGGGCGATGCCCTGCGGGCGAGGGGCTTGTCGACGCCCGATCCCGTGCCTCGTCCGGGATGAACTCGTCTGCCAGAGTCATCCAGCTTCCTCGAAATCGGGCCGGCCGGCCAGCGGCGCGCGATCCATCAAGACCGCCTGGAGCGCGAAGTGCTTGGCGTCACGCGGCGAGCGCGGCTTCCGCCGCCAGGGCCACGCCGGCGAGCCGCGCGTCGTCGCCCCGCACCGACGCAAGCATCAGGCCGACGGGCAGTTCGCCCGCGGCATGGCAGGGCAGGCTGAAGGCGCAGCCGTCCAGCAGGTTGATCACCGAGGGGTTGCGCAGCAGCAGGGCGTTGGCCTGGAAGAAGTCCGCATCGGCCGCCAGCGCGTCGATGGCCGGCGCGACGAGGGGCACGGTGGGGCACACCAGGGCGTCGAAGCCTTCCAGGGCGCAGGCCATGCGCGCGATCCAGTCGCTGCGCCGATCGTGCATGCCGATGTAGTCGGCGGCGGACACGCCCGCGCCCATGTCGATGCGGGCGACCACCCGGGGGTCGATGTCGGCACGGCGGCTGGCCAGCCGCTGGCGGTGAACGGCGGCGGCTTCCACCGGCGAGAACCCGGTGGGCGTGTTGACCTGGGCCATGTCGGCCAGCTCGGCCAAGGCGATGTCCTGCACCAGCGCGCCGGCGGCCGAGAGGGTGCTCAAGGCGCGCTCGATGGCACGCGCCACGCCGGGTTCGATGGCGTCGAACATCAGGGTGCGGGGTACGGCCAGGCGCATGCCGGCCAGGGGGCGCCGGCGCACGACCAGGGGCGCATCGGCGATGGCGGCGTCGGCGGTCAGGCAGTCCTGTACGCTGCGGGCCATGGCGCACACGGTGTCCAGCGAGCGCGACAGTTCGAAGGCGCCGCTGCGCGGCACGCGCGACTGGGTGCTCTTGAAGCCCACCAGGCCGCACAGCGCGGCGGGGATGCGGATCGAGCCGCCGGTGTCGGAGCCCAGCGCCGCGACCGACAGGCCCAGCGCCACCGACACCGCCGCGCCGGAGGACGACCCCCCCGGAATGCGCGCCACCGCCGGGTCCGCCGGATTGCGGGGCGTGCCGTAGTGCGGATTGATGCCGACGCCGGAGAAGGCGAACTCGCTCATGTTCGTGCGGCCGACGATGGCGGCGCCCTGCGCGCGCAGGCGCTGCACGACGGCGGCATCGGCCGCGGCCGGCGCCTCGCCCTGGCAGGCCGTGGAGCCGGCCAGCGTGGTTTCACCGGCCACGTCGTACATGTCCTTGATGGAAACCGGCAGGCCGGCCAGCGGCGGCAGTTGGACGCCGGCGCGCAATTGGGCATCGGCATGGCGCGCGGCGGCCAGGGCGGCATCGGCGTACAGGCGCAGGAAGACATGGCGCGCGGCCGGCGTGCCCGCGCCTTCGAGCGCCCGGGCCACTTCCTGCTCGTGCGAGGTCTGGCCTTGGGCAATGCGCGCGCGCAGATGGCGGATGGTGGGGGTGTCCATGTTCAAAGCATGTGCGGTGGACAGTTCAGGCGATGATCGGCAGGCCGTGGGCTGCATAGCGGTGGACGATGCGGCGCCGAAGCTTCGGATCGTACAGTTCGATCTCCATCTGCCCGGCCGGCCGGATCGCCTCGCCGCGCGCATTGGCAATGGCGCCGAGCGTGCCGCACGTCATGAAGCGGCCCTCCCAGGCCTGGGCGCCGGGGTAGATGCCCTCGCGCAGGGCAGCCAGGGGCTGAATTGCCGCGAGCGTGCCGCGCTGGTAGTCGACCCACTGGCCATCCTCGAAGATGCGGGAGCGCAACTCGATCGTGTCCTGATGGGCCTGCACATCACGCCAGCGCCAGGCCGTGCTGGCCACGGGCTTGGCGCACATCTGCTTGGAGACCGCCACGCCGTAGCTTTCGACCTCGCGATCGGTGTGGTCCGAGCCGACGCTGAGCCACCATTCCCCTTGCGTGAAGAACAGCACTGGCTCGGCCTCCCCGGAGCTGTGCGCGCCCAGCACCTCGATGTCGCCGGCCTGGGTCAGCAGTTGAGCGGCCACGCGGTAGTACAGCGGCACGCTCGACGGGCGCGCGACGCCCAGCGCGGCGAGTTCCTCGATGTGGTGCTCGATGGCCGCGCGGTCGCGGCCGGTCCAGCCTGCGATCACCAGGCCGGTGGGCGCAACCGCGAGCGTCTGGCACTGCAGATTGGCGTGCTCATCCAGGGTCTGGCAGGCGAAGTGGAGTGCGGAGTTCATGCTGAAGCGCTTCTGGCGATGGCTTACTCGGTGAGGGGGCGGTGTGCGGTTTCGCGTGCCGCCAGCAGTGCGACGAGCGTCAGCACAAGGGTGAAGGCCACATACAGCGAGATGGCCGTCGTGCTGCCGTAGGACTTGAACAGGCTGGCGATGATCAGCGGCGCGAAGCCGCCGCCCACGATGCCGGCCAAGGTGTAGGCCAGCGAGGAGCCGGCGTAGCGCACGCGATTGGGAAACTGCTCGGTCACGAAGGCCGCCTGCGGGCCGTACATCATGGCGTGGATGAACAGGCCGACCACGACCGCGACGCAGATCGGCACGGGTCGGGCCTGATCCATGAACATGAAGAACACAAAGGCCCAGACGATGCCCAGCAGCGCACCCGCAATGTAGACCGGGCGGCGGCCCAGCCGATCCGACAGTGCGCCAAAGTAGGGGACGGCAACCGCGTTCAGCGCTGCGCCGATCATCGTTGACAGCAAGGCCAGCGGGCGGGGCAGGTGCAGCACCGTGGTGACGTAGGTCAGCGTGAACACCACCACCAGCGCGTACAGCACGTCCGAGCCGATGCGCGAGCCGCCGGCCACCAGCAGGCGCCGCCAGTGCTGGCTCAGCACTTCCTTGATGGGGGTCTCGGCCGTGGCCTTCTTTTCTTCCATGTCCTTGAAGACGGGCGTTTCATCGACGCCGTGGCGCAGCCACAGGCCGATCAGCACCAGCACGACGCTGACGAGGAAGGGAACGCGCCAGCCCCAGTCCTGGAACTGCTGGGGGCTCAGCCAGGCCGCCACGGCGGCGATGAGGCCGGTGCCGATCAGCGTGCCGCACGATGGGCCGACCTGCGTGAACGAAGCATTGCGGCCGCGTTCGTTGGGTTTGCCATGCTCCATCGACAGCAGCACCGCGCCGGCCCACTCGCCACCCAGCGCCACGCCTTGCACGAAGCGCAGCGTGACCAGGAGCACCGGCGCCCAGATGCCGATGCTGGCGTGGGTGGGCAGCAGCCCCATCAGCCCGGTGCTGATGCCCATGATGACCAGCGTGGTCACGAGCACGAAGCGCCGGCCCAGCCGGTCGCCCAGGTGGCCGAACACGAAACCGCCCAGTGGCCTGGACACATAGCCCACGGCATAGGTCGAGAAGGCCAGGATGGTGCCGGTCAGCGGGTCGAAGGAGGGGAAGAAGATCGTGTTGAAGACCAGCGCGGCCATCACGTTGTAGATCGTGAAGTCATACCACTCCAGGGTGGTGCCGATCGAACTGGCCATGGCCAGGCGGCCCATTCCGGCTTGGGCGTGCGGGCCGGTGTCTTGCATGACGGTGCTCATGGATATGTTCTTTGCAGAGGGTGCGGATTGGCAGGGCGCTCAGGCCAGTTCGGCGCTGTGAAGCTTCCACCCAAGCTCATAGAGCCAAGCCTGCTTGACGTCGATGAAGGGCGGTTCGGTCGCTGGGCTGCCTTTCAAGCAAGTCGCGGGCCAGTCTTGCTGAATGCTGGCGGAGAGCAGTTCGGCGGCCTGGGCCACGATGGCCGGCGCGCCCGTGCCGGTTTCGATGGCCAGCATCGGAAAGAGCACCCGGTGCTCGGTGGATTCGCGCGGCAGCGGCGAACTCAGGGCGGTGTCCGGCGCCAGCAGGTACGACTGCACGAAGCCGGCGGACTGAGCCACCTGGCTGCCGATGCCGGCAGCGCGGGCCGCAAGTGCTGCGGCATCCAGGTTCGCTGGCAGCGGCAGGATCGCAAGCTGGCTGCCGCTGCCAAAACCGCAAACGGCCTGAACCGCGCAGACGCGCCGCATCGGATTGCGCATGCGGTTCAGGTTGGTCACCGACCAGGCCGTCTGGCGCTCGAAAGCGGCCTGGTAGGCGCTGCTCGTGAAAGCTTCCAGCGAAGCGGTACGGTACAGGCCCAGGTACTTGCGCGTTCCCGTTGCCGAGCCGGGAAGCGCCCGGTAGCGTGCGCCAGACAGGAAGCCCGGGATGCGGGCCCGCTCCTCGACATGCTCGCGGTCATACCACTGGTTGAAGTCTGCCTCGTCGCCGGGATCGATGTCCGAGGCGACGAACAGCATGCCGTTGACGGTGGGATGGGCGGATGAGGACGCTTGATTCATGCTGCTCCCGGAGGCGGGCGGTGTGAAATGGGAGCGCGGATCTTCAGCGGCACGGCCCGCTTGGGCCAAACGGATTTTTTTGCTGTACCTCCAACAGAATTACTTGTCTATCCAGGATAAAAAACCAAGGGTTAACCCTCTGGCGCCAAATCCGGAGTTGGCGGTTTGCAGGAAGAAACAAACTGGTCAGAAGCCCGGCAGGCCAGTTCCGCCGCCAGCGGAATGGCGCCCGATTCAGCCGAGTCCAGGTAGCTGACGACCAGGCGTTGCGGCGTGATCGGGATGTCGCAGTCGATGATGCGCAGAGCGCCTCCAGCCACTTCGTCGTAGATCGGTGGCAGCGGCACCAGCGCGTTGCCAAAGCCGCTCTTGACCAAGCGCACCAGCGCAGCGATGGAACTGACGCAGTGAACCTTGCCCACCGGCATGCCCACGGCGCGATACAGCTGCTTGAGCGCTTCGTGCGGCTGCGAGCCGGGACTCATGGTCAGCACGGGCTGCTTGAGCAGCGTGGCGATGTGGCCTTCATCCGGCAGCGGCGGGTGGTCGCCGGCGCTGACCCAGCCCATCGGCATGGGCAGGCAGGGGATGTTCGCGACGCCCGCGCCTTCAATGGGGTTGGTCTGCAGCGCGATGTCCAGCGCGCCTTCGCGCAGGCTGCGATGCAGCGCATGCGTGGTTTGCGACGTGAGCTGTACCTCGATGCCTGGGTAGGTCGCGTGCAGGTTCTGCAGGAATCCGACCAGCCAGGTGTGCACCACCGTCTCGATGGCGCCGATGCGCACCAGGCCCAGCATGTCGGTGGGCGGGCGGCCCAGCGAAATGATGTCGCGGCGCAGCTCCAGCAGGCGTTCGCCGTAGTCCAGCAGGCGCTGGCCCACGGGGGTGAGCTTCAATTCGCGCGGGTCGCGCTCGAACAGGCGCGCACCGATGTCCTCCTCCAGTGAGGCGACGCGATTGGAGATCGCCGCCTGGGTCAGATGCAATCGGTCGGCCGCCGCTCGGAAGCTGCCCAGGCGCGCGGCCCACAGAAAGGCTTCGACAAATCGGGTGTTCATCGCAGGCGCGATTGTGAGGGGTGTGCGGGGCGCCGCGCCGGCGGCTGTCTGGCCGGACATAAAATTCCATGCTTGCGGCGCGACCCAGTCAGCGTTTCGCCGCGGTGAACCGTCCCCATTCCTTTGCCGCCTGGTCGCCCAGGCCGCCTGCCCGTGAGCAAGCCCCAGCACCCCTCCGTGATCACGTACTTTTCCGGCGCGAAAGCCTTGAGCGATTTCCGCGCGAGCCACTTGCTGGCCCGGCTGAAGGCGGCCGATGCCCGCATCGAGGCCGTCGGCGCCTGCTTCGTGCATGTGGTCGCGACCGACGCTCCGCTGGACGCGGCGCAGCGGGCCCGCTTCGAGGCGCTGCTGGCCTACGGCACGCCGTTCGAGGCGCCGCCGGCCGGCGCGACGCTGGTGGTCTCGCCGCGCCTGGGCACCGTTTCGCCCTGGGCCTCCAAGGCGACCGACATCGCGCGCAACTGCGGGCTGGCGCTGCGGCGGGTGGAGCGGGTGACGCAGTACTTCCTCACGCTCAAGGCGCCGCTGATCGGCACGGCGCCGGCACTGGAAGGCGGCGCGCTGGCCGCCGTGGCGGCGCTGCTGCACGACCGCATGACCGAATCGGTGCTGCCGGCGATCGAGGCGGCGCATGCCCTGTTTTCCGAGCTGCCGCCGCAGCCGATGGCGCACGTCGATGTGCTGGGCGGCGGCCGCGCCGCGCTGGTGGCGGCCAACAGCCGCTTCGGCCTGGCGCTGGCCGACGACGAGATCGACTACTTGGCCGAGGCTTTCACCCGGCTGGGCCGCAACCCCAGCGACGTGGAGCTGATGATGTTCGCCCAGGCCAACAGCGAGCACTGCCGGCACAAGATCTTCAACGCGAAGTTCACCATCGACGGCGTGCCGCAGGAGAAGAGCCTGTTCGGCATGATCCGCCACACGCACCAGGCGAACCCGCAGCACACGGTGATCGCCTACGCCGACAACGCCTCGGTGATGGAGGGGCACGAGATCGAGCGCTTCGTGCCGCGCGAAAGGCAGGCCTACGCCAAGGACCGCGCCACCCACCACGTGCTGATGAAGGTGGAGACGCACAACCACCCGACGGCGATCTCGCCCTTCCCGGGCGCATCGACCGGCGCCGGCGGCGAGATCCGCGACGAGGGCGCCACCGGCCGCGGCTCCAAGCCCAAGGCGGGCCTGACGGGCTTCACCGTCTCCAAGCTGTGGCCGGGGGCCGATGACGGCTACGGCAAGCCCGCCCACATCGCCAGCCCGCTGCAGATCATGACCGAGGGCCCGCTGGGCGGCGCGGCCTTCAACAACGAGTTCGGCCGGCCCAACCTGCTGGGCTACTTCCGCGAGTACGAGCAGCGCGTGGAAAGCGACGTGGACGCGCTGCAGCGCGGCTACCACAAGCCCATCATGATCGCCGGCGGCCTGGGGCAGATCGATGCCATCCAGACGAAGAAGATCCCGTTCCCCGCCGGCACGCTGCTGATCCAGCTGGGCGGCCCGGGCATGCGCATCGGCATGGGCGGCGGCGCGGCCAGCTCGATGGCCACCGGCGCCAACGCGGCCGAGCTGGACTTCGATTCGGTGCAGCGCGGCAACCCCGAGATCGAGCGGCGCGCGCAGGAGGTCATCAACCACTGCTGGCAGCAGGGCGAGGCCAACCCGATCCTGGCGATCCACGACGTGGGCGCGGGCGGCCTGTCGAACGCCTTCCCCGAGCTGAGCAACGACGCCGGCCGCGGCGCGCGCTTCGACCTGCGCGCGGTGCCGCTGGAGGAGTCCGGTCTCGCGCCCAAGGAAATCTGGTGCAACGAGAGCCAGGAGCGCTACGTGCTGGCCATCGCGCCGGAATCGCTGGAGCCGTTCCGCGGCTTCTGCGAGCGCGAGCGCTGCCCCTTCGCCGTGGTCGGCGTGGCGACCGAGGCGCGCCAACTGGTGGTGGCCGACGCGACGGCCGACGCCGCGAACCAGCCGGTGGACATGCCGATGGACGTGCTGCTCGGCAAGCCGCCGAAGATGCACCGCGACGTGAAGTCCATCGCCCGCCGCTTCAAGCCGCTGGACCTCACCGGCGTTCCGCTGCAGCAGGCCGCCATCGACGTGCTCTCGCACCCCACCGTCGCCTCCAAGCGCTTCCTCGTCACCATCGGCGACCGCACCGTGGGCGGCCTGTCGCACCGCGACCAGATGGTCGGCCCGTGGCAGGTGCCGGTGGCCGACTGCGCCGTGACGCTGGCGGACTACCGCGGCTTCGCCGGCGAGGCGATGAGCATGGGCGAGCGCACGCCGCTGGCCGCCATGGACGCGCCGGCGTCGGGCCGCATGGCGGTGGCCGAGGCGCTGACCAACCTGCTGGCGGCGCCGATCGACCTCAAGCGCGTCAAGCTCTCCGCCAACTGGATGGCCGCCTGCGGCGAGCCCGGCGAGGACGCGGCGCTGTACGAGACCGTCAAGGCCGTCGGCATGGAACTGTGCCCCGCGCTGGGCGTGTCCATCCCGGTGGGCAAGGATTCCCTCTCGATGCGCACCCAGTGGGAAGAGGGCGGCGAGAAGAAGAAGGTCAGCTCGCCCGTCAGCCTGATCGTCAGCGCCTTCGCCAGCCTCGACGATGTGCGCGGCACCCTCACGCCGCAGCTCGACGCGCAGGAAGACGACAGCACCCTGGTGCTGATCGACCTGGGCCGCGGCCAGCACCGCATGGGCGGCAGCATCCTGGCGCAGGTGCTGGGCCAGACCGGCGACGCCGTGCCCGACCTGGACGACCCGCAGCTGCTGGTGAAGCTGGTCGATGCCGTCAACCAGCTGCGCGCCGAGGGCAGGATCCTCGCCATGCACGACCGCAGCGACGGCGGCCTGTTCGTGACCGCGGCCGAGATGGCCTTCGCCGGCCGCGTCGGCGTGTCGCTCAACGTCGATCTGCTGGTGACGGAAGGCGATGGCATCTCCGACAGCCGCATGGAGACCGGCGACGCCAAGAACTGGGCCCAGCAGATCAGCGGACGCCGCGAGGAACTGACGCTCAAGGCCCTGTTCAGCGAGGAGCTGGGCCTGCTGCTGCAGGTGCGCACGGTCGAGCGCAACGCCGTGATGCAGACCCTGCGCGCGCACGGCCTCTCGGCCTTCAGCCACTTCGTCGGCAAGATCCGCCCGCAGAGCTCGCCTATCGACGTGGGCAAGGGCAAGCTGGAAGTCTGGCGCGACACCAAGGCCGTCTTCAGCGCCAGCCTGGCCGACCTGCACCAGGTGTGGGACAGCGTGAGCTGGAAGATCTGCCGCGAGCGCGACAACCCCGCCTGCGCCGACAGCGAGCACGCCGCGGCGGGTGCGCCCGACGACCCGGGCCTGCATGTCGTGCTGGCCCAGGGCGTGGAAGAGGACGTCGCCGCGCCCTTCCTGAACCTGGCGCGTCCCAAGGTCGCCATCCTGCGCGAGCAGGGCGTCAACTCGCACGTTGAGATGGCCTACGCCTTCACCGAGGCCGGCTTCGAGGCCTTCGACGTCCACATGACCGATCTGCAGGCCGGCCGCGCCGACCTGGCCGACTTCAAGGGCGTCGTCGCCTGCGGCGGCTTCAGCTACGGCGATACGCTGGGCGCGGGCATCGGCTGGGCGCGCAGCATCACCTTCAACCCGAAGCTCTCGGAGCAGTTCCAGCGCTTCTTCGCCCGCACCGACACCTTCGGCCTGGGCGTGTGCAACGGCTGCCAGATGTTCGCCGAGCTGGCCGGCATCATCCCGGGCGCGCAGGACTGGCCGCGCTTCACCACCAACCAGAGCGAACGCTTCGAGGCCCGCCTGTCGCTGGTGGAAGTGCTCGATTCGCCCAGCCTGTTCTTCGCCGGCATGGCCGGCAGCCGCCTGCCCATCGCGGTGGCGCACGGCGAGGGCTATGCCGACTTCCGCCACCGCGGCGACGCGGCGAAGGCCATCGCCGCGATGCGCTTCGTCGACCACGCGGGCCAGCCCACCGAGCGCTACCCCTTCAACCCCAACGGCAGCCCCGGCGGCCTGACGGCGGTGACCACCGCCGACGGCCGCTTCACGGCCCTGATGCCGCACCCCGAGCGCGTGTTCCGCAACGTCCAGATGAGCTGGACGTCCGGCGACAGGTCGGCCCTCAGCCCCTGGATGCGGCTGTGGCGCAACGCGCGGCGCTGGGTGGGCTGATTGCGCAAGCGAAGAAGCGGCCCGCGGGCCGCTTCTTCGTCAGGCCGCCGCAGCCATGCGGCGCGGCAACGGGAGGGTCACTCCACCTTGGCTTTCTCCCGCAGCTCCCGCTGGTAGGCCTGCAGCTTCTGCTGAATGAGCTGCTGCGACAGCTGGGGCCGGATCTCCTCCAGCTTGGGGAACGTCGTGTCGCGCACGTCGTCCAGACGGATGATGTGCCAGCCGAACTCCGACTTCACCGGCTCGGCCGTGGTCTCGCCCTTCTTGAGCTTGACCATGGCCTGCGAGAACTCGGGCACCAGGCCGGAGGGGTTGGTCCAGTCCAGGTCGCCGCCCTTGGCGGCGGAGCCGGGGTCCTTGGAGTACTTCTTGGCCAGATCCTCGAATTTGCCGCCCTTCTTGAGTTCGACCAGCACCTTCCTGGCCTCGTCCTCGGTGGGCACCAGGATGTGGCGGGCCTTGTACTCCTTGCCGCTGTTGGCGGCCACCAGCTTGTCGTAGGCGGCCTGGAGTTCCTCGTCGCTCACCGGGTGGGCCTTGCGATAGTCGTCGAACAGGCTGCGGATCAGCACGGCCTGGCGGGCCAGCTCCATCTGCGCCTTGAAGTCGTCGGTGGCGTCCAGGCCCTTCTTCTGCGCTTCCTGCATGAAGACCTCGCGCGTGACCACTTCCTCGCGCAGCTGGTCCTGCAGCTCGGGCGTGACGGGACGGCCGGCCGCAGCCAGCTGCTGCGCCAGCGCGTCCATGCGCGCCTTGGGCACCGGCTTGCCGTTGACGATGGCGGCGTTCTGGGCGAAGGCCGGCGCGGCAGCCAGGACCAGGGCGGCGGCGACAGCTTGCAGGCGTTGTGTTCTCATGGGCGAACCTCGGACGAAATGCGCGTGATGCGCGATGGCAAAAGGTGGGATGGAGAAGAAGGGAAGGCCGTCAGCCCGGAAGAAGCAGGCCGGGCGCGGATCGCTAGGCGGAAGGAAGCTGAAGCGTCTCGATGGCGAGGGCGTGAAGGCCCCGGGGGACGAAAACCTGCACGGCATCATACACAAGCCGGTGCCGCGCCACGCGCGGCAGGCCCGCGAAGCGCGGCGAGGCGATGCGCACGCGGAAGTGCGTGCCGTAGCCCTCCGCCCGCGCGCCGGCGTGGCCGGCATGGGCGCCGCTTTCGTCGATCACCTCCAGCTGCGCCGGCGCCAGCGCGGCGCGCAGGGCGGCGTCGAGTTCGGCCGCGGTGGGCAGCGTCGGGCCGCTCATGGCGCGGGCTCGTCCGACTTCAGGTGCGGCGCGATGTACAGGCCCTGCGCGACCAGGAAGACCACCGGGAACACGTAGCCCCAGAGCTTGAAGTCCACCCATGCCTCGGTGCTGAAGTACAGCGCCACGTAGGCGTTGAGCGCGGCCATGAAGGCGCAGTACAGCACCCAGGCCACGTTCAGGTGCGTCCAGATGCGCTCGGGCAGCGCGAGCTGGCCGCCCAGCAGCGTCTTGAGGACGTTGCGCCCGAAGCCCCACAGCGCCACCGCCAGGGCCAGGGCCATCGCGCCGTAGAGCACGGTGGGCTTCCACTTGATGAAGCGGTCGTCGTGCAGCAGCAGGGTGAGCGAGCCGAAGAGCAGGATCAGCACCAGCGTGGCCTTCTGCATCGCCTCCAGCCGGCGCTGGGTGGCGTAGATCCAGGCCATCTGCACCACGGTGGCGGCCATCAGCACGCCCGTGGCCACATAGATGCCTGCGGCCTTGAAGGCGACGAAGAACAGCAGGATGGGCAGGAAGTCCAGCAGCAGTTTCATCGCAGGGCCGCCCCAAGATGAAATGCCCCCCCTCGGGGGGCAGCGAACCACACGAAGTGGGGAGCGTGGGGGTCAAGCTTCATGCTTGGCCGTCCTCCGGCTCGAAGTCCAGCGACGCGGAGTTCATGCAGTAGCGCAGCCCGGTGGGCGCCGGGCCGTCGGGGAACACGTGGCCCAGGTGCGCGCCGCACTGCGCGCATACGGTTTCGGTGCGCACCATGCCGTGCGAGCGGTCCACGTGCTCGGTGATGGCGCCGGGCACGGCCAGGGAGAAGCTGGGCCAGCCGCAGCCGGCGTCGAACTTGGCGCCGGAGTCGAAGAGCTTGGCGCCGCAGCAGATGCAGTGGTAGCTGCCGTCGGCCCAGTGGGCCTCGTACCGGCCGGTGAAGGGGCGCTCGGTGGCGGCGTGGCGGGTGACTTCGAAGGCGGCCGGCTCGGCGCCTTTCTGGGCCAGCAGCGCCTTCCATTCGGCGTCGCTTTTCTGGATGCGGGGGGCGGTCATGAGGAACAGCTGATCTCGATCGTGGAGGCCCAGTCGGGCGGAAAGCCGGCATGGGCGTCCATGCCGGGATGTTCGTCAAAGGGGGCCTGCAGCAGTGCCAGCAGGTCGGCGACGCCGCCGAAGTCCTTGGACCGGGCGCGTTCGATGGCTTCCTGGGCCAGGTGGTTGCGCAGTACGAAGCGCGGGTTGGACTTCAGTGGATGTACGGCTGCCGATGCCTGCGGCTCTTGCGCCAGTCGCTCTGAAAATTGTAGCGTCCAGGCATCGAAGGCCGCCCGGTCGGCGAACAGGTCGCGCACGGGCGCCAGGCCGGCGCCGGCGCGGTGCTCGGCCCAGCGGCGCCAGAAGATCGGCCAGTCGGTGCGCTCGGCGGCCAGCAGGCGCAGCAGGCCGTCGACGAGGGCGGCGTCTTCCTCGCGCGGTGCGGCCAGCGCCAGCTTGGCGCGCATGCGCTCCAGGAAGGCGGCGGGGAAGCGGTCGCGGTACGCGCCCACGGCCGCCACGGCGCGGTCCTCGTCGCCGATCAGCGGCAGCAGCGCCTGGGCCAGGCAGAACAGGTTCCAGTACGCCACCTGCGGCTGCTGGTTGAAGGCATAGCGTCCGGCCGTGTCGCTGTGGTTGCAGACGTGGGCGGGGTTGAAGCCGTCCATGAACTGGAAGGGGCCGTAGTCGATGGTCAGCCCCAGGATGCTCATGTTGTCGGTGTTCATCACGCCGTGGCAGAAGCCGGCGGCCTGCCAGTGGGCGATGAGCTCGGCGGTGCGTCCGCTCACGGCGTGCAGCAGGTTCGCATAGGCATTGCCGCCGAAGGCGGCGGCCTCACGGCAGTCCGGGTAGAAGCGGTCGATGACGAAGTCGGCCAGGGCGCGCAGTTCGTCCGTGCGGCCGGCCGCGGCGAAGTGCTCGAAGTGGCCGAAGCGGATGAAGCTGGGCGCCACGCGCGTCACCACCGCGGCGGTCTCGACGCTTTCGCGCTGCACGGGCGCGTCCGAGCCGGTGACGCACAGGGCGCGGGTGGTGGGCACGCCCAGCGCGTGCATCGCCTCGCTGGCCAGGAATTCGCGGATGCTGGAGCGCAGCACCGCCCGGCCGTCGCCCATGCGCGAGTAGGGCGTGCGGCCGGCACCCTTGAGCTGGATCTCCTGCCCGCCGGCCGTTTCTCCCAGCAGGATGGCGCGGCCGTCACCCAACTGGCCGGCCCAGATGCCGAACTGGTGGCCGCTGTAGACGGTGGCCAGTGGCTCGCTGCCGGGCAGCGGGACGTTGCCGGCGAAGGCCGCGAGCGCCTCGTCGGAAGCCGCCCATTGCGCGTCCAGGCCCAGTTCTGCGGCCAGGGCCTGGCTGCGTCCCACCCAATAGGGCGTAGGCAGCGGCGTGGGGCGCAGCCGGGTGAAGAAGGCGGGGCCCAGCGTCGAGAAACCGGGCCGCCAGGCCAGGGAAGAGTCGTCGGTCATGGAATGCCTGATTGTCGCCAGGGCGGGATGCCTGCCGGCCATTGCGGGCATTCCCGCCCGGTCGCGGATGTTGCGGTGCGTAATACTCTCGCCCGATATTTTTCCATTGACTGCAGAGTACAAAAGGAGCCTTCCCATGCTGGGTTTGATGCAAGACCGCCCGCTGCTGATCTCCAACCTGATCGAGTTCGCCGACCGCCACAACGGCGATGCCGAGATCGTCTCTCGCCGGGTGGAGGGCGACATCCACCGCTACACCTGGCGTGACTGCGCGGCCCGCTCGCGCCAGCTGGCCAACGCGCTGGACGCCGCGCAGCTGCTGTTCTCCGACCGCGTCGCCACGCTGGCCTGGAACGGCTACCGCCACCTGGAGCTGTACTACGGCGTCTCGGGCTCGGGCCGGGTGCTGCACACCATCAACCCGCGCCTGCACCCGGACCAGATCGCCTGGATCGCCAACCATGCCGAGGACCAGATCCTGTGCTTCGACCTGACCTTCCTGCCGCTGGTGCAGGCGGTGCATGCCCGCTGCCCGACGGTGAAGAAGTGGGTCGCCCTGTGCGATGCCGACAGGCTGCCGGCCGACAGCGGCGTGCCGGGCCTCGTCAGCTACGAGGACTGGATCGGCGGCCAGCCCGCCCGCTACGACTGGCCGGTGTTCGACGAGAACTCGGCTTCGAGCATGTGCTACACGAGCGGCACCACGGGCAACCCGAAGGCGGCGCTGTACAGCCACCGCTCCACCACGCTGCACGCCTATGCCGCGGCGCTGCCCGACGTGATGAGCCTGTCGGCGCGCGACTCGGTGCTGCCGGTGGTGCCGATGTTCCACGTCAATGCCTGGGGCATCCCCTACTCGGCGGCGCTGGTGGGCTGCAAGCTGGTGTTCCCCGGCCCGGCGATGGACGGCAAGTCGGTCTACGAGCTGATCGAGGCCGAGAAGGTGAGTTTCGCCGCCGGCGTGCCCACCGTCTGGCAGATGCTGCTGGGCCACATGCAGGCCAGCGGCCTGAAGTTCGGCACCCTCAACCGCACGGTGATCGGCGGCTCGGCCTGCCCGCCGGCCATGATCGACGCCTTCCGCGAGCAGTACGGCGTGGACGTGCTGCACGCCTGGGGCATGACCGAGATGAGCCCGCTGGGCACCCTGTGCACGCTCAAGAACAAGCACCTGTCGCTGCCGGCCGAAGAGCAGATGAACCTGCGCCTCAAGCAGGGCCGGGCGATCTTCGGCGTGGACATGAAGATCGTCGGCGGCGACGGCGAGGAACTGCCCTGGGACGGCAAGACCTACGGCGACCTGCTGGTGAAGGGCCCCTGGATCGTCAAGGAGTACTTCAAGGGCGAGGGCGGCGACCCGCTGCACAGGGACGCGAAGGGCGACGGCTGGTTCCCGACCGGCGACGTGGCCACCATCGACGCCGACGGCTTCATGCAGATCACCGACCGCAGCAAGGACGTGATCAAGTCCGGCGGCGAGTGGATCAGCTCCATCGACATCGAGAACATCGCCGTGGCGCACCCGGCGGTGGCGATGGCGGCCTGCATCGGCGTGTTCCATCCCAAGTGGGACGAGCGGCCGATCGTGGCCGTGGTCAGGAAGCCCGGCGCCGAGGTCACGCGCGAGGAGTTGCTCAAGTTCTACGAAGGCAAGACCGCCAAGTGGCAGATCCCGGACGACGTGGTGTTCGTCGACTCGATCCCGCTGGGGGCCACCGGCAAGATCCTCAAGACCCGGCTGCGCGAGCTGTTCAGGGACTACAAGCTGCCGGGCCTTTGAGGGCGCCCGGCCAGGGGTTCGCCCGGCCGCACCGTGTCGCCTGTGCGATAGATGCACGCGGTTGCGCCCGGTGCTTACGGACATTCCCTAGCGGGGCAGGGTGCAAAGACTTGTACGCTCGTCCCGTTTTGTTCCCGGAACCCAGGAGATATCCAGCATGAAATTCGCCCTCAAACTTCTCGTGGCAGGCGTGGCCGCGGCGGCCGCAAGCGGTGCATTCGCGCAGAAGGGCGAGACGGTCAAGATCGCCGTGATCGAAGGTCTGTCCGGCCCCATGGCCATCGTGGGCCAGAACCAGCTCAAGGGCTGGCAGTATGTGGCCGCCCAGCTCACGGCCGAGGAGAACCCGGCCGGCGTGAAGTTCGAGATCGTGCCCATGGACAGCAAGAGCTCGCCGCAGGAGGCGCTCAACCTGCTGAAGTCGGCCACCGACCAGGGCATCCGCTACATCACCCAGGGCAACGGTTCCAACGTGGGCGTGCCGCTGTCCGACGCCGTCACCAAGTTCGACGAGCGCAATCCCGGCAAGGAAGTCGTCTACCTGAACTACGCCGCGGTCGATCCGGTGCTGGAGAACGACAAGTGCTCGTACTGGCACTTCGCGCTGGACGCCAACACCAGCATGAAGATGGCCGCGCTCACCGCCTTCATGAAGGGCCAGCCGGACATCAAGTCGGTCTACCTGCTCAACCAAAACTACTCGCACGGCCAGCAGGTCGCCAAGTACTTCAAGGAAGGCATCGCCAAGCAGCGCCCCGACGTGAAGATCGCCGGCGAGGACTACGTGGCGCTGGGCCAGGTGAAGGACTTCGCGCCCTACGTCGCCAAGATCAAGGAGTCGGGCGCCAACGCCATCGTCACCGGCAACTGGGGCCCGGACATGACGCTGTTCATGAAGGCCCTGGCCGACGCCGGGCTGGCGGTCCCGGTCTATGCCTACTATGCCGGCGTGTCGGGCACGCCCACCGCGCTGGCGGCCAGCGGCGACAAGCTGCTGGTCTACCAGATCGCCTACAGCCACTCCAACTACACCGGCCGCATGGGCCAGCTCGCGCTCGGCTTCAAGAAGCAGTACAACGACGACTTCTACACTTTCTCGGTGTACGACGGCCTGGTGATGCTGAGCCACGCGATGGCCAAGGCCAAGTCCACCGATCCGGTGAAGGTGGCGGCCGTGCTGGAAGGCATGAAGTTCAAGGGCTTCAACGGCGACACCGAGGTGCGCAAGGACGATCACCAACTGCAGCGCGAGCTGTGGATCTCCAAGTGGCAGAAGGTCGACGCCAAGAATCCGTACAGCGTGGAGAACACCGGCTACACCTTCGCGCCCGTCACGGCCCTGACGGCCGCCGAGGCTGCGGCGCCCACCACCTGCAAGATGAAGCGGCCGGGCTGACGGGCCGGCACTCCACCAGGCCGGGGGGGGGGGCGAGCCGCC
>JASGDG010000350.1:0-15936 GCA_047607325.1 Xenophilus sp. | reverse complement strand
GGTCGCGTCCCAATCCGTGGTGTAGGTCCACAGCCCGGACAGGCTGAGTTGCACGGTACTCAGCGTGCCACTGCAGACAGCCGAGTAGGCGCAGTGTCGCTCAGGGCCTGCAGGCCTTCAAGCTGCATGTAGCGCCGGTTCAGCGACCACTCGTCGTTCTGCTCGAGCATCATGGCGCCGACCAGGCGCACGATGGACGCGTCGTTGGGGAAGATGCCTACGACGTTGGTCCTGCGCTTGATCTCGGCATTCAGGCGTTCCAGCGGATTGGTGGAGTAAATCTGCGTCCAGTGCGCCCGCGGGAAGGTCATGAAGGCCAGCACGTCGTTTTCCGCCTCGTCCATCAGGGCGCCGAGCTTGGGGAACTTGTCGCGCAGTTGATCGGCCACCGAGCGCCACTGCGCCCGAGCGGCATCGGCCGAGTCCTGCACGAACACCGTGCCGATGGCCGCCGAGACCATGCGCCGCTGGGTCTTGCCCGCATGCGCCAGGGCGTTGCGCATGAAGTGCACGCGGCAGCGCTGCCAGGTGGCCTTCAGGACCTTTGCGGCCGCCGCCTTGATGCCCTCGTGGCTGTCGCTGATCACCAGCTTGACCCCGCGCAGGCCGCGCCGGTTACCTTTTTGAGTCGGTGGCACTGCACCCTGGGCTGAAGCTGTGTGACATCTTCCGGTTGTTCGAGGCTTGCCCGGAGCTCCATGCTGTCTTTCGCAGAAACTGGTCGCTCGCGGTCTGTAAAGAAGCGCGCAAAGGCCCTGTGCCGCGACCCCGCCATGACCATCCTGCCGAAGATGCGGGTATCGAATATCTGGAACTGTACTGGTCCTGGGCGCTGGATACCAGCTCCAAGGTGTACAGCGGGGTGCATGGCCTCGCATTGCACGGCGTGGGGCCTGTCATGGAGGTGGATTGCCCCACGTATGGCGTCAAAGCCGGGGGCCGCATCCATTGGTCGGTTTCACTGACGCCCGTGCGTGAACTGCTGGAGCTTCCCCTGCGCCTGCGCGAAGAACTGACCATCGTCGAGGACGACCTGGATGCCAAGGGCTGGCGGGAAGCTGTAGCAACGGGGCGCTGTGCCGAGGTGCTGCTGGGGCAAGTGATCCAAGGCGTGCTGGACGAACTCTGCTTTCACGGCGGCCCCCAGGAGAAAGAGGCGGTGAGCGACGGACTCAAGGCGCAACTGGCAGAGCTGGAGGTCGGAACCATGAAGACGACGCCAGCCGACGACTTGTTTGAAGAACTCGACCGGCCCGGCTTTGTGGCGTTCTTCGAGAGTCTCGGCGGCATCCGCCCGGCAGAGGTCAACCGCGCGATGCGAGCGATCGAGGATGACGAGCCTGTCGGCCCGGCCCTGGATTGCGCGTTCGATGGCAAAGTGGTGGTCAAGATGCAATTCCGCAGCCGCCCTGGGCGCGAGTTTCGCAAGCTGTTCCGGGCGGCAGGCCGCTAAGTTGTATATACGGCGGATGAAAAGAGATCACTATCGCCGCAGGATCATGTCGAACGGTACGAGCAGACGGCTAACGTGTCTCAATCATGCCTGCCTCGCGTCAGAACAACGACTCATCATCGAAATCGAACGCAAGCTGTACCTGAGGACGATGCAGACGAAAACTCCGCCACGGCCCAGGTATGAATTTCTCACTCACCGGAATCGGTATGTGCCTCGCGTGGATGGCCAACCATCGAGCCCTCGCGCAGCGGCGATAGGCATAGGATCGGGAAACACGCAGATGGTCTGCAACGGCAGACATGTTGTTGCCGAAGTGGCGTAGAAGGCGGACGTAGGCGACGGCCAGCGAACCCTGCTCGGCAAGGCTGGATTCCAGTGCTGCCTCTGTTTCCCGCTCCATCAGCTCATCCAAGGCATCCCGCCCGTCGTCGCTGACCAACAGATAAGCCAAGGGATGGACATCCTCGTCATGCTCGCCTCCCTTGGGCGCATGGTCGATCCGCACGGCATGGCGGACTTTCTGATCGGTGTAGCGGACCAGGCGTTGGAAGAGGTAGCTGATCAGTTGATGCTGGCTGTCTGCATCCAGGAGATCCAAGCAACTTCCGTCATTGGCGCGCAGGTCGCAAGCCATGATCCAGGCCTCGTTGACGACGTCATCAAGTTGACACTCTCCCCGTGTGGCGCGAGCAATGCGCTGCAAGTCTTTCTTCCGCCGAATGGTGAATTGCTGGAACGCAGCATCATCGGGAATTTGAGACATGGCGGGCTCCCGTGTCAGGTGAGTCGAAGATCCTCTATCAAGAAATCAGCCACTGCTTCCTCCGCAATGGCCAGTCCGTGCCGGTACATCGCGGGAGCGAGTTGTGGATCCCAAAGGGCAGTCACTTCGGATGCAGCCAGGTTACGTTGCTTGTGCGGAACGGTTGGCACAGCGGCTTCGTAGTCCTGTGCGCGCATTTGCCAAGGTTGTGCTTGCCAGCGGCGCACGACGTGGTTGGCGATCTGCAGGCCCGGCCAGTCGAAATCGCCGTGGTAGTGCAGGCGCGCCCCAGCCCCTGACAACTGGTCAAGTAGCATGCGCTGCGCTGCGGCCGGCATCCCATCGGTGCAGACGAATGGCGCGCAGCACGCGCCCAGCCGATCCGCGGCGATGGCGAGAACGTTCGGGTTCTCGCAAACGTAGACGGCTTGGCCTTGGACAGTCCAGGTGGGAGGCTCACGCAACAGCCGGCGCAGCGACAGGTAGCCGGGCTCCCCCTGCGTGAGCAGCGGTGTCCCGCGCGTCGGCAGATTCAGCGCGAGCGCAGGTCGTGCCAGCTCGTTCACCAGGACACCCGCGCGGGCCCAAACGTCGCGCGCCCGTTCCTCGACAACTGGGGTATCGCCATCAGACAAAGCACAACTCGCGTCGCGGCTGGCCTGCCCGTGGCGAAAAGCGGCCAGCACGAGAGATGCCACGGGCTGGCCCCCGTCGAGCGCATGGGCACTGCCCAGCACTTGCGCGGCCAACTGGGCGCGAGTCAGGCCCAACGCAGGCAGGCGGCGCATCACGGCATCAGCGCGCGTGAGCAGTGCATCGGCCAGCGTGGCATCTCGGTGGGCCAGGCGTTTGAGCAGCGTGCCTGCGGCAGAGGTTTGCAGCCAGGCTTGCAGGCGCGCGTCACGGCCGGCCTGCTGCACCACGGTGGCCCAAGCCTCCTCTGCGGCCGTGCGTAGTGCGGTGCGGTTTTCGATGGGGCCGTCCAATCGTTCCAGCGCGTCGCGCAAAGAGTTGCACAAGCCCGCAGCCTGCAAGGCGGCGTCGATGCGCGCCAGGTCGATGCGGGCCGAGCGGGCCGTGCTCACGGGGCGGCCGGTCAGCAAGGCCAGTGCTTCGCGCTCTATGGCTTCGAGCTTGCCGAGATGAAGCACCTGCTCTGTGCCCGGTTCGCCTTGCCGCTCGAAGTGGCGCCGCAGGCGCTGGCGCAAGGCGGCCAGATCGGCGCCGCCGAGCAGGCGTTCAAGGCGCGCATCAGGGTGGTTCATGGGGCGGGCGGAAATCGGCGATCCGGGTCAGCTTCGCGGCGACGGGCGCGGCCGTCCCAGGTCCAGCGGGAAACATGCACGGCATCGATCCCTTCGCGGCGCTGCAACTGCGCGATGGAGACGCCGGGCAACTCTGCATAGCAGGCCCATTCCCGTTCGCTGGTGATGACGAAATCGAGGTCGAATTCCCGGATCAGCGCCATGCAGTGGGCACGGGCCGCGTCGTCGATGCCGGCGAAGGCTTCGTCCAGCAGAACAAGGCGTGGCGCGTGGGCGGTGTCGGCCTGGCTGTAGTAGCTGGAGACGGCGGCGAACAAGGGCACCGTGAGCCCCAGCGCGCGCTCGCCACTGGAGGCGGGGCCGGCGAGGGGGCGCCATTGCCCGTCTTGCCAGCGCTGCACGCGGAAGCGGTGCCAGCGGCGGTAGTCGAGGGCGCGTGCGAGCTGGTCCTGCAGGCTGCCGCCCTGGTCGGCATCGGCGCGGCTGCGCTCGGCGGCGATGCGCTGCTGCAGCATTTCGCCGACCACGCGGCGGTCTTCGGCGGTCCACAGGTCGGTGCTGGTGTTGAGCAGCCGGCGCCGTGCCGCCTCCAGGCCGACCGGCGCGCCATCCGCTCCCTCGGGCAGGGTTTCCCATTTCAGTTGGAAGCGCACGCCGGTAGAGGTCGGGCGCTTCTTCAGCTCGTCGTTGATGGTATGGATCTGGCGCTCGGCATCGCGCAGCAATTTCTGCACGGCGCTGGCGATTTCGGCTTGCAGATGGTTTTCCAGCACCGCGCGTTCGCGGGCGGTCAGCAGTTCGCGGCGCTGCGCGATTTCGCCGGCCAGGCGCAGTGCCAGCTGGTCCGGCCGCTCCGGCCGGTTCTGGTAGACGATGCTGACCACCAGCCCGTAGTCGCTGGTTTCGGTCTGGGCCTGGTGGCTCAAGGCGGCCAGCGCGCGGCCCAGTTCGGTGTAGTCCTGCGAAACCTGGTTCTGCACGCGGCTCCAGGTGTCGTCGTCGGCCTTGACGTCGGCAAGCGCTTGCTCGGTGCGGCGGGCCAGCGTCAGCGCGGGTTCGATGGTCCAGGGCGCTTGCAGCGGCGGCAACTCGGCGGCCGGCCAGGCAATGAGCAGCAGGCCGGTGGCGGCGAAGTCCTGCAGACGAGCGATGGCGGTCTGGCGCGTGGCGGTTCGCTCCTCCAGTTTGGCTTCCGCGTCCTCGGTTTTCTGCTCGGCCCTGGCCCGGGCTTCGCCCGCTTCGCGCAAGGCCTCGCTGCACTTCCTGACCTTGGCTTCACCGTCGGTGACGGCCGTGCGTGCATCGCGCAGGCGCTTGCGCAGTTCTTCGACTTCAGCTCCTATGGATTCGCGCAGTGTCTCGAAACGGATGCGGGCTTCCTCGGCCAAGGCTTCGCGCTCGGCCGCCTGTTCATGGGCATGCACGGCATCGGCTTCGGCCTCCTGCTCCCGCTGCTGCTGCTGGGCTTGCTCCGCCCTCGCATCGCGCAGTTCGCGTACGTTATTGGCCAGCACGTGCAAGGTGTCGCCGAAGGCTTGCAGTGCCAGGGTGATGGCGTGCAAGGCCGGGCGTTCGGACGGAAGCGACAGGTCTTCGGCATCACGGGCCAGGGCTTGACGGGCAGTATCCCAGCGTTCGGTGGCTGCGCGCAACTGCTGGTCGGCCTGCTCCAGGCGCTGCCGGGCGGCCTGGAATTCACGCGCGGCTGCGGCGGCTGCGGCATGAGTGGCGCGCAAGGCATCGTCGGAAGGTGCCTGCTGCCACTCCCTGGCGGCCTGATCCTGGTCTGCTTCGAGTCGGGCGATGTCCTGTTGCCATCGATCCTGGGTCCGGGCCAAGGTTTCCAGTTCCTGCCTGATCTCCTCCAATCGGCGCGTGCGTGCGGCGGCGCGTGCGGCGTAGCCGATGAATTCCGCGCGGGGCTTGTGCCAGGCGCCTGCCAATGCGCCGAGGCGAAACCGGCCATCGGTGCCGATCCAGGCTTCGGCCTGAGATTGGTCTTGTTCCGTGCAGGCCACACCTTCGAGCAGGCGCTGCAGCAGGGCGGGCGCGACCGGCGGCGTGCCGTGCGTGGCAGCGGCTTGCAGGTAGGTGGCCAGCGAGCGGGTCTGCGATGGGCGCAGCCGCCAGCGCGCGTCATGCTCCAGTGGCAGGCCATCGGCTGCCAGCAAGGTGCCTTCGGGGTCGACCCAGGCATCGAGCAAGCCCGCAGCCTGGAGGGCTGCCTCAATGCCCGCGCGTTCCACATCGGGAACCTCTGGCAGGAAATCCACCAACTGCCACAGTGGGGCGCCAGGCCGGATCTTGCGGGCTTCGACGTCGTGCCAGTACAAAGCAGGGGGCACGGTGTCCTCGCCTTGTTCCAGGCGGCCCTGCTCCGCCGTCAGCGCGCTGCGTTGGCTCTCGATGCCGGCCTGTTCCGCCTGCAGTGCGGCATGGCGCCCGGCAAGCCGCTGGGCGGCGGCGTGCTGGGCGGCTTGCAATGCCGCGCGGGCCGGGTTGTCGCCTTCAAGGCTTGCGGCCCAGGCGGCCAGCGTTTGCAGCAAAGCGACCTCGGCGGAAAGCTGGAGTTGTTGCAGGCTGCCCAGATGGGTCTGCCAAGCCTGGACCAGCGTATCGCTCTGCCGTTCGACGGCGCCGTCGGCCTCCTCGCGCCGTTCGGCCGCGGCGTCGGCTTCGTCCAGGCGTTCGTCGCGCCGGGCCTGCGCGCTCGCATGGTCCTGGGCCGCGCGCTCCGTGTCCTCGCAGCGGCGCAGCAGCAGTGCCACCTGTTCGCGGCGCGTATCCATGGCGCGGCGCAGATCCTGGCGCGCGGTGTCCAGGGCCAGTGATGACAGGCCCGCCAATGTGTCGGCATCGGGGCTCGACAGGGGATTGGCCGCATGCGCGGCCGCGATGCCGGCCTGCTCCGCGTCATGGATGGCTGCATCGCGTGCCTCGGTCCACGCTCGCCTGGCCTGTTCGGCGCGCTGGGTGCGCGCGTGGCTGGCTTGCCGCTCGCGCTTGAGTCGGGATTGCGCCTCGCGCTGCGCGCCTTGGGCCTGCTCGGCGTCCTGGTGACGGCGCTTCGCATCGCTTTCGGCCTGAGCCAACTGCTTGGCGCTGGTCATCGCGGGATCGTTTTGCAGCTCGTCGAGCCGGATGCGGCCGGCGGTCAGGGTCGCTTCGCTCTCGGCGTGGTCGCCGCGGGCGACTTCTTCGGCCTGCCGGGCTGCCTGCAAGGCTGCACGCCCTTCGCCGAGTTCCCGACTGGCATTGTCGAAACCGGTCTGTGCGCTGCGCAGGCCGGCGGCCTGGCGACGGGCCTGGGTGGCTGCATAGCGCTGGTAGCGCTGGTTGAACTGGCCGACGGCGCGTTCCAGCGCCTCGTACTCTTCCAACTCGCGGCGGTACTCCTCCATCTGGTTCAGCGCATCGGCCACGTCGGCCAGCAGGTCGGAGGACATGGGCGACAGGGCCTCAGTCAGCGCGTTCGACAGGTTGGATTCGTCAGGACGCTTGGACAGTTGCGGCTGGCGCAACTGGATCAGCGTGTCCATCAAGGCGGCATAGCGCGCTTGGCCGAGATGGAACAGCCGCTCGTCAACGGCGCGGCGGTAGGCGATAGCGGTGTCGAAAATCTGGCCGCTATGGCTCTGCAGGGTCTCGCGCAAGCGTTCGCGCGTCAGAACTACCCGGCTTGCATTCATCAGCCACAGATCCTGGCCGATGCGTGCCTGCTCCAGCAGGAAAAACCAGCTGTCGACTTGTGCCCGCGCTGCGGTGGCCGAGAGGCCGCAGCCCAATGTGAGGTAGTGCGCCTGCCCGCTTTCGTCCAGGCGACCGAATTCCACCCAGGTGTAGCCCATGCGCCGTTCGTGGCGGCCCAGCAGCAGGTTCCAGGCCATTTTCTTACCCGGGTCGCCATCGGGCTCGACGCGCGAAGATTTGATCTGCGCTTCGAACAACAAAGGCAAAGTCAGTGAAAGCACCTTCGACTTGCCCGTGCCGTTGTTGCCGCGCAGGAGCAAGTGGCCGTCGCGGAACCAGAACTCTTCGCTGTCGTAGTGGAAGAGTTCCACCAGCCCCAAGCGCAGCGGTTGCCAGCGCTGCAGGCTGGGTTGAGGCAGGGTGGCGGATGTATCTGTCATCAGAGGTCGAACAAGGAAGGCGTGCTTGCGGCTGCCGGCTTGCGGATGTCTGCCTCACCCAAGGCGAAGCGAGCCAATGCCGGCAGGGGACGAGCGTGGCCGGCGTCGAGGGCGATGAGTTGGAGTTTGCGCAAGCGTTCCAGGGCGATGCCGGCCAGTTCCCGTTCGGCACCGGCTTCGCGGGCTGACTTGCGCCAGTAGTGACCGTAGCGATCACGCGCCTCGGAGAGGAAGGCGGCGATGTCGTCCAGTCTGGCCGGGTCGGGCCGGCTGGCCAGGAATTCGGCCACCAGCAGCGTGGCATGCGCCTCCGTCCCCTCGGCGGGCATGGCCACGTCGGTCAGTTGCCCGTCCTCATCGACCAGTGCCAGCCCTTCCGCACGCTGTTCGGCGGCGAGGCCGGTGGCGTCACACAGGCGGCTGGCCATGGCGCCGCGCTGGTTGACGAAGTAAGCGCGCTGGGCATCGCCCAGGGTTTCCAGGTAGACCACCGGGTCGTCCAGCAGCCTGCGCGCGAGATGGTGGCGCAACGCTGTGCGTTGCCCCTCTTCGCTGTCGGGCACATGCTCGGCGACCAGGGAGTCGAGACGCTCTTCCAGCGTGACAGGCGCCTGCTCCGTGGACCAGGTGGAGGGACCGCGCACGGCAGCCAGCAGGCCTGCCAGCACGCGTCGCTGTATGTCGTAGAGAGCATCGCTGCCTTCGGTGGCGGCGGCTGCGCCATGCACGTAACCTTCTTCGTCGCCTGCCACTCGCCGCAACACACCCCATTGCAGCAGGCTGCGACAGACGGCAACCAGCTCGCGGCGCTCGTGCGCAGCGGTGAGGGCGAAGTGGAAACCCCGAGAAGCCAGCGTCGGATCGGCGGCCAGCAGCAACAGGCGCTCCCCCAGCACACGCAGCGTGATCTGCGGATCCGCGCGCTCCAGCACTGCGCAGGCCAGGCTCAGCAGCACATAGCGCCGGCGCTCGTAGTCGGGCAAGCCGCGGCTGGGGTCGTGCAGGTCGGCCGGGCGCTTGTAAAGCCGGGCGCAATCGCGCTCGATGTGCAGCGGCCAGCCGGCTTCGCGCGCGAACCATCCGCGCAACTCGTCCGCATGGCGGCGCACGGCTGCAAAGTCCTCGTGCGCGGGCGTCATCAGTGGCGTCATCAGCAGCGCACGCAAGGCCTGGGCCCGTTCGTCGCTGTGGTGCCGGCCTTGCTGGCGGGCGATGTAGCGGGCGTCCGTCATCCGTCCAGCCGTGTGATGGTGAGCTGGTGGTCGCGGCCGGAAAAGGTGCCGGCCGGCGTGGTGATCTCGGCGCGGCTGCTGGCGTCCAGTGGTTGCAAATGGATGCGCAACAGCCCATCGCTGCTTTGCAGCTCGACGGCTTCGTCGGGCATGGTTTGCGCTGTGAGGGCTTCGCCAAGCAACGACAGAAACAGGGCAAAGGCATGGGTGTCCAGCGTGCCCAGTTCGGACAGCCGCGTCGGCCGCCCCGTGGCGAGGCGCTGGCGGGCGGCCTCGATCTGTACGTGTTCCTCCTGCAACTGTGCGGCCAGCAGGCGGCGCTCCTCGTCGCGAGCCTGCACGCGCGGCAGCGCGCCCCGCGGCGCGGCCTCGCCGTACTCGCGCAGACGGGGATGAATGCGCAGCGGTGGCGCTTCGGCCCAGGGCGTGCTGGCCGGCAGTTCGGGGGAGCCATCCTTCAGCGTGGGGTTCAGCGAGAAATGCCGCGCGGGGTTCAAAGCAAAGGCGGCGCGCGCCAGACGGTGGGCTTCATCGTCACTGCCGCATGCGGCAAACCAGCCGGCCAGCATGCGGAAATCGGCCGAACGGTCACTGCGCCCGCTGCGGCGTTCGTTCAGTGTGGCGATGGCGGCCAGCAACTGGGGGATCGCGGCACGTGCTTTGGAGCGCAGCAATTCGGCCTGTGGCGGCTCGTGCGCATGGGTGACGAACCAACGACGCAAACCTCTCCAGCGTTCACGCCAGGCTTGCCAGCTTCGCGTGGTGGCGTCGAGGTGCTCTGCTTCATCGTCCGGCGCACTGTCGCGCGCTTCGCGCTGGGCCGCTTGCCACAGCAGCGGTTCGATGCGCGGCGACAAGGACTCGATGCGTTGCGCGATGCCGCCGGAACGGCTGACCAGGTCGCCGATGAAGCGCTCCAGATAGTCGATCAACCGCCGCTTATAGGCCAGCACGGCATCGGCCTGGGCCTGTTGCAACTCGAGACTGCGGCCGATACCGGCCATAAAAGCCTGTGCGTTGTCCGCGAGGCTTTCGAAGACGCGCACCAAGTCGCGCAACGTGGCGTGGACCTTGGCGGCATCCGGCGTGGCTTCGTCTGCCAATGCCTGCAGGGTCTGCAATTGGGCGGTGATGTCTTCCAGTGCGACGGTTTGCAGCTCGGCCCGGCGCTGGAGTGTGCGTGCAAATGCGGTCAACGCCGTTTCGACGGCTTCGCCGCCCTGCGACAGGCGGTAGAGGAAGCGGGCGCGGTAGAAGTCGCTCAAGCTGGCGACGCGTGCCGTGTCGGGTTGGGATTCGAGATTGCCCCACTCGGTGAGCTGCGTCAGGGCTGCCTGCACTTCCTCGATGCGCGGTGGCTGCGCATCCCAGGTGCCATCGGCCAGTACTTCGTCAGGCCGAAGGTGCAGACGAAACTGGCGCTTGGCCGCAGCGAACGTCTCCATCACGCGGCGATAGAGCAGCGCCTTCTCGGCGCTGACGTGACGGAACAGATTGGCCTGCAGAGAAATCGGAGGGGCCGGCATGCTGGATGGCTACCTCCACGTCAATGTGATGCGTGCAGTCTCATCTCACTCCCTCTTTATGTCTGTTCCTCGTCATTCTGGTTAATGTTCAGATTCCATATTAGCTTGTCTGGAATGGCAGTCGTTCGCAGGCCGCTATCGAGCGGCTTGCTTCAACATTGACTCCAAGCCCAACCGCAGCCGGGCCACGATAGTGGCCAACGGTTCGGGATCGAGTTCGTTCTTCCTGACGAATGCCTGCCACAGTGCCTGCCGTGAGGAATCGTGCGCGAATTCGTCCGTGAGGCCGACCGGCAGTTCGGCGGGTACCGCCATGCCGCGCCGCTCGAAGGTGGCCTCCTGTCGCTGCAAAGCGGGCTTCGATAAGCGTAGCTTGCGAGAGTTCAGCATGTAGAATGCCTCGTGGCTCTTTGTATGCTTTCTACCTCCCTGATCAATACAATTCAGTGGTGGCGCTTCCGATAGGAAGCGGCATGTCGCTGCGGTGCAGACCGCAACCTTGTCGCCGTTCCGGTGGGCAAGGTCAGAGACTTTCCGGTACGGCGGCTCCAACCCTTGGAGGATGTCCGATGCCCTTGAGCAGATCCCCTTTAGCAAATTGCTCGCCCCTCCTGTGTGTGAGAGGCGGCGGGCTTGTGAGCGCACTAGACCGCAGCTTTCTCGCTCCGGTTGAATCGTGGTGGCGGAGGGTCTCGCGTTGGCTTTCTGCAGGCTGCGTTGGACCACGTCTCGTCATGAACATCGCCAACTCCAACACCTCTGTGTATAACAATGTGTGTAACGGAGTGGCGTTGGGAATGGAAAATCTATTTAAAATCAATGGGTTAGATCAATGAAACTCCTCATGATCGACAATTACGACTCCTTCACCTACAACTTGGTGCAGTACTTCGGTGAACTGGGTGCGCAGGTGGAGACGCTGCGCAACGACGAGATCACGCTCGAAGGCATCGGCGAGCGCATCGCCGCCGGCGTGACGCGGCTGGTGATCTCGCCTGGACCGTGCTCGCCGGCCGAGGCGGGCGTGTCGGTGCCGGCCATCACCGCGTTCGCCGGCAAGCTGCCGATTCTGGGCGTGTGCCTGGGGCACCAGGCCATCGGCGCGGCCTTCGGCGGCAAGATCGTGCGGGCGCAGCAGCTGATGCATGGCAAGGTCAGCGAGATCACGACCACGCGCGAGGGCGTGTTCGCCGGCCTGCCGGAGCGCTTCACCGTCAACCGCTACCACTCGCTGGCGATCGAGCGCGGCAGTTGTCCTTCGGCTCTGGCGCTCACCGCCTGGACCGACGACGGCGAGATCATGGGCGTGCGCCACACCGGCTTCGCGCACGAGGTGCGGCTGGAGGGCGTGCAGTTCCACCCCGAATCCATCCTGACCGAGCACGGCCACGCCATGCTGCGCAACTTCCTGCAATGAGGCGCCGGGAGAAGGCCGCATGCCCGACGCGCACCAGTTGCTGCTCTTCGTCGCTGCCGGCCTGCTGCTCAACCTGACGCCGGGCGTCGACGTGTTCTTCATTGTCGGCCGCGCACTGCGCCAAGGCGTGCGGGCCGGGCTGGTCGCCGTGCTGGGCGTCACGGCCGGCTGCTGCGTTCACGTGCTGGCGGCGGCGCTGGGCGTGAGCGCATTGGTGGCCGCCTCGGCCACCGCCTTCACGGTGCTCAAGTGGATCGGCGCGGCGTACCTGGTGTGGGTCGGCGCCGGCATGCTGCGCGCGCGCGAGCCGGCGCTGGCGTTGCAGGCGGCGGCGCAAAAGGTGCCGGTCGAGGGCGCCTTCCTGCAGGTGTTCCGGCGCGGCTTCCTGACCAACGTGCTCAACCCGAAGGTGGCGCTGTTCTTCCTGGCCTTCGTGCCGCAGTTCATTCCGGCTGGCGCGCGGCACCCGACGGGGGTGTTCCTCGCGCTGGGCCTGCTGTTCAATTTCAATGCGCTGTGGGTCGGCTTCGGCTGGGCCGTGGCTGCCGCCTGGCTGGCGCGTCGCGTGAGCGCTGCGCGCCGCGCGCTGCTGTGGTTCGAGCGCGGGGCCGGGCTGGCGATCGTCGGCTTCGGCCTGAAGCTGGCCTGGGGCGATGCGCCTTCACCGGCGCGCTGAGCGCAGAGAATCCAACAAGAGGAGCCCTCGTCATGATCACCCCCCAGGAGGCGCTGCAGCGCACCATCGAGCACCGCGAGGTGTTCCACGACGAGATGCTGCACATCATGCGGCTCATCATGAGCGGCGAGTGCTCGCCGGTGCTGATGGCCGCCTTCGTCACCGGCCTGCGCGTGAAGAAGGAAACCATCGGCGAGATCACCGCCGCCGCGCAGGTGATGCGCGAGGTCTCGACCAAGGTGCCGGTGCGCGACACGAGGCAGCTGGTCGACATCGTGGGCACCGGCGGCGACGGCTCGCACACCTTCAACATCTCCACCTGCTCGATGTTCGTGGCCGCGGCGGCGGGCGCCAAGGTCAGCAAGCACGGCGGGCGCAGCGTGTCGAGCAAGTCCGGCAGCGCGGACGTGCTGGAGTCGCTGGGCGTCAACCTCAACCTTGCGCCCGAGCGGATCGCCGAATGCATTGAGCGCACCGGCATCGGCTTCATGTTCGCGCCGAACCACCACCCGGCCATGAAGAACGTGGCGCCGGTGCGCAAGGAGCTGGGCATCAAGACCATCTTCAACATCCTCGGCCCGCTGACCAACCCGGCCGGCGCGCCCAACATTCTGATGGGCGTGTTCCACCCGGACCTGGTCGGCATCCAGGTGCGGGCGCTGCAGCGCCTGGGCGCCGAGCATGCCGTGGTGGTCTACGGCCGAGATGGCATGGACGAGATCTCGCTGGGCGCCGCCACCCTGGTGGGTGAACTCAAGGACGGCCAGGTGACCGAATACGAGATCCATCCCGAGGACTTCGGCCTGCCGATGGCCAGCAACCGCGCGCTGCGGGTGGAGACGCCCGAACAGTCGAAGGCCATGCTGCTGGGCGTGCTTGAGGGAAGCAGCGGAGCACCGCGCGACATCGTGCTGCTGAATGCTGGCGCGGCGCTGTACGCGGCAGGCGTGGCGCCTGCCATCGCAGAGGGTATCGGCCTGGCGCGCGAGGCGCTGGATTCGGGCGCGGCCAGGGCGAAGGTGGCGCAACTGGTGCAGGCGACGGCCGCCGCGTGAGGCGCTGCGCGGAGAATCACCCCATGTCCGACATCCTGAGCAAGATCGTCGCCGTCAAGCACGAGGAAGTGGCCGCGGCGAAGAAACGCATGCCGCTGGAAGCCATCCGCGCCGACGCGGAAAGCCGCGTGCTGACGCGTGATTTCGTGGGCGCGATGCGCGCCAAGATCGGTGCCGGCCAGGCCGCCGTGATCGCCGAGATCAAGAAGGCCAGCCCGAGCAAGGGGGTGATCCGCAGCGGCGAGTTCGTCCCGGCCGACCTGGCGCAGAGCTATGCGCAGGGCGACGGCGCCGTCAGCGCAGCCTGCCTCTCGGTGCTGACCGACCGCCAGTTCTTCCAGGGCGGCATCGACTTCCTCAAGCAGGCCCGCGCCTCCTGCGGTTTGCCGGTGCTGCGCAAGGACTTCCTGGTGGATGCCTGGCAGATCTACGAGTCGCGAGCCATCGGGGCCGACTGCATCCTGCTCATCGCCGCCTGCCTTCAGGATGCGCAGATGAAGGAGTTCGAGTCCATCGCCTTCTCGCTGGGCATGGCGGTGCTGGTGGAGGTGCACGACGCGGCCGAACTGGAGCGCGCGCTGAAGCTGCGCACGCCGCTGGTGGGGGTGAACAACCGCAACCTGCGCACCTTCGAGGTGTCGGTGCAGACCACGCTCGGCCTGAAGGCCGGCGTGCCGGCCGACCGGCTGCTCGTGACCGAATCGGGCATCGCCACGCGCGAGGACGTGAAGACGCTGCGCGAGGCCGGGGTGAACGCCTTCCTGGTCGGCGAGCGCTTCATGCGCGCCGACGAGCCGGGCGAGGCGCTGGCCGCGCTGTTCCGCTGAGGGCGCCGCCATGCCCGACGCCGGACCCGCCCAGCTCCAGTCGGCCGACCCCGCCGACTGGCCCGTCGCCCCCGGCTGGCAGCCGCTGGTGGATGCCTTCTTCGGCAGCGAGACGGGGCTTTCGCTGCTGGACTTCCTCTACCAGCGCCTGAAGGCCGGCGCGGTGATCTTCCCGCCGCAGCCGCTGCGTGCCCTGGAACTTACGCCGCCCGAGGCGGTGCGCGTCGTCATCCTGGGCCAGGACCCGTACCACGGCCGCGGCCAGGCCGAGGGGCTGGCCTTCTCGGTGGCGCCGGGCGTGGCGCTGCCCCCTTCGCTGCGCAACATCTTCAAGGAGCTGGAGCGCGACCTGGGCACCCCGCCGCCGCCCTTTCCGAATCCCGGCGGCAGCCTGGTCAAGTGGGCGAAGAACGGCGTGCTGCTGCTCAATACCTGTCTCACGGTGGAGGAGGGCCAGCCGGCCAGCCACTCGGGGCGTGGCTGGGAGGTGCTGACCGACGCCGTGATCCGCCATGTCGCCCAGGGCGAGCGTCCGGTGGTCTTCATGCTGTGGGGCTCGCACGCGCAGAGCAAGCGCGGCTTCATCGACGGCAGGCGCCACAAGCTGCTGACGGCCAACCACCCCTCGCCGCTGTCGGCGCAGCGCCCGCCCGTGCCCTTCATCGGCTGCGGGCACTTCGGCCAGGCGCGGGCCTGGCGCGATGCGCAGCGCGCGCAGCAGGGCTGAGCCGGTTCAGGCCTGGGCGCGCCGCGCCGGCGGTGCCGCCGGCATCACGATCTCGCTGGCCACGTAGTCGCGCTGGATGTCCACGGTGCCGCGGCGACCCAGCGCATCGAAGTGCTCGGCCAGCCATTCGGCGGCTGCGGCCCGGCCGTGCTCGAACAGGCGCTCGATCATCCGGATGTCGGTCGAGAGCTTGGAGGCGGCGTCCAGCGGTTCGTCCATCGCGCTGTCCACGTCGATGCGATGCAGCAGCAGCCTGCGGTACTCGCGGCCTTCCTGCAGGCGGCCGTCGGCCAGCAGCTGATTGATGAAGTCGATGTTGCGCATCTGCGACAGCAGGCTGGCATTGAACGCCAGCTCGTTCATGCGCTGCGTGATTTCGAAGGGCGTGCGCGGCGTCTCCGCACGCGTCAGGGGATTGAGCTGCACCAGCACGATGTCGGCGCTCTCGCACTGGCTGATCAGCGGCACCAGCGCCGGGTTGGCGGAGTAGCCGCCGTCCCAGTAGGGTTCGCCGTCGATTTCCACGGCCTGGAAGACGGTCGGCAGGCAGGCCGAGGCCATCACGGCCTGCAGCGTCAGGCGCGGGCCGCTGAAGATCTCGGCGCGTCCGGTGCGCACGTGTGTGGCCGAGACGAAGACCTTGGGCGTCTGCTGCGTGGCGATGGCCTCGAAGTCGATCTCCTGGTCCAGCAGCATGCGCAGCGGATTGATGTCCAGCGGATTGAAGTGGTAGGGCGAAGCCCACGGGTCCACCCCCAGCGGGGAGCGCAGCGCGCCGCCGCCGAACAGCAGCCGGGCGAACTGCTGCGCCATGGCCCCCGGCGCGCCGGCGCCGGCGACGCGGTTCCACACGCGTTCCAGC
>JASGDG010000349.1:0-3940 GCA_047607325.1 Xenophilus sp. | reverse complement strand
GGCCAGCGTGGCGCCGCCGCCCCCCCAGGCCGCGGGGGCGGCCCGCGCGATCAGGCCGTGCCGCTGCAGCTCGTCGAAGTTGTCGCGCGGGAAGGCGCCGCTGGCATCGTAGTCGGCCGCCGTGGCGGCGAAGCGGCGCGTCAGTGCGGCCAGCAGCCGCTCGTCGGCAGCGCCGCGCGCGGCAGGCGCGTAGAGGGACTGGGGGACTGCACTCATGACCACCCATCTTGAGCCGCCCTCCCGCCTCCGGAAACAACGCTTTGCGCATATCCAAAGTCGGAATTGTCAGTTCGCGGCGCGCGACGGCGCCGATAGGGTTCATTCCAGCAGCGTCCACCCACGAGAAAGGCCCCGTGCCATGAGCCACCCCGACGACGGCATCGAATTCATCGGCATGATCCAGACCCAGAAGGTCTCGGAGATCCACGCCCCCAGCGGCCCGGCGATCGACCTCGACTTCGTGCGGGCCTTCGCCCGGGCGCACGAGCAGGCCGGCTTCGACCGCATCCTGGTGCCGCACCACTCCAGCAGCCCCGACGCCACGCTCACCACGGCCTATGCCGCCAGCGTGACCGAGCGCATCCACTTCATGCTGGCGCACCGGCCCGGCTTCGTCGCGCCCACGCTGGCGGCGCGGCAGTTCGCCTCGCTCGACCACTACAGCGGCGGGCGGCTGGCGGTGCACTACATCTCCGGCGGCTCCGACGAGGAACAGCACCGCGACGGCGACTGGCTGGACCACGACCAGCGCTACGCCCGCACCGACGAGTACCTGGAGGTGCTGCGCAAGGTGTGGACCAGCGAGCAGCCCTTCGACCACCACGGCGCGCACTACCACGCCGAACGCGCCTTCTCCGAGATCAAGCCGCTGCAGACGAAGGACGGCAAGCCGCACGTGCCGGTGTACTTCGGCGGCGCGTCGGAGGCCGCCATTCCGGTGGCGGGCCGGCACGCGGACGTGTATGCCCTGTGGGGCGAGTCGCTGGAGCAGGCGCGCGAGCTCACCAGCCGCGTGCGGGCCGAGGCCGCGAAGCACGGCCGCAGCGTGCGCTTCTCGGTCTCCTTCCGCCCCATCCTGGCGGAGACGGAAGAAGCGGCATGGGCCCGCGCCGACCGCATCCTGGAAGAAACGCGCCGCCTGCGCGTGGTGGCCGGCTACGCGCGCGGCGGCCCGCAGCAGAGCGAGGGCGCGCGCCGCCTGCTGGCCGCCGCCGAGAAGGGCACGCGGCTGGACAAGCGCCTGTGGACCGCCATCGCGCAGGAGACCGGCGGCCGCTCCAACAGCACGGCCCTGGTCGGCACGCCCGGGCAGGTGGCCGAGGCGCTGCTGGACTACTGGGAGCTGGGCGTGACGACCTTCCTGATCCGCGGCTTCGACCCGCTGGAAGACGCGGCCGAGTACGGCCGCGAGCTGATCCCGCGCACCCGCGCGCTGGTGGCGGAGCGCGCCGCGGCGCGGGCACGCCAGCCGCGCGCCGCCTGACCCTCTCTCCTTCCCGCTCCCCCGAAAGCGCGCCGTGTCTCTTTCCGCCCTGCCCTCCTCCCGACGCCAGGTGCTGCGCGCCGGCGCCGCCGCGGCCGTCGCCGCCACCGGCGGCCTGCTGGCCTCGCGCGCGTGGTCGCAGCCGCGCAAGCTCAGCTTCGCCTGGAACGCCAACGCCTTCTGCCTCTCGCCCATCGTCGTCGCGCAGGAGCGCGGCTTCTTCGAGAAGAACGGGCTGCAGGTGGACCTGATCAACTACACCGGCTCCACCGACCAGTTGCTGGAGTCGCTGGCCACCGCCAAGGCCGATGCGGCGGTGGGCATGATCCACCGCTGGCTCAAGCCGCTGGAATCCGGCTTCGACGTGAAGATCGTCGGCAGCTCGCACGGCGGCTGCGTGCGGCTGGTGGGGGTGAACGAGGCCGGCGTCACGCAGCTCGCGCACCTGAAGGGCAAGACCATCGGCGTGTCGGACATCGCCAGCCCGGGCAAGAACTTCTTCTCCATCCTGCTCAAGAAGAACGGCATCGACGCCGACCGCGAGGTGCAGTGGCGCCAGTATCCGGCCGACCTGCTGGACGTGGCGGTGAGCAAGGGCGAGATCCAGGCCATCGCCGACGGCGACCCGACGCTGTACCTGATCGAGAAGCGCAACAAGGGCAAGTTCACCGAGCTGGCCACCAACCTCTCGGGCGAATACAAGGACAAGGTGTGCTGCATCATCGGCGCACGCGGCGAACTGGTGCGCCAGGACCAGCCCACCGTCGCCGCGCTGGTGCGCGCCATCGTGCAGGCCTCCGACTACGTGGCCGACAACCCCAACGAATCGGCTCGCCTGTTCTCCAAGTACTCGCCCAAGGTGCCGGTGGAAGACCTGCAGGCGCTGCTGGGCACGCTCACGCACCACCACCACCCCACCGGCAGGAGCCTGCGCGACGAGGTGGAGTTCTACGCACGCGACTTCCGCTCGGTCGGCGTGCTGAAGAACTCCACCGATCCGAAGCGCCTGGCGGACCACGTGGCCTTCGACGTTCTTGCCTGAGCCAGGCACAAGGAGCCTTTCCATGCATCCCACGCATCCCTCTTCCCTGCTGCGCCGCCGCCTGCTGCGCAACGCCGCCGTGGCCGCCGCCGGCACCGGCGCCGCCTTCCTGTCGCTGCAGGCGCGCAGCGCCGGGCGCAAGATCACCTTCGCCTGGAGCCAGGCGGGCTTCTGCCTGTCGCCCGTGCCGGTGGCGTTGGAGCGCGGCATCTTCGAGCGCAACGGACTGGACGTCGAGCTGCTGAACTGGGCCGGCTCGGCCGACCAGCTGCTGGAGGCGTTGGCCACGGGCAAGGCCGACGCCGGCGTGGGCCTCGTGCACCGCTGGGTCAAGCCGCTGGAGGCGGGCTTCGACGTCAAGCTGGTCGGCAGCGTGCATGGCGGCTGCCTGCGGCTGGTGGCTGCCAAGGACGCCGGCATCACCACCGACGTGAACAGCTTCAAGGGCAAGACCATTGGCGTGTCCGACCTCAACAGCCCGGCCAAGCAGTTCTACTCGATCCATCTGGCCAAGAAGGGAATCGACATCGAGAAGGACGTGCAATGGCGCGTCTACCCGGCCGACCTGCTGGACGTGGCCGTCAAGAAGGGGGAGGTCCAGGCCATCGCCGACGGCGACCCGAACCTCTACCTCATCGAGAAGCGCAACCCCGGCCTGTTCACCGAACTGGGCAACAGCGCCAAGGGCGAGTACGCGGAGCGCCTGTGCTGCGTGATCGGCGCGCGCGGCCAGCTGGCCCGCAGCGACAGGCCGGTGGCCGCCTCCATCGCCCGCGCGCTGGCGCAGGCCTCCGACTACGTGGCCGAGAATCCGAACGAGGCGGCGCGCGTCTACTCGCAGTACGCGCCCAAGGTGCCGGTGGAAGACCTGCAGAATCTGCTGGCCGGGCTGGCCTACAAGCACCACCCCGGCGGGCGCGCGCTGCAGGCCGAGGTGGAGCACTTCGCGCGCGACTTCCAGGGCGCGGGCATCCTCAAGAAGAGCACCGATCCGGCGCGCTTCGCGAGCCACGTCACGCTGGACGTGCTCGCATGAACCCCGCCCGGCCGCTCCGCAGGGGGCTCGCACCGCACGCAGTGCGAAGCACGGAGGTTGTCCAATGAGCGCCGTCGAGAGCGCACTGGCGGCGCCTGCGGCCCACTGGCCGCAGGCGGACCGAGTGGAACGGACAGCGCCGCGGACGGCGGCGCCGGCGGCAACGGCGTCCGCGCAGCCGGGACCGTGGCGCACCGGTGTCGCCGCGGCCGCGGCCTGGTTCGTCCTCGGCGGGCTGACCCTGCTGTGGCCCAACAAGCCGGTCGGCTTCAGCGACTGGACGTTCACCCGCGAGTTCGGCGGCGCCGCGCTCGCCGCCGGCGCGCTGCTGCTGGCCTATGCGGCGCTGGACGGGCTGCGCCCCGCGCTGCGGCGGGCG
>JASGDG010000348.1:0-3679 GCA_047607325.1 Xenophilus sp. | reverse complement strand
TGCCCTTCGAGCTGGCCGCTGATGCCCGAGGCGCGGGCGCGGTAGCGGCGATGCACGTAGGCCGCCAGCACGACCAGGAAATCCGGGTCGGCATGCGGCACGTCCTCGGCGCGGAAGCCGTGCGCGTAGTGCTCGGCGATGAAGCCGGTGTTGAACTCGCCCGAGACGAACTTCGGGTGCGCCAGCAGCGCCGCCTGGAAGGGGATGTTGCTGTGGATGCCGCGGATCACGAAGGCGTTGAGCGCCTCGCGCATCAGCGCGATCGCGTGGTTGCGGTCGCGTCCGTGCACGATCAGCTTGGCGATCATCGAGTCGTAGTACATCGGGATCTCGCCACCCTCGTACACGCCGGTGTCCACCCGCACGCCGTAGGCGTCGGCCGCCGTCGGCTCGGCGGCGACCAGCGACTCGGCCGGCGGCTGGAAGCGCACCAGCCGCCCCGTGCTGGGCAGGAAGTTGCGGAACGGGTCCTCGGCGTTGATGCGGCACTCGATCGCCCAGCCGTTGCGCTGCACGTCCTTCTGCGCCAGCGGCAGCTTCTCGCCGGCCGCCACGCGGATCATCAGCTCCACCAGGTCCAGCCCGGTGATGCATTCCGTGACCGGGTGCTCCACCTGCAGGCGGGTGTTCATCTCCAAGAAGTAGAAGCGCTGGTCCTTGCCGACCACGAATTCCACCGTGCCGGCGCTCTGGTACTTCACCGCCTTGGCCAGCGCCACCGCCTGCTCGCCCATCGCCTGGCGCGTCGCCTCGCTGATGAAGGGCGAGGGCGCCTCCTCGATCACCTTCTGGTGGCGGCGCTGGATCGAGCATTCGCGCTCGTTCAGGTAGATCACGTTGCCGTGCGCATCGCCCAGCACCTGGATCTCGATGTGGCGCGGCTCCTCGACGAACTTCTCGATGAACACGCGGTCATCGCCGAAGGAGTTGCGCGCCTCGTTCTGGCAGGTGGTGAAACCCTCCAGCGCCTCCTTGTCGTTGAAGGCCACGCGCAGGCCCTTGCCGCCGCCGCCGGCGCTGGCCTTGATCATCACCGGGTAGCCGATGCCCTTGGCAATCTCCACCGCCTGCTCGGCCGTGTCGATGGCGTCGTTGTAGCCCGGGATGGTGTTGACCCTGGCCTCGCCCGCCAGCTTCTTCGAGGCGATCTTGTCGCCCATCGCGGCGATGGAATGGTGCTTGGGGCCGATGAAGACGATGCCCTCCTCCTCGACGCGCTTGGCGAAGGCTTCGTTCTCGGAAAGGAAGCCGTAGCCCGGGTGCACCGCCTCGGCACCCGTCTTCTTGCACGCCTCGATGATGCGGTCGGCCAGCAGGTAGCTCTCGCGCGAGGGGGCGGCGCCGATGTGCACGGCCTCGTCGGCCAGCTCGACGTGGCGGGCGTCCTTGTCGGCGTCGGAATACACCGCGACGGTGGCGATGCCCATCTTCCGGGCCGTCTTGATGACGCGGCAGGCGATTTCACCGCGATTGGCGATCAGGATCTTCTTAAACATGCGTGGCCTCCGCGGTGAAATCGCCGCACGCGGCGCGTGCCAGGCGATGTGACTTCGTCGCTGCGCCGCTGCGCGGCTGGTCACCGCGGTTGGCGATCAGGATCTTCTTGAACACTTCTTTGCTCCGTTCTGTTGGATGAACGCAAGGGCGCTTTATTCGAGCCCCAGCTGCTTGCGCATCGCCTTGTTCTTCGCCTCGGCACGCTGGTAGGCCGGGCGCGCGTTCAACCGGTCCACGTACGCCTTGAACACGGGCGTGGGGTCGATCTGCTTGAAGTCCATCATGAAGCGCAGCGTGCCGCCGAACACCTGGTCCGCCATGGAGAAGGTGTCGCCGAGCACGAAGGACCTGCCGGCGATGGCGCTCTCGGCCGTGGCGAGCATGGACGCGAAGCTGCCCCAGCCGGCGGCGACCTCCTTGACCGTCCACCCGGAGTGCTTCGCCATCACGGCCGGCTCGATCACGCTCGGCGCGAAGAAGGCCCAGCGCAGGTAGGTGCCGCGCTGCGGGTCGTCCAGCGCAGGCGCCAGCCTGCCCGGCTGGTAGCGGTCGGCCAGGTAGAGGGCGATGGCCGCGGCCTCGGTGACGACCACGTCGCCATCGACCAGCGTGGGCATCTTGCCCATCGGGTTCTTCGCCACGAGTTCCGGGCCTTTCTGCTCGCCCTTCAGGATGTCGGTCACCTTCAGGTCGTAGTCGACGCCGGCTTCTTCCAGGGCCCAGAGGGTGCCGGCCGCTCGGGAGTACGGGTGGTAGTAGAGGCTGATGGACATGGCGTGCTCCTGTGGTGGGCGTTCGCTCAAAGGGGAATGTTCCCGTGCTTGCGCCACGGGTTCTCCAGCTTCTTCTCGCGCAGCATCACCAGCGACCGGCAGATGCGCTTGCGCGTCTCGTGCGGCAGGATCACGTCGTCGATGTAGCCGCGCGCGCCGGCGACGAAGGGGTTGGCGAAGCGGGCCTTGTACTCGGCCTCGCGGGCAGCCAGCTTGGCCGGGTCGTTCTTGTCCTCGCGGAAGATGATTTCCACCGCGCCCTTGGCACCCATCACCGCGATCTCGGCGCGCGGCCAGGCCAGGTTGACGTCGCCGCGCAGATGCTTCGACGCCATCACGTCGTAGGCGCCGCCGTAGGCCTTGCGCGTGATGACCGTCACCTTGGGCACCGTGCACTCGGCGTACGCGTACAGCAGCTTGGCGCCGTGCTTGATGATGCCGCCGTACTCCTGGCTGGTGCCGGGCATGAAGCCAGGCACGTCGACGAAGGTGACGACGGGGATGTTGAAAGCGTCGCAGAAGCGCACGAAGCGCGCCGCCTTGATGCTGCTCTTGATGTCCAGGCAGCCGGCCAGCACCAGCGGCTGGTTGGCGACGATGCCCACGCTCTGCCCTTCCATGCGGCCAAAGCCGATGACGATGTTCTTCGCGTAGTCGGGCTGCAGCTCGAAGAAGTCGCCGTCGTCCACGACCTTGAGGATCAGCTCCTTCATGTCGTAGGGCTTGTTGGGGTTGTCGGGCACCAGCGTGTCCAGCGACGGCTCGGCGCGCTCGGCCGGGTCGCCCTTGCCGTCGTTGCCCAGGCGCACCGGCGGCTTCTCGCGGTTGTTCAGCGGCAGGTAGTTGTACAGGCGCCGCAGCATCATCAGCGCCTCGACGTCGTTCTCGAAGGCGAGGTCCGCCACGCCGCTTCGGGTGGTGTGGGTGGAGGCGCCGCCCAGCTCCTCGGCCGTCACGTCCTCGTGCGTCACGGTCTTCACCACCTCGGGGCCGGTGACGAACATGTAGCTGGAGTCCTTCACCATGAAGATGAAGTCGGTCATGGCCGGCGAGTACACCGCGCCGCCGGCGCAGGGGCCCATGACCAGGCTGATCTGCGGGATCACGCCCGAGGCCATCACGTTGCGCTGGAACACCTCGGCGTAGCCGCCGAGCGAGGCGACGCCTTCCTGGATGCGCGCGCCGCCGGAGTCATTCAGGCCGATGACCGGCGCGCCGACCTTCATGGCCTGGTCCATCACCTTGCAGATCTTCTCGGCGTGCGCCTCGCTGAGCGCGCCGCCGAAGACGGTGAAGTCCTGGCTGAAGACGAACACCAGGCGTCCGTTGATCATGCCGTAGCCGGTGACCACGCCGTCGCCGGGGATCTTCTGGTCGGCCATGCCGAAGTCGGTGCAGCGGTGCTCGAC
>JASGDG010000347.1:0-5730 GCA_047607325.1 Xenophilus sp. | reverse complement strand
TTGGGGGCTTGTTGCAGGGTTTGGGTCAGGGTGTTTTCGAGCAGGCGCAAAGCAAAAAGGGAACGTGTGCAACACGTTCCCTTTTTAGCTCCCATCAGACTCCCAATGGCTTATCTGACTGGCATTGGCCTCGGGGCCGGCGTTTTCTTGTGGGCGCCGGCTATTGGCAGTTGCTGTCGATGATCGACTGCAGACGCTGCTGCTCGGCCGCGCGGGCGTCGTCGTCCAGGATCTCGCGCTCGCCCTTGTCGTTGACACGGGCCATGCGCATCCCGCTGTCGATGGTGGCCTTGCCCTGGCGCGCCTGGCTGCAGCTGTCGGCCTTGGCCTGGGCGGCCTTCTTCGCCTCGGCGGCACGCTTGGCCTTCTCGGCTTCCTCGGCCTTGCGGGTCTTCTCCTCCAGTTCCTTGTCCACGCCGGCGGCCTTGTCGGCTGGGGGGGGACTGGTGGGCGCCGTCTCGGACGCCGCGGGCGCTGCTGCGGCGCTGTGGCGGCCGTGCGGGCGGCGCAGGATGTTCTTCTCAGGCACATCCAGCGGCGGCGGCTGGTCGCTGAACACCTTCCGGCCCTGCGAATCCACCCACTGCCACTGGGCCGAGGCGATGACGGGCATCGCGAGCGCGCAGGCGACCAGGGCGGTGTTGAGCAGTTTCATGGGGCGGCAGTGTAGCGCCTGCTTACGTTTGGCAACATGCACCGAAGGGACCGGGCGCAGCGGAACCGGCGAGCCTTCAGGGAAAAACCATGGGCATCGTTACAATCCGTCTTTTGGAGCCTCTCCCATGCGCCTTCTCGGCAAAGCGCTCACCTTCGACGACGTGTTGCTGGTGCCAGCGTTCTCGCAGGTCCTGCCCAAGGACACCTCCCTCGCCACTCGCCTTTCCCGCAACATCGCGCTGAACCTGCCGCTGGTGTCCGCCGCCATGGACACGGTGACGGAAGCCCGCCTGGCCATCGCCATGGCGCAGGAAGGCGGCATCGGCATCGTCCACAAGAACCTCACCGCCCAGCAGCAGGCGGCCGAGGTGGCCAAGGTCAAGCGCTACGAATCCGGGGTGCTGCGTGACCCGGTGGTCATCACGCTCCAGCACACAGTGCTGCAGGTGCTGCAGCTGTCGGAGGAGCTGGGCATCTCGGGCTTCCCGGTGCTGGACGGCGGCAAGGTGGTGGGCATCGTCACCGGCCGCGACCTGCGCTTCGAGACCCGCTACGACGCGCCCGTCACCGAGATCATGACGCCGCGCGCCAAGCTGATCACCGTGCCCGAGGGCACCACGCCGGCCGAGGCCAAGGCGCTGCTCAACAAGCACAAGCTGGAGCGCCTGCTGGTGGTCAACGACGAGTTCCAGCTCAAGGGCCTCATCACCGTCAAGGACATCACCAAGCAGACCAGCTTCCCCAACGCGGCGCGCGACGCCAGCGGCCGGCTGCGGGTGGGCGCGGCCGTCGGCGTGGGCGAGGGCACCGAGGAGCGCGTCGAGGCGCTGGTCAAGGCCGGCGTGGACGTGATCGTGGTCGACACCGCGCACGGCCACAGCAAGGGCGTGATCGACCGCGTGCGCTGGGTCAAGCAGAACTACCCGCAGGTGGACGTGATCGGCGGCAACATCGCCACCGGCGCCGCCGCGCTGGCGCTGGCTGAGGCGGGCGCGGACGCGGTCAAGGTCGGCATCGGCCCCGGCTCCATCTGCACCACCCGCATCGTGGCCGGCGTGGGCGTGCCGCAGATCATGGCGGTGGACAGCGTGGCCACCGCGCTGCAGGGCAGCGGCGTGCCGCTGATCTCCGACGGCGGCGTGCGCTTCTCGGGCGACATCGCCAAGGCCATCGCGGCGGGCGCCAGCACGGTGATGATGGGCAGCATGTTCGCCGGCACCGAGGAGGCGCCGGGCGAGATCGTGCTGTACCAGGGCCGCAGCTACAAGAGCTACCGTGGCATGGGCTCCATCGGCGCCATGCAGCAGGGCAGCGCCGACCGCTACTTCCAGGAAGCCAGCACCGGCAACCCCAACACCGACAAGCTGGTGCCCGAGGGCATCGAGGGCCGCGTGCCCTACAAGGGCTCGATCGTCTCGATCATCTACCAGCTCGCCGGCGGCGTGCGCGCCAGCATGGGCTACTGCGGCTGCGCCAGCATCGACGAGATGAAGGCCAAGGCCGAGTTCGTCGAGATCACCGCGGCCGGCATTCGCGAGAGCCACGTTCACGACGTGCAGATCACGAAGGAAGCGCCGAACTACCGCGCTGACTGAGTTATTCTGGCCAGACTCTGAAAGTCAGGCCAGATCAAGGTTAGAATTTGGGCCAGATTCAGATTTTCTGGCTCAAATGCAATCCATCGGCATCGCTGAAGCCAAGAACAACTTCTCTGCCCTGATCGATTCGGTCGAAAGGGGCGAGGAGGTTCGCATCACCCGCCACGGCAAGGAAGTCGTGCGCATGCTGCCGGTGCGCCGCAAGCCGGTCATCACCGACGAGCAGATCGAGCGCGAGCTGGGCCAAATTGACGCGCTCCACGCCGCCATCCAGCCGGGTCCGCAGCCGCGTGCTCTGCTCGACGAGGGACGCCAGCAATGACGGCCTTTGTCATGGACGCCTCGGTCACAGCCGCGTGGCTGCTGCCCGACATGGCCAGCGAGCACACCCGCAGGCTCTACGCAGCCATCCGCCGCGACGAGGTCGAGCCGCAGGCGCCCAATGTCTGGCAATGGGAGTGCGCCAACATTCTTGCCAACGGCGTGCGCAGCGGCCGCATTCCCTCGTACGCCGTCGAAGGGCTGTGGAGCGTGCTCGACGCCATCCGCCATCGCGTCGAGCTGCACGAGCTCGCGCCGGCCCAGCACAAGGCCGTGCTCGCCGTGGCCATCGACGCCGGCCTCTCTCTCTACGACGCGGGCTATCTCTGGCTCGCCAAGTCGCTCAATCTCCCGCTCGCCACCTTCGACGAGCAACTCATCAAGGCTGCACCCCGGGCGGGTGTGAAGCTGCTCGATATTTCAACGCTCTGAGTCCTTTCGCCATGCAGCACGACAAGATCCTCATCCTCGACTTCGGCTCGCAGGTCACGCAGCTCATCGCACGCCGCGTGCGCGAGGCCCACGTGCTGAGCGAAGTGCATCCCTGCGACGTCACCGACGAATGGGTGCGCGAATACGCCGCCGACGGCCACCTCAAGGGCGTGATCCTCTCCGGCAGCCACGCCAGCGTGTACGAGGAAACCATCGACAAGGCCCCGCAGGCCGTGTTCGATCTGGGCGTGCCCGTGCTGGGCATCTGCTACGGCATGCAGACCATGGCCCACCAGCTCGGCGGCAAGGTCGAGGGCGGCCACAAGCGCGAGTTCGGTTTCGCGGCCGTGCGCGCACATGGCCACACCGCGCTGCTGAAGGACATCGCCGACTTCACCACGCCGGAAGGCCACGGCATGCTCAACGTGTGGATGAGCCACGGCGACAAGGTCACCGAGTTGCCGCCGGGCTTCAGGCTCATGGCCAGCACCGACAGCTGCCCCATCGCCGGCATGGCCGACGAGGCGCGCCGCTACTACGCTGTGCAGTTCCACCCCGAAGTCACGCACACCATGCAGGGCAAGGCGATCCTCGAACGCTTCGTGCTCGGCATCTGCGGCGCCAAGCCCGACTGGGTCATGCGCGACCACATCGCCGAAGCCGTCGAGAAGATCCGCGAGCAGGTGGGCGACGAAGAGGTCATCCTCGGCCTCTCGGGCGGCGTCGATTCGAGCGTGGCCGCCGCGCTCATCCACCGCGCCATCGGCGACCAGCTGACCTGTGTGTTCGTCGACCATGGCCTGCTGCGCCAGGACGAAGGCAAGATGGTGATGGAGATGTTCGCCGGCAGGCTGCACGCGCGCGTCATCCACGTCGATGCGAGCGAGCAGTTCCTCGGCCACCTCAAGGGCGTGAGCGACCCGGAGCAGAAGCGCAAGATCATCGGCCGCGAGTTCGTCGAGGTGTTCAAGGCCGAGGCGGCCAAGTTGAAAGCCGGCGGGGTAGGGCACAAGGGCGCCAGCTTCCTGGCGCAGGGCACCATCTACCCCGACGTGATCGAGAGCGGCGGCGCCAAGAGCAAGAAGGCCGTCACCATCAAGAGCCACCACAACGTCGTTGGCCTGACCGAGCAACTCGGCCTGTAGCTGGTGGAGAGGTTGCGCGAGCTGTTCTAGGACGAGGTGCGCGAACTCGGCGTGGCCCTGGGCCTGCCGCCCGAGATGGTCTACCGCCACCCCTTCCCCGGCCCCGGCCTGGGCGTTCGCATCCTGGGCGAAGTCAAGAAGGAATACGCCGACCTCCTGCGCGAGGCCGACGCCATCTTCATCGAAGAACTGCGCAACTTCCGCGACGAAGCCAGCGGCAAGACCTGGTACGAGCTCACCAGCCAGGCCTTCACCGTCTTCCTGCCCGTCAAGAGCGTGGGCGTGATGGGCGATGGCCGCACCTACGACTACGCGGTCGCGCTGCGCGCCGTGAAGACCAGCGACTTCATGACGGCGGACTGGGCGGAACTGCCCTACGCCTTGCTCAAGAAAGTGTCGGGGCGGATCATCAACGAAGTCCGTGGCATCAACCGGGTGACCTACGACGTGAGTTCCAAGCCGCCGGCGACGATTGAGTGGGAGTGAAACCGGGTTCCTCGGCGACTATCGCCAGCTATCAGGAAGTCGTCTTAACGTGTTGATTTCAAAAGAAATACGTCACGGCAGCTATCGGAGCCTATCGCCGGCCAGCAGGACAAGTTGGCGGTAAAGCTGACGGTCAATTTCCGATCCGGTCTCAGACCCGCTCATTGATGATCGGCGTTTTTTCCGTCCTGACGGTAAAAAGTGCCCCCGGAATCCAGTATCCATGCGGGTTTTCGGGCATCAGCAGGTTTCCTAGCCCTTGACGGTAAAACCCGTCTTGAAAAGGAGGAAAACCTCGATGCTCACCGACACCGCACTGCGCAACCTCAAGCCTAAGTCCTTGACTTACAAGGCTTCCGACCGTGACGGCATGTACGTGACGGTATCGCCGGCCGGCACCATCGCGTTTCGCTACGATTACCGTCTCAACGGCCGCCGGGAGACATTGACCATCGGCCGCTATGGGCCGGCCGGCATCACGCTGGCCATGGCCCGTGAGAAGCTGATGGACGCCAAGCGGGCGATCGCCGAGGGCAGGTCCCCGGCAATGGAGAAGCAGCGCGAGAAGCGCCGCCTGTCTGCAGGCCAGAACTTCGGCGACATGACGCTGCGCTGGATGGCCGACGCGCGCATGGCCGACAGCACCCGGGCGATGCGCAAGCACATCGTCGATCGGGACATCCTGCCGGCGTTCAGGAACCGGCTGCTCACCGAGATCAGCGCCGATGACCTGCGCGCGCTGTGCGGCAAGGTGAAGGCGCGCGGCGCGCCCGCCACCGCAGTGCATGTCCGCGACATCGTGAAGCAGGTCTACGCGTTCGCCATCCTGCACGGCGAGAAGGTGGACAACCCGGCCAACGACGTGGGCGCGGCGTCGATCGCGACCTTCGTGCCGAAGGACCGGGCGCTGTCGCCGACCGAGATCCGGCTGGCCTTCCACCAGTTGGAGTCCATCGCGACCTACCTGAACCGCCCCGGCTTTCGCGGAGGCTCCCTCGTTTGAGAAGATGGAGCCATCATGAGGAAGTCAGTGAAGTTTTCGCCGGAAGTGCGCGAGCGTGCGGTGCGCATGGTGTTCGAGCATCAAGGAG
>JASGDG010000346.1:0-3110 GCA_047607325.1 Xenophilus sp. | reverse complement strand
TGGCCTTGACCTTGGCGGCATCGTCCACGCCCGGCGGCACGCGGTGCGTGAGCAGGTCGAGCAGGAATTCGTCCTCGCCGGCGGGCGGGGCCTTGATGAGCTCGATCAGCTCGGCCACTTGCTTGGCGTCGAGCGGCAGCGGCGGGATGCCGAGCGCGGCGCGTTCGGCGGCATGGTCACGGTAGGCTTGCAACATCTTCTTTTCTCCGGTCGATCATCGAGAGGCGACGGCGGCGATCAAGCAAGACGCACGCCGCGCCCGTGGGGTGACGGCTCTATTTGCCCTTGGGCGTCTTGCTCGTCGTCGTGTCGACGTCGCCAAGCAGCGAGGGCGGCGGGTTCTTCTTCATCTCGTCGGCAAAGGCGGCCTGCGTGGCGACCTGGCATTCGTCGGCCAGGCGCTGGCCCAGCTTCTGGCTCATCAGCATGGACTTGTTGCCCAGCTGCAGCCACAGGGCGCCGCGCTGTGGGTCTTCCAGGCGCACGGCGCCGGTGCGGCTTTCCACCGGGTGCATGCGGTAGTTGATGCCGGCATGGATCAGGCGGAAGTAGCCGGTCTTCTTCGGATCGGGCTCGACGTCCACGTTGGCGCCCAGTTCGCAGTCCACGCGGCCGGTATAGACCTTCTGGGCCACCTGCAGGTCGGTATCGCTCAGGTCGGCGTAGGGGCCGTCGTCCGCGGCGATGGGCTGCTTCTCCTCGACCTTCTTGATGATGCGCTTGGGCACGACCTTCTGCGTGATCTTCTTGGCGGTGGCCTTGGCGCGCGCCTTCAGCGGCGGCTTGGCGGTGTCGCTGGCTTGGGCCATCGCCCCCAGAGGCAGGGTCAGGGCCGCGGCGGCCAGGAGTGCGGAAATCTTCATGGCGTGGATTTGTGTAGGGGATCAGTGGGGAGTGCCGGCACCGGCCGGTTCGAACCAGGCCTGCGCCTCGGCAGGAAGCGCGCGCCCCGTGGCGTGCGCCCGCGCCAGCACCTGCCAGAAATGGCGATAGCTGGCACGGTCATGCAATGTGCCATCAAAACTGAGCGGCGCCCATTCGGCCTGGGCGGCCAGAGCTATTATTTTTGTAGCAATGTGAATCTGTTCCTCGTCCGGCGCGAAGGCTTCGAGGATGGGTCGGATCTGGCCCGGGTGGATGCTCCACATGCGCGTGTAGCCGAACTCGCGGGCGGCGCGGCCGGCGGCGGCGCGCATCGCCTGCGCGTCGCCGAATTCCGTGACCACGCAGTGCGAGGGCACCTTGCCGTGGGCGTGCGCGGCGGAGGCGATCTCCAGCTTGGCGCGCACCACCAGCGGATGGCTGAACTGGCCCTGCACGCCCATGCCCGCGGCCGGGATGGCGCCGCCGTGGGCCGAGACGAAATCCATCAGTCCGAAGCTGAGCGACTGCACCCGCGGATGGGCGGCAATGGCGAAGGCGTTGTGCACCGCCAGCGGCGACTCGATCAGCACGTGCAGGGGCAGCGCCGTGGCGCCGGCGGCGTCCACGGCGGCGGCCGCCGTCTGCACATCGGCGACCGACTCGACCTTGGGCACCATCAGGTGGCACAGGCGGTGGCCGGCCCGGCCGGCGATGGCGGCCACATCGGTCGGGAAGGCGGGGTGATCGACCGGGTGCACGCGCACCGCCACGCGCAGGCCGGGCGCCGCGCCCAGGGCCAGCTCCGTCACCAGCGCGGCGTGCTCGGCCTCGCCGCCGACCGGGGCGCCGTCCTCGCAATCGAGCGTCACGTCGAACACGCAGGCGCCGAACTCGGCCGCCATCTCGGCCTGCAGCGCCAGGCTCTTGCGCATGCGCGCCTCGACGCCGGAATAGTGGTCGCACACCGGCAGCGCGACGGCGCCGGCCTGCGCACCCAGCAGCACCTGGGCCGGATGGGGCCGGGCTGCCGCGTTCATGCCGGCCTGCGCGCCACGATGAACATGCGCGGGAAGGCCAGCAGGCGCTTGCCGTCCGCACGCACGGGATAGGCCGCGTCGATGCGCCGCTCGTACTCGGCCAGGTAGCTGGCGCGCAGTTCGTCCGGGAGCGGGTCGATGAAGGGCCGCAGCCCGGTGCCGCGCACCCATTCGACGATGGCGGCGGCCGAATCCATGCGGTGCTGGTAGATGGTGTGCCACACGTCCACGTCGGCCGCCCCGGGGGCCAGCAGGTCGTAGTAGTCGCCGATGGTCAGCAGCTCGGTGCGCAGGCGCGTGTAGTCGCCGATCGGCTCTTTCCACGGCGCCAGCGCCGCCAGCTCGCGCATCAGGCGGTGCGTGGGCTCGGCCCGGTTGTCGGGCATCTGGATCGCCAGCACGCCGCCGGGCGCCAGCGCGGCGAACAGGCGCGGCACCAGCGACTCGTGGCCGGGCACCCACTGCAGCGCGGCGTTGGCGTAGATCAGGTCCGGCGCCGCTTCGGGCTGCCAGGTGGCGATATCGCTGAGTTCGAAGCGCACGCCGGGCAGCCGCTCGCGCGCGCTGGCCAGCATGGCCTCGGAATTGTCGGTGCCGATGACCTGCGCGCCGGGAAAGCGCCGCACCAGCAGCTCGGTGGAATTGCCCGGGCCGCAGCCCAGGTCGACCACCCGCGCCGCATCCACCTGCGGAACCCGCGCCAGCAGTTCGGCCGCCGGACGGGTGCGCTCGTCCTCGTAGCGGCGGTAGAGCGCGGGGTTCCAGGTGTTCATGGGCGCGGGCTGCCGTTACAGCAGGTGCTTGACGCCGTCCTGCTCGCCCTGCAGCTCGGCCAGGGTCTTGTCGATGCGTTCCTGGCTGAAGGCGTCGATGTCCAGGCCCTCGACGATCTTGTACTTGCCGTTCTCGGTGGTGACCGGGAAGCCGAAGATCACGTCCTTGGGGATGCCGTACTCGCCGTTGGAGGGCACGCCCATGGTGACCCACTTGCCGTTGGTGCCCAGGGCCCAGTCGCGCACGTGGTCGATGGCGGCGTTGGCGGCCGAGGCGGCCGACGACAGGCCGCGCGCGTCGATGATGGCGGCGCCGCGCTTGCCCACGGTGGGCAGGAACACGTCGGCGTTCCAGACCTGGTCGTTGATCAGGTCCTTGACGCTCTTGCCGCCGACCGTGGCGAAGCGGTAGTCGGCGTACATGGTGGGCGAGTGG
>JASGDG010000345.1:0-6282 GCA_047607325.1 Xenophilus sp. | reverse complement strand
CTGCGGCGCAGGCGCGCCGCCGGCGCCACCCGCGCCGTGGGCGTCGGCGCCTGCAGGCGCCGCGTCCTTGTTGCCGCAGGCCGCCAGGGCCAGTGCCAGCAGCGCGGCCAGGGCCAGGCTGGCCGGGCGCGACAGGCACGACGAGTCACGTGAGACATGCAGGAAGGGCATGCGAATCCTTTGTCGAGAGGGCAGAAAGCGAAGGAGACGACCTGCAGCGCGCCCGATGCCCAGGGCACGGCCGCGATGCGGGAATTTGTCGAAGCCGGAGTTTACATACATCCATGCATGTATATTGACGGTTTTGCAATTCACCGCCGCCAAGGCGGCCATCGTTCCGGGAGACACCGTGGCACGTCGGACCAAGGAAGAGGCGCTCGCCACGCGCCAGCGCCTGCTGGACGCGGCGGAAATTCTGTTCCAGGCGCAGGGCGTGTCGCGCACCACCCTGCAGCAGATCGCCGAGGAGGCGGGCGCCACGCGCGGCGCCATCTACTGGCACTTCAAGGACAAGGCCGACCTGTTCAACGCCATGATGGACCGCGTGACGCTGCCCATCGAAGCGGGCATCAGCGCTGCCGCGGCCTGCCGCCGGCAGGACCCGCTGGACGTGCTGGAGGCGGGCATGCTCGACGCCTTGCGTCTGGTCACGGCCGACCCGCAGGTGCGCCGCGTGTTCGAGATCGCCTCGCACAAGGTCGAGTACACGCAGGAAATGGCGTCGGTGCAGGCGCGGCACCTGGCCGGCCGGTGCGCCTGCATCGGCGATTTCGAGAGGGCCCTGCGCCTGGCGGCCCGCCAGGCGCACCTGCGGCTGCCGATCCCCGCCCCCACGGCCGCGGTGGGACTGCACGCGCTGGTGGCCGGACTGATCCAGGACTGGCTGCTCGACCCCGGCGGGTTCTCGCTGGTGCCGGCGGGCCGGCGGCTGTTCCGCGTCTACCTGCGCGGGCTGGGCTTCGATCGCCGCGATACCGAGCCGGCACCGTGCGTGCGCTGCGCCGAGGCGGTCGAGCAGCCGGGCGCGCCGGAGGCGGCCTGCAGCCTGCCGGCGCGATCGGCCATAATCGCTGGTTCGCGCCGCCGCGAGGCGCGCCACTCTCGCCGTATTTCAACGGATAGAATTCGGCCCTCCGAAGGCTGAGATCCAGGTTCGATTCCTGGCGGCGGGACCAAGCATCCATCCGCATAGGGCCAGATAAGGCCCGCAATCCCAAGAAAATCAAGCACTTAGCTCCATTGCATGCACCGCATGGGGCCGCATAGGGCTGCTTGTTGCCAGCCATCGTGTGAGTAACAATGTGAGTAACTCATCGGCCACCCCCGCATGGGCTGGAAAGTTACTCACATGGCGAACCTGACCGACAAGGCGATCCGCGCCGGCCTGAAGGCTGCGGCCGAGACTGGCAAGGCCCGCAAGCTGTCCGATGGGGATGGGCTGCATCTGGAATGCCGGCCGACTGGTGCGGGCTGGTGGCGGCTGCGCTACCGCTTCGAGGGCAGGCCGAAGATGCTCGGCATGGGAATCTATCCAGTGGTGGGCCTGGCTGATGCGCGCGAGCGCCGAGACGAGGCCCGCAAACTGCTGGCGGCCGGCACCGACCCCAGCGAGAACCGGCAGGCCAAAAAGGCGGCCGTGCGCCAGGAGCAGGAAGCGCGCGCCGAGGTAGACAAGGCCATCGCCAGGGGCGAGCCCCTTCCCGGCAGCCTGGAAGCAGTGGCCAGGCAGTGGCTGGCATCGCGCAAAGAGGCGTGGAAGGGCGGGACGCTGGATGCCACCACGGCATCACTTGAGAACCACGTCTTCCCCGAACTGGGCGAGATCGCCATGAAGAGCATCAAGCCCGCCGACGTGCGCCGCGTGGTCAAGGCCGTGGAAGAAACCGGGGCGGCGGAGACGGCCGGGCGGGTCTTCCAGCGCCTGCGGGCGATCTGTCGCTACGCCATCGCTCACGAGATCATCGAGACGGACCCGACCTATCCGCTCAAGCCGGCCGAAATCCTCAAGCCCCGCCGCACCCAGCACCGGGCCGCACTGTCAGAGAAAGAGGCGCCTGCGTTCCTGCGCAAGCTGCGGGACTACGAGGGCAACCCTATCACCAAAGGCGCGCTTGAACTGCTGGTGCTGACGGCCGTTCGCCCTGGTGAGCTGCGCGGCATCCGCTGGGACGAAATCGACTTCGAGCGGGCGCTGTGGCGCATTCCGGCCGAGCGGATGAAGATGGCCGCCGAACATCTTGTTCCCCTGTCCCGGCAGGCCCTGGCCGCCATCAAGGGCATGCAGCCTTTGACCGGCTCGGGTGAATTGGTTTTTCCGTCGCCCTTCTATCCGGGAAAGCCGCTTTCAGAAAACACGCTCAATTCCGCGTTGGCCCGGCTCGGCTACAAGGGAATTGCTACCGCGCACGGCATGAGAACGCTGTTTTCCACCGCTGCAAATGAGGCTGGATGGCGCGGTGATTTGATCGAAAAGCAATTGGCTCACGAGGAGCGCAATGAGGTACGCGCCGCCTACAACCGCGCTCAACACGTCGCCGAGCGGGTGAAGTTGATGCAGTGGTGGGCTGACCGTGTAGACACGCTGCGCGACGGTGCGCAGGTAATTCCAATTCGCCCTGCCGCGTAATTGTTTTGCCCCAGCTAGGCCGACGGGCCGAAAAGCGGGTTCCTTCCCCCGCCTGCTGGGGCACCCTATTGGAAGCGCTCCAGGAAGGGGGCAATGATGGACCTGGGAAAAGCCACTCGCGCCGAATTGGTGGCGGAGATAGAGCGGTTGCAGGCTCTGTTGGCAGTCGAGAAGAAAGAATCTGGTGAGCCGCGCCCCCAGTACAAGCCCGTATCTGCGCTGTCCGCTGACATATGCCTTGGTCAGTACCGAGCCACGGGGCAAGGCGAACGGCTTCTGACCGCCTATGCCGCATGGCGCGACGCAACCCGGGCCAGTAGCGACGCACGCAAAGCCGAGCTATCCGAAAAAATCGCTCCCGGCAGCATTTCCGCCGATCAATTAAATAGCAATAGCGCATGGGTCGAACTGCTGGGGCTTCAAATTCTGAGTGAAATCGACCCATTGATTGCCGACCTTCGTCGGATAACGTCAGCCATGCGCAAAAAATCCGCCCAAATGGATTTGACATCTGAATTTCGGTCGGCGCTCAGAATTGGAAAAGGGCGTGAACCACACCTGAAGCGCCTGGCAGATCAGCGCCGCATTCACGTTACGATGTTCATGGCGCATTACACCTCAATGGGCGGATCGGGGGTGCACAAGACGGATACCGCCATAGCCAAGGAAATAGAGGCAACCCTTGTGGAAAGGCACGCTCAATTCGGTCTGCCATCATCCAAAGGGTGGGAAACCATCCTGAACGACTGGAGGACGTTTCTTAAGGAGAACCCCGAACAAATGGCGCAGGCTGAACTCATCAGGCAGGCCAATCCCATCGCAGAGCCTCATCAAAGCGTGAAGTCTGCGAGCACCACGGACAAGCCGGCGCGCTCTGCATCAGCACACAAGAAGGCCGACCCAACACCACCTGCGCCGGGCATCCCTCGCCCCCGAAACACGAAAAAGCCCACGTCCTGGCGGTAAGCGCGATTGATGGGAAAACCGGACCATCGGTTTTCCCATGACGTCACCGGGGAGCACAAATAAGGTGGGCCATCTTCCATAAAAGGTGGCCTATGAGCACAAACCCAAAATCGCCCGCGCATTCGGCGGCTGTTCAACTTCTCAGCGCGAAGAGCTGCGCCGCCATCGGCGAAATGTCGCCGTCCTGGTGGTACGAAAAGGTCGCAGAGGGCCGAGCCCCGGAGCCCGTGATTCGCGCGCCGCGCTGCACTCGCTGGCGGGCGGCCGACGTTAGGGATTTCTGGGAGAAGTTTGCCAACGAGGCCGACGTCGAGGCCGCGGGAAAGGTCGCGCGCACGGTGCAAAAGGCCAGCGCTGCCGCAAAGGCCAAGCGCGCATCCAACCAATCGGTGGCGGTGTAATGCAGGCCGCCCACAAAAGCGAAACCCCGCTGGCGGGCGGGGCAGTCGCAAATCAAAGAAACCTCAAACAGGCTCGGATTATCGACGCTGCGCCCGAGCGCGACAAGATCATCTCCGGCCTGAAAGCGCAGTTCGCCCTGCTTGGCCACGCCGTGCACGAACTGGCCAGCGGGGGTTATCTCGTCAGCCGCTGGGGTCTGGTGCGCGAGTGCCCCGACGCGGCGGCGCTGCATGCCTTCCTCCGTCAGATTGGGGGTGCCGCGTGACCTTCGACCGTACCCGCCTGCCCGACCCGCTGACGTATTACGGCGGCGAGGGCTTGATCTTCCGCGAGCGCAAAGGTAAGTGGCGCACCACGTCCTGCTTCAACTGCGCAAGCTCCGACGCCATGCGCGTCAACACCGATAGCGGCGCCTTCGTCTGCATGACGGGCTGTGGCGCACGCGGCGGCGATGTGGTGGCATATCACCAAGCCGCCCACGGCCTGGGCTTCATCGACGCGGCCAAGGCCCTGGGAGCCTGGATCGACGACGGCAAGGACCTCAACCGGACGAGGCCGACACCGCTCCCCGCCCGTGATGCGTTGTCCGTGCTGGGCTTCGAGTCCACGCTCACAGCGGTGGCGGCCAGCAGTCTCGCCAGGGGCCTGACCCTGACCGACAGGGACCGCGCCCGCCTCATGGTGGCCGCCGGCCGGATCAATCACATCGCAGGAGCTTTCGCATGAAGCGCGACGAGTACGAAGCGATGGCGGCGGCGCTCGACGCGCAGGTGGGTCTGCCCGTCGCGCCCGATGGGGTGGTGCTCACCAAGGCGTCCTCCATCAAGGTGGTGCCGGTGGACTGGTTGTGGCAGGACTGGCTCGCATGCGGCAAGGTGCATCTACTGGCTGGCGCGCCCGGCCAAGGGAAAACTACGCTCGCGCTGGCAATGGCGGCAACGGTATCGAGCGGCGGACGCTGGCCGGATGGCAAGCGATGCCAGCCCGGCAGCGCGCTGATCTGGTCCGGCGAGGACGACCCCGCTGACACACTGGTGCCCCGCCTGATGGGCATGGGCGCCAACCTGGACCGCGTGCACTTCGTGACCGGCGCACGGCTCAACGGAGAGGAACGGCCCTTCGATCCGGCCAGCGATATGTCGATCCTGCTGGCGGCGGCGCAGGCCATCGGCGATGTGCGGCTGCTGGTGGTGGACCCCATCGTGTCGGCCGTCACGGGCGACAGCCACAAGAACAGCGAAGTGCGCCGCGGCATGCAACCGCTGGTTGATATGGCGCAGGCCCTGGGCGCCGCCGTGGTGGGCATCAGCCACTTGTCCAAGGGCACGGCCGGCCGTGACCCGACGGAGCGCGTGACGGGTTCCATTGCCTTTGCGGCAGTGGTGCGGGTGGTGCTGCTGGCCGCCAAGATCAAGGACGCCGAGGGCCAGGACAAGCGCGTGCTGGTGCGCAGCAAATCTAATGTCGGACCGGACGCCGGGGGCTTTGAATACCACGTTGAACAAGTGGAGCCGCAACCCGGTCTGCACACGTCCATCGTGACCTGGGGCCACGCCATCGAGGGCACCGCAAGGGAACTGCTGGCCGAGGCCGAAGCCGAGCCGGACGACACGGCGAGCGCCGAGCGGGCGGCCGAAGACTTCCTTCGTGAACTGCTGGCCGCCGGGCTGATGCCATCCAAACAAGTGAAGGCCGACTGCCTGGAAGCTGGCTACGCCTGGCGTACCGTCCGACGCGCGGCCGACGCGCTGAACGTAGTCCGCAAGAAGGGCGGCATGAGCGATGGGTGGTACTGGAAACTTCCCGAAGGTGTCCAAGAATCTTCGAAGGTGTCCACAAAAAAGAATGGACACCTTCGGGAAAGTTTGGACACCTTCGGCGATCCCGAGACCCCGGCCGACCCTGATCTGCCGGCCAAGGCGCCCCAGCTCGAATGCGATGCGGAGGAGTTCTGATGACCGCCGGAACCGTACTCGACACGCTGCGCGCCGCCGGCCTGGACATTGAGGCAACCACCGCCGGCACCATCAAGGCGCATCCGGCCAGCCGGCTGACCGACGATCTGCGCGGTCTGATCCGGGACCACAAGGCCGAGCTGCTGGACTACCTGCGCGCCGCCGCCAACGAACCCGAGCCGGACCTGACCGGCTGGCGCGTCACCGGCCTGGAAGGCGCCAGCCCGACCACGGTGGCGAAGTTCCGCGCCGCCAGCCAGGCCCTGGATCGGCAACTCGACGGCACCGAGCCTGATCCCGACCGGGATTGCTGGCCGAACGACCCGAGCCCCG
>JASGDG010000344.1:0-3551 GCA_047607325.1 Xenophilus sp. | reverse complement strand
CTCGGCGATGGACGCGGCCGGCACCGCCCTGGAGGCCGGCGCGGCGCGGGTGGACCTGCTGATCCGCCGCGCCGAGCTGCCGCGCGTCAACAAGGGCAAGGGCTCGGGCAGCCCGGGCATGGCGCACGGCTTCTGGACGCTGCCGGACGAATGGAAATGGCGCTTCCGCCACTACCTCAACGTGCAGCAGGTACCGCCGCCGCAGGGCAGCACGCTGCGCGTCTCGCGCCACGCCAACGCCTTCTTCCACCTGGGCGCCGGCGTGCACGGCGCCACGCAGCAGCCCGACGGCAGCCTGCGGCTGGAGACGGCCAAGGGCCCGCTGGCGGCCGACTTCGTGGTCTTCTGCACCGGCTTTCGCACCGACTGGGCGCAGCGCCCCGAGTTCGCCGCGCTGCAGCCCCACGTGCGGCTGTGGCGCGACCGCTTCGCCGCCCCGCCGGGCGAGGAGGATGCCGAGCTGGCCGACTCGCCCGACCTCGGCGCACTGTTCGAATTCCAGCAGAAGTCGCCCGGCACCTGCCCCGGCCTGGAGCGCGTGCACTGCTACAACTACGCGGCCGCCCTGTCGCAGGGCGCCGGCTCCGGCGACATCCCGCAGGTGAGCGACGGCGCCCAGCGCCTGGCGCGCGGCCTGGCCTCGCAGCTACTGGCCGAGGACGCCGCCCTGCACTACGCCGCGATGGAGCGCTACGCCGAGCCCGAGCTGGAAGGCCACGAGTGGCGGCCGGCCGAGTTCCCGGCCTACGACGACGGGAGCTCGGCGGCATGACCGGCTGGCTGCTGCGCCGGCTCGGCCAGGCGCTGCTGGTCGTGCTGCTGATGACGGTGATCGTCTTCGTCGGGCTGCACGCCATCGGCAACCCGGTGGACATCCTGATCGGCGACGACATGAACCAGGCCGAGCGCGCCGCCGCCATCGCCCATCTGGGGCTGGACCAGCCGCTGTGGCGCCAGTACCTGGCCTTCGTCCAGGGCGCGCTGCAAGGCCACCTGGGCAAGAGCTTCGTCTACCAGGAGGACGCGATCCGCCTGATCCTGCAGCGCCTGCCCGCCACGCTGGAGCTGGCGGTGGCGGCGCTGCTGCTGGCCATCGCGGTCGGCGTGCCGCTGGGCCTGTTCTGCGGCATGAAGCCGCAGCACCCGCTGTCGCGCGCGCTCATGGCCGTCAGCATCGTCGGCTTCTCGCTGCCGGCCTTCTGGGTGGCGCTCATGTTCATCATGGTGTTCAGCGTGCAGCTGGGCTGGCTGCCGGCCAGCGGCCGCGGCGCCACGCGCGAGCTGCTGGGCGTGCAGTGGTCCTGGCTCACCTGGGACGGCCTGCAGCACATGCTGCTGCCGGCGGTGAACCTGGCGCTGTTCAAGATCTCGCTGGTGCTGCGCCTCACGCGCGCCGGCGTGCGCGAGGTGCTGCCGCAGGACTTCGTGAAGTTCGCGCGCGCCAAGGGCCTTTCGCCCACGCGGGTGGTGCTGGTGCACGTGCTGCGCAACACGCTGATCCCGCTGGTGACGGTGCTGGGGCTCGAACTCGGCTCCACCATCGCCTACGCGGTGGTCACCGAGACGATCTTCGCCTGGCCCGGCGCCGGCAAGCTGATCCTGGACAGCATCAACTCGCTGGACCGCCCGGTGGTGGTGGCCTACCTGATGGTGGTGGTGGTGATCTTCGTCACCCTGAACCTGGTGGTGGACCTGCTGTACCGCCTGCTCGATCCGCGGGTGCGCCTGGAGGGCTCGCGATGAAGGCCGCCACCGCATCGGCGACCGCGCCGCGCCCTTTCTCGGAGCGCTCGCTGTGGTGGCGCATCGGCGCCGACTTCCTGGCCGCCCCCGGCGCCGTGGCCGGGCTGGTGGTGCTGGCGCTGGTGGTGCTGGCCGCATTGGCCGCGCCCTGGATCACGCCGCAGAACCCCTACGACCTGATGCAGCTGGACGTGCTGGACGCGCGTCTGCCGCCCGGCTCGACCAGCAGCGACGCCGGCTTCACCTACTGGCTGGGCACCGACGGCCAGGGCCGCGACCTGTACTCGGCCATCGTCTACGGGCTGCGCATCAGCCTGCTGGTGGGCGTGGGCTCGGCGTTGATCGCCGCGGTGCTGGGCACGCTGGTGGGCCTGCTGGCCGCCTACGCCGGCGGGCGCGTCGACACGCTGCTCATGCGGCTGGTGGACCTGCTGCTCTCCTTCCCGACCATCCTGATGGCGCTGATGATCCTGGCCTACATGGGCAAGGGCATCTCCAACGTGATCCTCACGCTGGTGCTGCTGGAGTGGGCCTACTATGCCCGCACCGCGCGCGGCCAGGCGCTGGTCGAGGCCCGCCGCGAGTACGTCGACGCGGCGCGCGGCCAGGGCCTGCCGGCGTGGCGAATCCTGGTCGGGCACGTGCTGCCCAACTGCCTGCCGCCGCTCTTGGTGATCGGCGCGCTGCAGGTGGCGCGCGCCATCACGCTGGAGGCGACGCTGTCCTTCCTCGGGCTGGGCGTGCCCATCACCGAGCCCTCTCTGGGCCTGCTGATCTCCAACGGCTATCAGTACCTGCTGTCCAACGAGTACTGGATCAGCCTGTTCCCCGGCCTGGCGCTGCTGGCCACCATCGTCGCGATCAACCTGGTGGGCGACCAGCTGCGCGACGTGCTGAACCCGAGGCTGCAGAGATGAGCGCCGCGCAAGACGATCCGGTGCTGGAGCTGCGCGAGCTGCGCACCCACTTCTTCACCCGCGACGGCGTGCTGCCGGTGGTCGACGGCGTGTCGCTGCGGCTGGCGCGCGGGCAGGTGCTGGGCCTGGTGGGCGAGTCGGGCTCGGGCAAGTCGGTCACCGGCTTCTCGATCATGGGCCTGGTCGATGCGCCGGGCCGCATCGTCGGCGGGCAGGCGATGTTCCAGGGCCGCGACCTGGCGCAGCTGCCCGAGCGCGAACTGCGCACGCTGCGCGGCCAGCGCATCGCCATGATCTTCCAGGACCCGATGGCCACGCTCAACCCGGTGCTGCGGGTCGACGCGCAGATGATCGAGGCGGTGCGCGTGCACCGCGACGCCAGCGCGGCCGAGGCGCGCCGCCTGGCCGCCGACACGCTGGCGCTGATGGGCATTCCCAGCCCCGAGGAGCGGCTGCGCGCCTACCCGCACCAGCTCTCGGGCGGCATGCGCCAGCGGGTGGCCATCGCCATCGCGCTGCTGCACCGGCCCGACCTCATCATCGCGGACGAGCCGACCACGGCATTGGACGTGACCATCCAGGCGCAGATCCTGTCGGAGATGCAGAAGCTGGTGCAGGACCGGGGCACCGCGCTCATCTGGATCAGCCACGACTTGTCGGTGGTGGCCGGCCTGGCGGACGTGGTGGCGGTGATGTACGCCGGGCGCATCGTCGAGACCGGCCCGGTGGACGACGTGCTGGACCAGCCGCAGCACCCCTACACACAGGGCCTGATCGGCAGCCTGCCGAGCGCCAACCGGCGCGGCGCGCGGCTCAAGCAGATCCCCGGCCTGGCGCCGAACCTGCTGCGCCTGCCGCCGGGCTGCGCCTTCGCACCGCGCTGCCCGCGCG
>JASGDG010000343.1:0-4520 GCA_047607325.1 Xenophilus sp. | reverse complement strand
TGGGCGGGGCCGCGGCGGCCGCCTCGCCGGCGGCGACGCCCGCGGCCGCCAGCTGCTCCGGCGTCAGCTCGGCCGGCAGTTCGTCCCAGGTCAGCTGCTCCTCGATGGCGTAGGCGCGCGCGGCCGGCACGGTGCGCCAGTTGTCGATGGAGCCCGTCGGGCAGGGCGAGATGCAGGCCATGCAGCCGTTGCACACGTCGGCCTTGACCACGTAGTTGCGGTCGTCGTGCGTGATGGCGCCGATCGGGCAGGTGGCCTCGCAGGTGTTGCAGCGGATGCAGATCTCGGGGTCGATCAGGTGCTGCCTGATCACCGCCGCGTCCAGGGCCATGTCCATCATGCGAACCGGACGTACTCGAAGTCCACCGGCTGGCGGTTGATGCCCATCACCGGCGGCGCGATCCAGTGGGCGAACTTGCCGGGCTCGACCACGCGGCCCATCAGGCTGGCGACGAAGGCGCGATCCTCGTCGGTGGGGAGCCACTCCTTCTTCTTCGCTTCCCATTCCGCCTCGCCGACCACGCGGCCGTCGGGCGACGTCCTGATGCCGGCCAGCGCGCCGATGGCGCGGTTGAAGGCCTTGTGCGGCACCTGAAGGCGGAGCGGGATGCCGGCCTTCTCGATCACCTTGTTCCAGCGGCCCACGCCGGCCACCGAGTCCTTGATGAAGTCGTCGCGCAGCACCTCGTTGAGCGCGTTGAGCATCGGCACTTCCTTCTCGGCGAGCTGCCCGTTCTGCACTTCGAGCACCTTGTAGGTCTGGCCCTTGAGCACGTGGTCGTCGGTGCGCCTGCCTTCCTCGTAGCGGCCCTTCAGGCCCGAGCTGTAGAAGGTGGCGGCGTTGCTGGACTGGTCGGCGCCGAAGAGGTCGATGGTCACCGAGTAGTGGAAGTTCAGGTAGCGCTGGAGGGTCTCCAGGTCGATCGCGCCGGCCTCGCGCACCTTCTTCGGGTCGTCGGTCTTCAGCTCGTTCATCACCTGGCAGGTGCGCTGCACCACGCGGCTGACGCCGGACTCGCCCACGAACATGTGGTGAGCCTCCTCGGTCAGCATGAACCTGGTCGTGCGCGCCAGCGGGTCGAAGGCGGACTCGGCCAGCGCGGACAGCTGGAACTTGCCGTCGCGGTCGGTGAAGTAGGTGAACATGAAGAAGCTCAGCCAGTCGGGCGTCTTCTCGTTGAAGGCGCCGAGGATGCGCGGGTTGTTCTCGTCGCCGCTCTGGCGCTCCAGCAGGGCCTCGGCCTCCTCGCGGCCGTCGCGGCCGAAGTGCTTGTGCAGCAGGTAGACCATCGCCCACAGGTGGCGGCCTTCCTCGACGTTGACCTGGAACAGGTTGCGCAGGTCGTACTGGCTGGGCGCGGTGAGGCCCAGGTGGCGCTGCTGCTCGACCGAGGCGGGCTCGGTGTCGCCCTGCGTGACGATGATGCGGCGCAGGTTGGCGCGGTGCTCGCCGGGCACGTCCTGCCAGGCCTTCTCGCCCTTGTGGTCGCCGAAGTGGATCTCGCGGTTGGCGCTGCCCGGGTTGAGGAAGATGCCCCAGCGGTAGTCGCGCATCCTGACGTGGCCGAACTGCGCCCAGCCGTTCGGGTCCACGCTCACCGCGGTGCGCAGGTAGACGTCGTAGTGGGTCGAGCCCTCCGGCCCGACGTCGTCCCACCAGTGGATGAAGTTGGGCTGCCAGCCCTCCAGCGCGCGCTGCAGCGTGCGGTCTTCCGAGAGGTTGACGTTGTTGGGGATCTTCTCGCTGTAGTTGATGCTGCTCATGGGGTGTCTCCTCTCGGTTCGGTCAAACGCGGTTCATGTCGAAGCCGGCCTTCTCGCCGGTGCCGTAGACCTTCAGCGCGCCCTTCTCGCCAACGGCGTTGGGGCGCTGGAAGATCCAGTTCTGCCAGGCGGTGAGGCGGCCGAACACGCGGGTGAGCATGTTCTCCCGGCTGGCGAAGCGCAGGTTGGCCTCCAGGCCGGTGAGGGCGTCGGGCGACATGGCGGCGCGCTCCTCCAGGGCGATGCGGATCTCGTCGGCCCAGTCGATGTCGTCGGGCGCGGCCGTCACCAGGCCGAGCTTCACGGCCTCGTCGGCATCGATCTCGCGGCCGGCGGCGGCGCGCGCGGCTTCGAGCGGCGCGGCCTCCTCGTAGAAGCGGCGCGCGAGGCGGCTCTGGTCGTTGACCAGGGGCAGCAGGCCGAAGTTGAACTCGTCGAGCACGATGCGCGGCGCCCTCCCGGGCGCGTCGGGCAGCGCCAGCATGTAGGCGCGGTCGGCGGCGAAGGCCAGCTCGGCGAACAGGCCGGCGAAGCACGAGCCTTCGTCGATCAGCGCGAACAGGCTGCGCGAGGAGACGTCCAGCCGCGCGAAGGTGCGACGCAGCAGGCCGATGGTTTCGCGCACCAGCCAGTGGCCCTGGTTCGCCAGCATCGCCGCGTCGGCGGCCAGCACGGCCTGGGCGTCGCCCGCGGTCTTGAGCAGCCAGGTGCCGATGTCCGGCTCGTTGGTGCGCAGGTGCAGGATGGCGTCGTCCAGCTCGCGGCCCAGGGCCAGCGGCCACCAGGCGGCGCCGGCGGCCTCGATGCCGGCCGCGTCCGCCGGCTGCGCGCCGGCGGGCGCCTTCAGCGTCAGCGTGGCGGTGCGCCTGGCGCGGTCGATCTCGACGCGCACGTTGGCGTAGTCGATCGTGTCGCCGTTTTCCTGGCGCTCCACGCGGGTCAGCGTCACGCCTTGGCCGTCGGACGGCCGGTCGCTGGCCTGGGCCAACTCGGCGGCGCGCTCCTGCACGGCGGCGGCGAACTGGGCCGGCTTGATGGCGCGGTCCACCAGGCGCCATTCGACGGCGCGCTGGCCGCGCACGCCCTCGACGCTGGTGCAGAAGATGTCGGCCAGGTCGTGCCGCACGCGGCGCTTGTCGGTCACGCGGGTCAGGCCGCCGGTGCCGGGCAGCACGCCCAGCAGCGGCACCTCGGGCAGGCTGACGGCGGAGGAGCGGTCGTCCACCAGCAGGATCTCGTCGCAGGCCAGGGCCAGCTCGTAGCCGCCGCCGGCGCAGGCGCCGTTGACGGCGGCGATGAACTTCAGGCCCGAATGCCTGGACGAATCCTCGATGCCGTTGCGCGTCTCGTTGGTGAACTTGCAGAAGTTCACCTTCCAGGCGTGGCTGGAGACGCCCAGCATGAAGATGTTGGCGCCCGAGCAGAAGATGCGGTCCCTGGCGCTGGTGACGATGACCGAACGCACGCCGGGGTGCTCGAAGCGGATGCGGTTGAGCGCGTCGTGCAGCTCGATGTCCACGCCCAGGTCGTAGCTGTTGAGCTTGAGCTTGTAGCCGGGGCGGATGCCGCCGTCCTCGGCGATGTCCAGGGCCAGCCGGGCCACCGGGCCCTCGACGCTGAGCTTCCAGTGCTTGTACCGGGCGGGGTCGGTGCGGTAGTCGACGCGGGGCGCCGAGGCGGTGTCGGTCATGGAAGTCTCCTGCATGAGGGCTGGCGTGGGCTTGGGCCAGATGCAATATGCATTTTATTGCATCGATGATATGCATCATCGTGCGCATTTTGGCGCGCGTCAACCCTGGCGGGCGTTTGTGGTCTCCGGCCGCCTCACGTTTTTCTTGCCCCGCGAAGGCGTCTCACCGGGGCAGGGGCCGCTCCACGGGACGCAAGGCGGCCGGCCCCGGTCGACCGACGCCCCGCCCTTCGTCCGCTCTCAAAAGAAAAAACGCCAGGCCGCTTCCGAAGTTTTCCGGTCCCCTTGGGGGGCGGGCAGGGCGCAGCCCGGCCCTGGGGACATTCAGAGCCAGGTCCCCGACCCCTGCGGCATCTGGATCTGCATGGCCGGGTCCGGGCCGCTGACGAACGAGCCGATCAGCACGCTCAGGATCGACACGAACAGGCTGGCGAACAGCGCCGTCCAGAAGCCCGAGACGCGAAAGCCCCGGACCAGCGCCGACACCAGCAGGATCATCAGCGCGTTGATCACCAGCAGGAACAGCCCGAAGGTCACCAGCGTGAGCGGCAGCGTCAGCACCACCAGCAGCGGCTTGACGACGGCGTTGGCGAAGCCCAGCAGCAGCGCGGCGATGACCAGCGCGCCGGTGCTGTCGAACTTCAGTCCCCTGAAGATGTGGCTGGCGGCCCAGAGCGACAGCGCCGTGATGGCCCAGTGGATGAGCAAGGGAGCGAGGTTGGACAGCATGGCGGCATCGTATCCGGAGCCGGCGGCTTCCAAGGATGAAGGATGCGGCCGCGCGCGGGTCCACAATGGCGGCACCATGCACGACGCTGCCTCCGTCCGCCCCGCCTTTCTGCCGGCCGCGCTGGCGATGCTCCTGGCCGGGCCGGGCGCGCCGGCCGGCGCGGCGGTCGTGCGCTGCACCGATGCGGACGGCCGCGTCAGCTACACCGACGGCAAGTGTCCGGCCGGCACGCGGCAGTCGCAGCGCCTGCCCGACCTGGAGGTGCCGCCCGCGCCGCCTCCGGCTGCCGGGCTCGCCGCGCCGCCTGCCACACCGGCCCCCGCTCCCGCTGCCCGC
>JASGDG010000342.1:0-11212 GCA_047607325.1 Xenophilus sp. | reverse complement strand
TGGCGCGACGCCAACTTCAACTTCGAGCGGCTCAAGACCCTGGCGCAGGAACTGGAGCGCGCCCGCTTCGACGCCTTCTTCATGGCCGACCACCTGGCCGTGCTCAACATGCCCGTCGAGGCGCTGCAGCGCAGCCATACCGTCACCTCCTTCGAGCCCTTCACGCTGCTCTCGGCGCTGGCGCAGCACACCACGCACCTGGGCCTGGTGGCCACCGCCTCCACCACCTTCGACGAGCCCTTCCACATCGCGCGGCGCTTCGCCTCGCTCGATCACCTGAGCGGCGGCCGCGCGGGCTGGAACATCGTCACCACCTCCAACCCCGACGCGGCGCTGAACTTCGGCCGCACCGAGCACATGGAGCACGACGAGCGCTACGCCCGCGCCCGCGAGTTCCACGACGTGGTGACGGGGCTGTGGGACAGCTGGGCCGACGACGCCTTCGTGCGCGACGCCGGGAGCGGCCGCTTCTTCGACCCGGCCCGGCTGCACGTGCTGGACCACAAGGGCAAGTACCTGTCGGTGCGCGGCCCGCTGCACATCGCGCGGCCGGTGCAGGGCTGGCCCGTGATCGTGCAGGCCGGCGCCTCCGAGGCCGGCCGCCAGCTCGCCGCGGAGACGGCCGAGGCGGTGTTCAGCGCGCCCGGCACCTTCGACAACGCGCGCCGCTTCTATGCCGACGTGAAGGCGCGTGTGCGGGCCGCGGGGCGCGACCCGGCGCACCTGAAGATCCTGCCCGGCGCCTTCATCGTGGTGGGCGACACGCTGGAAGAGGCACATGCCATCCGCGCCCGGCTGGACAGCCTGGTCCACGAGGACAGCGCGATCGCCTCGCTGTCGATCGCGCTGGGGCACGACGTGCGCGGCTTCGACCTGGACGCGCCGCTGCCCGACGTACCGCAGACCAACGCCAGCCAGAGCAGCCGCGAGCGCGTCATCGACCTGGCGCGGCGCGAACGGCTCACCGTGCGCCAGCTCGCCCAGCGCCTGGGCGGCTACGCCGGCCTGGCCTTCGTGGGCACGCCCGAATCCATCGCCGACGAGATGCAGCACTGGCTGGAGGACGAGGCCTGCGACGGCTTCAACGTCATGTTCCCCTGGCTGCCGGGCGGGCTGTACGCCTTCACCGAGCGGGTCGTGCCCGAACTGCAGCGCCGCGGCCTCTTGCGCACCGAGTACACCGGCCGCACGCTGCGCGAACACCTGGGACTGCCGAGGCCGGACAACCGCTTCTTCCACGGCTGACGAGGCGGCGCGAGCGGGGAGAAGGCATATCCAAGCACGGATTGCTTCGTTGGCGCGGCCGCGGGTGTGACCGAGCATCGGCGCTCGACTCATCCGACGCGGGCAGGGGAGGCCCGATCCACATGCAACACAAGCACATCCTTCTTGCGGCCCTGGCCGCCGCCGGCACGCTGCTGGGCAGCACCGCCTGGGCCGACCGGCTCGAAGACATCCGAAAGGCCGGCGTCGTGCGCGTCGCGGCCTTCGACGCCAACCCGCCCTTCGGCTTCGTCGACGGCAAGACCAGGAAGATCGTCGGCCTGGACGTGGACTACGCCCGGGAATTCGCCAGGAAGCTGGGCGTCACGCTGGAGATCGTGCCGACCAATCCGGCCAACCGCGTGCCGCTGCTGACCTCCGGCAAGGTGGATCTGGTGTTCGCCAACTTCACGATCACCGAGGAGCGGGCCAAGGCGGTCAACTTCAGCATCCCGTATTTCGCCTCGGGCACGCAGTTCATCGCCAAGAAGGGGGTGCTGAAGTCGCCCGAGCAGCTGGGCGGCCTGCGCATCGGCGTGGACAAGGGCACCACCAACGAGATCCAGCTGCGCGAGCAGTACCCCACGGCCACGCTGGTGGCCTACGACGACACCCCCTTCGCCTTCACCGCGCTGCGCAACGGGCAGGTGCAGGCGATCTCGCAGGACGGGCCGAAGCTCATCGGCCTGCTGGCCAACGTGCCCGACCGCGACAAGTACGAGGTGCCGCCCTTCGCCATCTCGCAGGACTACATCGGCGTGGGCATCCCCAAGGACGAGAAGGCGCTGACCGAGTTCGTCAACACGACGCTGCGCGAGCTGGAGGCCGACGGCCGCGCGCAGAAGATCTACGACGCCTGGTTCGGCCCGAAGACGAAGACGCCGCTCAAGCGCATCTTCAAGATCGGCGACAAGACCTGACCGCCCGATGCCGGGGGCGGACTTCCTCGCGCCCAAGTACCTGGGCTGGCTGCTCGACGGCTGGCTGATGACGCTGTGGGCCACCACGCTCGTGGTGGCCGCATCGACGCTGCTGGGTGTGCTCTTCGCCGCCGCGCGCGAGAGCCGCCGCGCGCTGCTGGTGCGCGCGACGGGCGCGTATCTCTCGCTGTTCCGCAACACGCCGCTGCTGGTGCAGCTGTTTTTCTGGTACTTCGGCGTGCCCGCGCTGCTGCCCGAGGGCGTGCTGGCCTGGCTCAACGGGGCGCATGCGCTGACGATCGGCGGCGCCATGGTGGCGCGCTGGCCGTCCTTCGAGTTCCTGGCCGCGCTCGCCGGCCTGGTCGCGTATTCCACGGCCTACGTGGGCGAGGACATCCGCTCGGGCCTGCGCGGCGTGTCGCTCAATCAGCGCCGGACGGCGCTGGCCCTGGGCTTCACGCCCTGGCAGGCGCTGCGCCACGTCGTGCTGCCGCAGGCGCTGCGCATCGCCACGCCGCCGCTGATCGGCCAGTACATGAATATCCTCAAGAACACCTCGCTGGGCATGGCCATCGGGCTCGCGGAACTGTCGTACCGCGCGCGCCAGGCCGAGGCCGAAACCTGGAAGACCTTCCAGGTCTATGCCCTGTCCACGCTGCTCTACATCGTGGCGGTCCTGGCGCTGGAGGCCGTCTCGCATGTGGCGCAGCGGCGGCAGGAGGGGCGCTGAAGCCATGGATTTCTCCTTTCTCCGCGACGACCTCGGCTACCTGCTCTGGGGCACCTTCCCCGACGGCCCGCCCGGCGGCGCCTTGCTCACGCTGCTGCTCAGCGCAGGGGCGGGCGCGGCGTCGGCCGCGCTCGGCCTGCTGTTCGGCGTGCTGCTGGTGATGCTGCGCGGCGCCGCGCTGGCGGCCCTGACGGCCGTGCTGGGCTTCCTGCGCGCCATTCCGGTGCTGATGCTGATCTTCTGGACCTACTTCCTGCTGCCGGTGCTCTTCGGGCTGGACGTGCCCGGCGTGTTCTCGGTGATGGCGGCGCTGGCGCTGGTGGGTGGCGCCTACCTGGGCCACGGCGTGGCGGCGGGCATCCGCGGCGTGGACGCGGGGCAGTGGGTGGCGGGCCTGGCGCTGGGCTTCACACGTTGGGGCGCGCTGCGCCACCTGGTGCTGCCCCAGGCGCTGACCATGATGCTGCCGTCCTTCATCAACCAGTGGGTCACGCTGGTCAAGGACAGCTCGCTTGCCTACATCGTGGGCGTGCCGGAGCTGTCCTTCCTGGCCACGCAGGTCAATGCCCGGGTGATGGTGGCGCCGGCCGAGATCTTCCTGTTCGTCGGCGCGATCTACTGGCTGCTGTGCAGCGCGCTCGACATCGCGGCGCGCGGCGTGGCGCGGCGGGCCGCCGGCCCGGCAACGAATATTTCCGCATAAGCAAGCGTGCACAAGGTGCTTCCCGCCACGGGCGTGCGCGGGCTAGAGTCCCCGGCCTTGCCGTGGTCCGCCACCGCCGGCCCGTCAGCCTTCCTCTCCATCCTCCCGAGTGATCGCCACGCCCTCTCACGCCTCCCGTCCTTCTTCCCGCGTCGTTCGAGAAGACTTCGGCCCCCATGCCGACACCGTGGCGCGCGTGGCCGCCCGATTGGCCGCGACGGCGGTGCAGCGCGACCAGGCCGGCGGCAGCGCCACGGCCGAGCGCCAGCTGCTGCGCGACAGCGGCCTGCTCGCCCTGGCCGTGCCGCGCGCCTTCGGCGGGCAGGAGGCGCCGTGGCCGCTGATCCTGCGCATCGTCCGGCGCTTTGCCGCCGCGGACAGCTCGCTGGCCCACCTGTTCGGCTTCCAGCACCTGCAGGTGGCGGGCGTGATCCTGTTCGGCTCGCCCGCCCAGCAGCAGCGCTACCTGCGCGCGACGGTGGAGGAGGGCTGGTTCTGGGGCAACGCCGTCAACGCCCGCGACACGCGCCTCGCGGCCGAACGCACGCCCGAAGGCGGGCTGCAACTGCACGGCATCAAGAGCTTCTGCTCCGGCGCCACCGGCTCCGACGTGCTCAGCGTCTCCGTCTCGCTGGGCGCCGGCCCCACCGACCGGGTGTTCGCCGTGGTGCCCACGCGCCGCGCCGGCATCACCGTCAACGACGACTGGGACAACCTGGGCCAGCGCCAGACCGACAGCGGCAGCGTGCGCTTCGACAACGTGCAGGTGCAGGCCGACGAGGTGCTGGGCCCGCCCGGCGTGGCCTCCAGCCCGCGCGCGACGCTGCGCAACCTCATCGGCCAGCTGGTGCTCACCGAGATCTACCTGGGCAATGCGCAGGGCGCGCTGGACGAGGCGCTGGCCTGGCTGGCCGACGAGGCGCAGGCCTGGCCCGGCGCCGGCGTGGAGCACGCGCGCGACGATGCGCTGCTGCAGTTGCGCGCCGGCGAACTGTGGGTGCAGCTGCGCGCGGCCGCCGCGTCGGCCGACCTCGCGCTGGCCGACTTCCAGGCCGCGTGGGAGGCCGGCCTGGCGCTGGACTGGCCGCAGCGCGGGGAACTCGCCGTCGCCATCGCGGCGGCGCGGGCGCAGGCCGCGCGCACGGCGCTGCACGTGACGGCCCAGATCTTCGAGCTGACCGGCGCGCGCTCCACCGCCCGTCGCCACGGCTTCGACCGCTTCTGGCGCAACGTGCGCGTGCACACGCTGCACGACCCGGTCGATCAGCGGCTCAGGGGCATCGGCCGCTGGCTCGCAACCGGGCAGGCGCCCGAGCCCTTCGGCTACGGCTGAGAAGGTGTGAACGGACCCGACATGCCCGCTCGTTCTGGCAGCCCGCTCGGCCACGCCGGATTCATTCGCACCTTCTGAATCGCGGCCGGCCCGCGCTTTTTTCCATCGCCATGTTCCGAGAGGAGGACACCCGCATGCATTTCCATCCCGATCGCCGCCGCTTCGGCCTCGGCGCGCTGGCCCTGGCGGCCGCCCCGTGGGCCCGCGCCGCGGCACCCGAGAAGATCGTCGTGGCCGAGAGCCAGGGCTTTTCCTGGGCCATTCCCTACCTCGTCTCCAGCAGGAACTACTGGAAGAACCAGAACATCGAGGCCAGCACGCTGGCTTTTACTTCGGGCCGGCTCGCGTTCGACGCCGCGCTCGCGGGCAAGGCCCAGTTCGCCACCGCGACCGATAGCGTCGTGGGCCTGGCGGGCGCCAACGGCGTGCGCGCGGTGATCGTGGCGGAGTTCACGCGGCTGTCCAGCGGCATGGTGGTGGCCGCGCGCACCGACCGCGGCATCGACACGCCGGCACAGCTCAAGGGCAAGCGCGTCGCCACGACGCTGGGCACCAGCGGGCACTATTTCCTGGCGCGCTACCTGTCGCTGTTCGGCCTGACGCCGAAGGACGTGACGCTGGTCAACCTGCGCGGCCCCGACGCGGTCACCGCCATCGGCCAGGGCGGCATCGACGCCTTCGCCTGGGGCTTCGACTCCGGGCAGAAGGCCGTGGCCGACAACCCCGGCAAGGTGCGCCTGCTGCCGGACGACGGACTGGAGAAGGTGTTCGTGAGCCACTACGTGCTGACGGCGGCCGAGGAAGTCGTGCAGCGCCAGCCGAAGCTGGTGGAAGGCGCCGTGCGCGCGCTGCTGGAGGCCGAGGCGTTCTACCGCGATCACCGCGCCGAGGCCGTGAAGCTGGTGGCCGAGCGCACCAAGACCACGGTGGCCGACACCGAGGCGGGCCTGGCCACCATCCAGACCGGCGTGCGGCTGGACCAGCGCCTGCTCGACGACCTGGTGCTCAATGGCGAATGGGCCATCGAGGCCGGTCTGGCGCAGCGCCCGGCGGAAGACCTGCGCGCCCTCTACCGCAAGCTGGTCTACACCGACGCGCTGCGCGCCGCCGCGCCGGAGCGCGTGACGATCGCCGGATGACGGCCGCCGCCGTTTCGCTGCGCGGCGTCTCGCAGCTCTACGCCTCGGCCGGCGGCCAGCTCCACTGGGCGCTGACCGACGTGGACCTGGACATCGGCGGGGGCGAGTTCGTCTGCGCCATCGGCCCGAGCGGCTGCGGCAAGACCACGCTGCTCAACCAGATCGCCGGCTTCCTCAAGCCCACGCTCGGCACGGTGGAGAGCTTCGGCAGCCCGGTGTCCGCGCCGGGGCCCGACCGCGGCGTCGTGTTCCAGGAGTACGCGCTGTTCCCCTGGCTCAGCGCGCGCCGCAACGTGGAGTTCGGCCTCAAGCAGCAGGGCCTGGGCGCGGCCGGGCGCCGGGCGCGCGCAACGGAGCTGCTCGCGCTCACCGGCCTCGCGCACGCGGCCGAGCGCTATCCCTTCGAGCTGTCGGGCGGCATGCGCCAGCGCGTGGCGGTGGCGCGCGCGCTGGCCACGCGGCCGAAGGTGCTGCTGATGGACGAGCCCTTCGCCGCCATCGACGCGCTCACCCGCGCCACGCTGCAGCGCGAGCTGCTGCGCATCTGGCAGGAGCTGAAGCTCTCGGTGTTCTTCATCACCCACAACATCGAGGAGGCCGTGTTCCTCGCGCAGCGCGTGGTGGTGATGAGCCCGCATCCGGGCCGCATCCGCGAGATCGTGGAGGTGCCGCTGGCCTACCCGCGCGAGCGCGGCGACCCGGCCTTCGGCGCGATCTACGAACGCATCAGCCGTTCCTTCGCGCAGCAGCATGCGGCCGAGGAGGCCAGGGCATGAACGCCGGTCTCTCGTCCGCCGAACGCCGCGCCGCCATCGAGCAGGACTTCCTGCGCGGCCGGCAGCGCCACCGGCTCGGTGCCCTCGGCCGGCAGGTGCTGCTCGGCATCGCCGGCTGCCTGCTGTTCCTGCTGGTCTGGGAGATCGCGCCGCGCGTGGTGCCCGGCATCAACCCCAAGATGTTCCCGCCGCCCTCGCAGGTGGCCGGCGTGTTCGCGCAGATGACCTGGGGCACCGGCGAGATCTGGCCGCACGTGGGTGCGAGCCTGCAGCGCGCGCTGTGGGGCTTTTTGCTCGGCGCGTCGCTCGGCGTCGCCGCCGGCGTGCTCACCGGGCGCTCCGCCGCGCTGCGGCAGCTCGGCGACCCGGTGCTGCACGGCCTGCGCGCCATCCCGGCCATCGCCATCGTGCCGCTGGCCATCGTGTGGTTCGGGCTGGGCGACGTCTCCAAGGTGATGCTGATCGCCTGGGGGGCCTTCTTCCCCGTGTGGGTCAACACCTTCATCGGCGTGCGCGACATCCCGCCGGTGTACCTGCGCTCGGCCGCCACGCTGGGGGCGCGGCCGGCGGCGGCGGTGCTGCAGGTGGCGCTGCCGGCCGCGCTGCCCTTCGTCTTCGCGGGGCTGCGGCAGGCGACGGCGGTGTCCTTCGTGGTGCTGGTGGCGGCCGAGCTGGTGGGCGCGGAGAAGGGCCTGGGCTACCTGATCTCCTTCGCGCACCTGGTGTTCCGCGTGGACATCATGTTCGTCGGGCTGATCTACCTCGGCGCGATCGGCTTCGCCGCCGACCAGCTCTTCGCCTGGCTGCTCAACCGCTTCTTCCCCTGGTACGGGGCGCAGGCGCGGCGATGACGGCCGGGGCGGACCTGATCCTCACCGGCGGGCAGGTGCTCACGATGGAGCCCGGCGCCGCGCCGGCGCAGGCGCTGGCGGTCGCGCAGGGGCGCATCCTCGCGGCCGGGACCGATGCCGAGGTGCTGGCCACCGCCGGCCCGGCGACGCGGCGCATCGCGCTGGACGGCGCGACCGTCATTCCCGGCATCATCGACGCCCATGCGCACATGGAGCGCGAGGGGCTCAAGACGCTGCGGCCCAGCCTGGCTCACGCAAAGTCCATCGCCGAGGTGCTCGACGTGGTGCGGCGCGAGGCGCGGCGCCTGCCGGCGGGGGCGTGGATCATCACCATGCCGGTGGGCGCGCCGCCGTTCTACTTCGGCGGCCCGGCCAACCTGGCCGAAGGCCGGATGCCCACGCGCCACGAACTGGACGCCGCGGCGCCCGACCATCCGGTCTACATCCCCGGCCTGTTCGGCAACTGGGGCGTGCCGCCCGGCCACAGCGCGCTCAACACGCTGGCGCTGCAGCGCAACCGCATCACCGCCGGCACCTGCCCGGACTGCGAGGGCCTGCACATCGAGATCGGCGCCGACGGCGAGCCCACCGGCGTGATCGTGGAGACCAACAAGCGCCCGGCCATCGAGTTCTCGATCCTCGCGCAGGTGCCGCCCTTCGGCTTCGCCGACCGGCTGGAGGGACTGCGCCGCTCGCTGCCGCTGTACCACGCCTTCGGCACCACCAGCGTCTACGAGGGCCACGGCTCCGCGCCCGAGACCATCGCCGTCTACCGCGCGCTGTGGGAGCAGGGCGGCCTGACCATGCGCACCCGCCTGTGCGTGAGCCCCACCTGGTCCGACGCGGCCGAGGCGCGGCTGGCCATGCGCGACTGGCTGGCCCACGCGCGCGGGCGCGGCACGGGCGACCCGTGGTTCGCCGTCGGCGGCGTCTTCATCGGCCTGGGCGGCCAGCCGGCGGTGGCGCGCGCCGTGCGCCGCGCATTGCCCAACACGGGCTGGACCGGCTTCGTCGAATGGGCCAACCGCATCGAGGACTTCCGCGACCAGGCCTGGCTGGCGGCCGAGTTCGACCTGCGCGTGCACTGCGCGGTGATGGACCGGCTGGCCGAGGTGCTCGACGTGTTCGAGGCCATCGACGCGCGCTTCCCGCTGGCCGGCCGGCGCTGGGTGGTGGAGCACGTGGGCCGCGTCGCGCCGCAGGACGTCGAGCGCATCCGCCGCCTGGGACTCGCGGTGACGACGATCCCGCTGTACATGCTGTGGAAGAACGGCGCGGCGTACCTCGGCGCGCCGGACGAAGGCAACGGCATCGTGCCGCAGCGCCTGCTGCTGGAGGCCGGCATCGACGTGGCCGCCGGCAGCGACAACATCCCGGTGAGCCCTTTCAGCGCGATGTGGGCCTCGGCCGTGCGGCGCGAGCGCACCACCGGCCGCGTCATCGGGCCGGCGCAGCGGCTCACGCGCTTGCAGGCGCTGGCCACGCTCACGCGCAACGGGGCCTTCCTGAGCTTCGAGGAGCAGGCCAAGGGCACGCTGGCACCGGGCAAGCTGGCCGACTTCGCGGTGCTCAGCGCCGATCCGCTCGCGGTGCCCGAGGAGCAGTTGCCGCTGCTGCATGCGCGCCGCACCTTTGCGGGCGGGCGCGAAGTGCACCGCGGCGATGGCGATGCGCCGGCGGGCGCGGCCGTCGACTGGTACCCGGCATGGGAGTCCGGGAACCCCCGGGGGGGCTGACGCCTGGCTCGCGCGAGGGCGGCCTGTCGAAGTTCATCGAAGCCGCGGTTCGCGCCTATCTCTTCGAGCAAGCCGCCGGGCAGGCCGAGGCGGCCCTCGATGCGCTGTCAGGGGGCGGCCGTATAGAGTCCCGGAAAGTAACGCTCCATGAGCGACTGTGGAAACAGGGGTGCCGTGAAGCCGTACTGAGCGTACAACCCATGCGCGTCTCTTGTGGCCAGCGTGAAGCGCCGCAGCCCTTGAAGTTGCGGATGAGCGAATGCTGCGGACAGGAGTGCCTTGCCGTAACCCTTGCCACGGTGCTCGGAAAGAACGAAGACGTCCACGAGATTGGCGAAAGTTGCATGGTCGGAGATGACGCGGGCAAACGCCACCTGGCCGTTGCCGAGGTAGCCGCCGAAGCAGAGTGAATGCTCAATGGACTTTTGCACCAGGGGCAATGGAATGCCCTTGGACCAGCTGCTCTGCTCGGAGAGGAAGCGATGGATGAGTGGAATATCCAAGTGCGCTTTCTCTGTGGTGACGCGGAATTCCTTCATAGACCCCTGACTGCCTGGTCACAGGCGGTCGAAAGGTTGGCCTGCTTCAAGTAGGTGCCTTTCGCACCACACGCTCGCCGCCGGCCACGTCCTCGAAACCGAAGCCCGCGCCGCGCAGCGCCTCGTACAGCCGGTGCCGGCCCTTGAGCGCGGCGGGGTCGCGCAGGCGGTCGAGCACCTGCGTGCTCCAGTCGACGGCCGGCAGGCCCTGGCTGGCCTGGAAGGCGCGCAGGACCGCGTCGTAGACGCCCGTCTCCTGCGCGGCGTCGGCCGGTTCGCGGTACTGCTCCAGGTGCAGCACCGAGGACTGCGGCAGGCGCGGCTTGACGGCGGCCGGGCGCGCCGGGTCGGGGCGGCCGACCACCAGCCCGAAGACCGGGAAGACGTGCGCCGGCGTGCCCAGCACCTCGGCCACGGCCTCGGGCTGGTTGCGCAGCGCGCCCACGTAGACGCTGCCCAGGCCCAGCGAGGCGGCCGCGGCCACCGCGTTCTGCGCCGCCAGCGCGGCGTCGATCGCGGCCATGAGGAAGGTGTCGAGGTAGTCCAGCCCGCCCGCCGTCCGGCCGCCGCGCCGGGCGATGCGCCCGATGCGCGACAGGTCGGCCAGCCAGGCCAGCACCAGCGGCGCGGTGGCCAGGTGCGGCTGCGGCCCGGTCAGCGCCGCCAGCCGTTCGCGCCGCGCCTGCGACTGCACGGCGATCACGCTCCAGGTCTGCAGGTTGGAGGAACTGGGCGCGGACTGCGCGGCGGCCACCAGCGTTTCCAGCGCGTTCGGCGGCAACGCGTCCGGCAGGAAGGCGCGCACCGAGCGGTGCGACAGCAGCGCCTCCAGCACCGGGTTCAGGTCGAGGTCGAAGGCGGCGTCGGCGCGGCCGTAGCGGGCGTGGAGCAGTTCGGCGGAGCGGGTCGTCATGTCATTTCCAGTCATGAGAGGGCTTGTGCCACAGGTCGATGCCGCCCTCGACGGCATGGCGGTCGATCTCCGCCAGCTCGTCGGCCGTGAAGTCCAGCCGCTGCAGCGCGGCCACGTTCTCCACGATCTGCTCGGGCCGGCTGGCGCCGATCAGCGCCGAACTCACGCGCGGGTCGCGCAGCGTCCAGGCCAGCGCGAGCTGCGCCAGGCTCTGGCCCCTGCGCCGCGCGATCTCGCGCAGGGCGCGGGCGCGCGCGAGGTTGTCTTCCGACAGGTGCTCCGGCTTGAGCGAGCCGCCGCCGGGGCGGT
>JASGDG010000341.1:0-10717 GCA_047607325.1 Xenophilus sp. | reverse complement strand
GGCCCGCCGGCGGGCGCAGCAGCTGCCACAGGCCGAAGGCCAGCCCGGCCAGCGAGGCGCCCAGCAGCGCGCGCAGCGCGCGCGGCGCCTGCGCGTCCAGCTCGAACTGCCACCACAGGCGGTTGGCATAGGTCACCTCCTGGTAGGCGAAGGCCAGCACCCAGGCGCAGGCGCCCAGGACGACGAGCAGCGCCAGCAGCCAGCCGGGCTCCAGCCGCTGCGAGAACAGCGAGGAAGGCCGGTCGAACTGGCGGCGCGAGGCCACCAGCAGCAGCGCCAGGACCGACAGCAGCGCGGCCTCGTGCAGCGCGATGCCCTTGGGCAGGGCCAGCACCGCGGACGCGACGCTCAGGACCAGGGCGGCCCACCAGGCGGCGTCCAGCCGGTGGAACAGGCCGCGGGCGACCAGCAGCAGGCCGAGTCCGGCGACGCTGCCGAGGAAGTTGGAGGCCTCGATCAGCGGCAGCGGCACCTGCAGCGCCGCCAGCAGGTCGTGGGCGTCCTCCGTCAGCGGCGTCACGCCGGACACCAGCAGCCACAGGCCCGCCACCAGCGTGAGCGCGGTCAGCAGGCGCGGGCTCAGCCGCACCGCGGCGCGGCCGATGGGTGCGGCCACGCCCGAGCGCAGCTCGTAGGTCAGCAGTATCGCGGTGGCCGCCACCAGCGGCAGGACGTAGTAGATGCCGCGGTGGAGCAGCAGCGCGCCGACCATCGTCCCGGCAGGCATCCGCTCGTCGGCGGCCAGCAGCATCACCGCCTCGAACACGCCCACGCCGCCCGGCACGTGGCTGACGATGGCCGCCATGACCGCCAGCGCGTAGAAGACCACGAAGGCCGGCAGGGCGATGGCGTCCGGCGGCAGCAGGACCCACAGCGCCGCGGCCGAAGCCGCCAGTTCGAGCGCGGAGATGAGCAGCTGGCGCGCGGCCAGTCCCGGCGGGGGCAGGCGCAGGGTCCAGCGCCCGGCGAGCCGGATCGCGCGGTGCCGGGTGCACAGCCAGAGAAACAGCGCCACGCCGGCCAGCAGGGCGCCCGCCGCCAGCCGCAGCAGCCAGGGCGGCAGGTGCAGCAGCGGTGCCACCGGGTCCGCGCCCCACAGCAGGGCCAGTGCGCCGAAGGCCGAGATGCCCACGCCGAAGGCCGCCGCGTTGAAGAGGATGACCTGGGCGATCTGGTGGGGCGTCAGCCCCGCGGCGGCGTAGAGACGGGTGCGCACCGCGCCGCCGGTCAGCGGCCCCAGGCCGATCGTGTTGGACAGCGCATAGGCCACGAAGGAGGTCAGCATGACCGTCCCCCGGCGGACCCTGGCATGCGCATAGGCCAGGGCCGAGGCATCGTAGCGGGTGAGCACGAGGTGGCTCAGCGCCGTGGCGGCGATGGCCAGCGCGATGCGCCGGGCGGGCGTGCCGGCGATGGCGTGCATCACGTCGGCGTACTGCACTTCGTGCAGCAGGCCGAGCAGCGCCTTGCCCACCAGCGCGCACAGCGCCAGCCCCGCCGCGGCCAGGAGCCAGGGCTTCAGCCTCGGCCAGGCCCGGCGCCCATGCAGTTGGCGGACGATGGGCCGATGGCTCCAGGAGGATGGGGGAATCGGATGACTCACGGGGGGCAGGGGAACGCGCGGGCATCGCGCAGGCACAGAGCGGTCCAAGGGGCATCCGGCGGACATTCAACGCCGGGAGGCTGGCAGAGGTTGACGCCCCGAAGGACAGGACGGCGGCGGTCGCCGAGGCGCGCCCCGCCTTCCCGCCGGGCCGGCGGTTCCGGCCAGGCCCCGCCCGGGGCGCAGCGCCTCGCGCGAGGCATCAACGGCCGGCGCCCAGGCCTTCCCAGTTGCCGCCCAGCGCCACGATCAGTTGCGTGCTGGTGGTGAGCTGGGTGCCCCTCAGCTCCCACAGGCTTTGCTGTGCGCTGAGGCTGGTGGCCTGGGTGGTGGCCACGTCCAGGTAGTCGATCTTGCCTTCCTCGTACTGGTCGCGCGTGACGCGTGCCGATTCGATGGCGGCCGCGGTGGCGCGCTGCTGGGCGAGCAGCTCGTGCTCCAGGATGCGCAGCTTGGCCAGGTAGTCCTCCACCTCCCCCAGCGCGCTCAGCACGGTCTGCCGGTAGGTGGCCACGGCGGCGTCGTAGCTGGCGCGCGCCTGGGCCACCTGCGCCCGGGTCGCTCCGAAGTCGAACAGCGTCTGGCTGAAAGACGGTCCGATGGACCAGAAGCGGTAGGGCGTGGTGAACAGCTTGCGGGCGCTGCTGCCCTCGAAGCCGCCGCTGCCGCTCAGGGTGAGGGTCGGGTAGTAGGCGGCGATGGCCACACCGACGGCGGCGTTGGCGGAGGCCATCGAACGCTCGGCCGACGCGATGTCGGGCCGCCGCTCCAGCAGCGTGGACGCCAGCCCCACGGGGGTGTCCGGCACGCGCAGCGTCGAACCGATGGCCTGCGGCAGATTGAAGGCCGCCGGGGCCTTGCCGATCAGGATGGCGATGGCATGCTCGTACTGCGCCCGCTGCCAGGCCAGGTCGTGCATCGACGCCTTGGCGCTTTCCAGCTGGTTCTGCGCCACGGCCACGTCGGCGCGCGAGACCTGGCTTTCCGCGTATTTGTTCTCGGTCACCCGCAGGTAGCGCTCGTAGGCCTGGAGGGTCTGCCCGTACAGGTGGATGCGCTCGTCGAGGATGCGCAGCGCGAAGTAGTCCTGCGCCAGGGAGGACTGGGCACTCAGCGTGGCGTTGGCCAGGTCGGCCCGGCTGGCGTCCGCGCTGGCCTTGTCTTCCTCGTAGGTGCGGCGCAGCTTGCCCCACAGGTCCAGCTCCCAGCTCAGGCTGGCCGAGGCGGAGACGTCGTTGGAAACGCCCGTGGTCGAGGAGGTGAAGCCCGAACCATAGCCCGAGCGCGTGCCGCTGGCGGTACCCGTCAGCGTGGGAAAGAGGCCCGCGCGCGCCTCGCCGGCCACGGCCTGCGCCTTGGCGAACTGGGCCGCGTACTCGGCGACGTTCTGGTTGGAGATTTCCACCTGGGCCATCAGCCCGTCGAGCACGGGGTCCGCGTAGACGCTCCACCAGGCCCCCCGGGGCAACTGGTCCTGCGGCGTGGCCGCCTTCCAGCCCGCGACCTCCTTGTAGGTGACCGGCATGTCGACCGTCGGGCGGTGGTAGTCGGGGCCGACGGTGCAGCCGGCCGCCAGCGCCAGCAGGCAGACCGGGATCGCGAGGCGCAGGCGGGAGGAGAGAACGGAGGCTGGCATAGATCGGTCAGCGTTCGTGGGCCGTGTTCGGCGGCAGGTGGACATGGGCGCGCCAGCCGCGGCGAACGGCCATGCCCAGGCGGTTCAGGTACAGGTAGACGACGGGCGTGGTGTAGAGCGTCAGCAGCTGGCTCAGCGCCAGGCCGCCGCAGATGGCCAGGCCCAGCGGCCGCCGCAGCGCCGCGTCGCCGCCGGTCTGCACGACCATCGGCAGCGCGCCGAAGAAGGCGGCCAGCGTGGTCATCAGGATGGGGCGGAAGCGCATGCGGCAGGCCTCCAGGATGGCCTGCTCCGGCGGCAGGCCGAGTTCGCGCTCGGCGTGCAGGGCGAAGTCGATCATCAGGATGGCATTCTTCTTCACGATGCCGATCAGCAGCAGGATCCCGATCAGGGCGATCACCGTGAGCTGCGTGCCCGTGGCCAGCAGCAGAAGCAGCGCGCCGACGCCGGCCGATGGCAGGGTCGAGAGGATGGTCAGCGGGTGGATCCAGCTTTCGTAGAGCATGCCCAGCACGATGTACACCGCCAGCAGCGCCGCCAGGATCAGCCAGGGCATGCTGGCCACCAGCGACTCGTAGGCCTTGGCCGTGCCCTGCAGGCTGCCGTGCACGTCGGACGGCATCCCGATGCCGGCCACTACCTGTTCGATCGCCGTCTTGGCCTCGTCCAGCGAGACGCCATCGGCCAGATTGAAGGCGATGGTGGTGGTCGCGATCTGGTTCTGGTGCGCCACCGACAGCGCGGTGTTGCCGCTCTCCAGCCGGGCGAAGGCCGACAGCGGCACGGCCGCGCTGTCGTCGTTGAGCACGAACAGCTGGTTCAGCACCGACGGGTCCTGGGTGTATTCGGGCGCCAGCCCCATGACCGTGTAGTACTGGTTCAGCGCCTGGTACTGCGTGGCGACCTGGCGCTGGCTGAAGGCATTGTTGAGGAAGGTGTCGACGGCCGATGCGTTCAGGCCGTGGCGCTCGGCCGCCTGCCGGTCGATCACCAGCTTGACCTCCTGGCCGCGGGTCTGCGAGTCGCTGTCCACGCTGGTGAGCTGCGGCAGCTTGCGCAGCACCGCATAGACCTGGGGCGCCCAGGTGCGCAGCATGTCCAGGTTGTCCGATTGCAGGCTGTACTGGTAGGTGGCGTTGGCGCTGCGGCCGCCCATGTGCAGGTCCTGCGCGGGCATCAGGAAGAGCGAGGCGCCCGGCACCCCGGCCGCCGCCAGGGCCAGCCGGTTGGCGATCTGCATGGCCGTGTCGCGGCGCTCGCCGCTGTCCTTGAGGCGCACGAAGAAGTTGCCGGTGTTGCGCGAGCCGAAGGCCCCGCTGCCGGTCGAGGCCATGACCGCCGCCACGTCCGGGTCCTGCTGGATCTTCTTGCTGAAGGCCAGCAGCTTCGGGTGCAGCGACTGGAAGGAGGTGCTCTGGTCCGCGCGCAGCTGTCCCATGAGCATGCCGGTGTCCTGATCGGGAAAGAAGCCCTTCTGCACCACCGCGTACAGGAAGACGTTGACCAGCACGGTGAGCAGCAGGCTCAGCAGCGTCAGGCGCCGGTGGCGCATGACCCACGCGAGGCTGGCGGCGTAGTGCCGCGCCAGGGCGTCCAGCAGGCGCTCGATGGCGCGGTAGACCGCGTTGGGCGCCTGGGCGCCCGCCAGGTGCGGACGCAGCAGCCGCGAGCACAGCATGGGGGTGAGCGTCAGCGACACGACCATGGAGATCAGCAGCGCCACCGACAGCGTGACGGCGAACTCGCGGAACAGCCGGCCGACGATGCCGCCCATCAGCAGGATCGGGAGGAACACCGCGATCAGCGACACCGTCATGGACAGCACGGTGAAGCCCACCTCCCTGCTGCCCTGCAGCGCCGCCCGCATGGGCGAGGCGCCTTGTTCGAGGTGCCGGCTGATGTTTTCCAGCACGACGATGGCGTCGTCCACCACGAATCCGGTGGCGATGATCAGCGCCATCAGCGACAGGTTGTCCAGGCTGTAGTTCAGCAGGTACATGGCCGCGCAGGTGCCGATCAGCGAGATCGGCAGGGCCACCGCGGGGATCAGCAGGGCGCGGCCGTTGCGCAGGAAGATGAACACCACGGCGATCACCAGCAGCACGGCGATCAGCAGCGTGAGCTCGGTTTCCTTCAGCGATTCGCGGATGGTGGGCGAGCGGTCCATGGCCACGTTCAGCGTCACGCCCTCCGGCAGCATCTCGTTGAAGGTGGCCATCTGCGCCTTGATCGCGTCGATGGTCTTCAGCATGTTGGCGCCGGACGAGCGCGTGACGGCGATCATGACCGACGGCTCGTCGTTGTAGTAGCCCGAGACGTAGGTGTCCTGCACCGAGTCGTACACGCGTGCCACGTCGGAGAGCCTGACCGCGGCGCCGCTGGCGTAGCTGATGACCAGATCCTGGTAGTCCCTGGCATGGGCCAGCTGGCCGTTGGCGTCCACCCACCAGTGCAGCGCATCGCCCGAAAGCTCGCCCTTGGGCAGGTTGGTCGTGGCGTTGGCGATGGCCTTGCGCACCGTGTCCAGCGAGATGCCGTAGTGGGACAGCTGCTGCGGCTGCAGCTCGATGCGCACGGCCGGCAGGGCGCTGCCCATGAGGGAAACCTCGCCCACGCCCTGCACCTGCGCGATGCGCTGCTGCAGCTTGCTGGAGGCGATGTCGTACATCGCGCCCTTGTCCACCGTCCTGGAGGTCAGGGCCAGCAGCATGATGGGCGTGTCGGAGGGGTTGGCCTTGCGGTAGGTGGGCAGAGTCTTGAGGCTGCTGGGCAGCAGGCTGCGCGCCGCGTTGATGGCCGCCTGCACGTCGCGCGCGGCGCCGTCGATGTCGCGCTCCAGGTCGAACTGGATGATGACGTTGGTCGAGCCCTGGGAACTGCTCGACGTCATCTCGGTGATGCCGGCGATCTGTCCCATGGCCCGCTCCAGCGGCGTGGCGACGGTCGCCGCCATGGTTTCCGGGCTGGCGCCTGCCAGGCTGGCCTGCACCATGATGGTCGGGAAATCCACCTGCGGCAGCGGCGCCACCGGCAGCAGGCGGTAGGCCAGCGCACCCAGCAGCGTCAGCGCCAGGCTCAGCAGCAGCGTGGCGATGGGCCGCAGGATGAACAGGCGCGACAGGTTCATGCCGATTCGCTGCTCGGGCCGCCCAGGGCGGGCCAGCGCCGCCTGACCGAGGCGCTGAGGCGGTCAAAGAACAGGTAGATCACCGGTGTGGTGAAGAGCGTGAGCAGCTGGCTGAACAGCAGCCCGCCCACGATCACCAGGCCCAGCGGCCGGCGCAGCTCGGCGCCCGAGCCGCTGGCCAGCATCAGCGGCACCGCCCCGAGCAGCGCCGCCATGGTGGTCATCATGATCGGGCGGAAGCGCAGCAGGCAGGCCTGCCGGATGGCCTCCAGCGGCGTCCTGCCCTCGCGCCGCGCCTCCAGCGCGAAGTCGATCATCAGGATGGCGTTCTTCTTGACGATGCCGATCAGCAGGATCACCCCGATGAGCGCGATCAGGCTGAATTCGGAACCGGCGAACAGGAGCGCCAGCAGCGCGCCGATGGCCGCCGAGGGCAGGGTGGACAGCACCGTCACCGGGTGGATCCAGCTCTCGTAGAGCACGCCCAGCACGATGTACATAGTGATCACCGCCGCCAGGATCAGCCACAGCGTGTGGTCGGTGGAGGCCGCGAAAGCCTGCGCCGCGCCCTGGTAGCGCAGCGCGATGGTGTCGGGCATCCCGATGTCCCTGGCCGCCTGGTCCACCGCCTGGCGCGCCTGCTCGATCGAGTGGCCCGGCGCCAGGTTGAACGACAGGGTGGCCGCGGGCGTCTGGTTCAGGCGGGTGCGCACCTGGTAGCCGAGCCGCTCCTCGATGCGGGCCACGTTGGTCAGGCGCACCATGGAGGTGGCCGTGCCCGTGCTGCTGGTCGACGAACTGCTGCTCGACGAGCTGCTGCTGGAGGAGGAACTGCTGCTGCTCGATGAGCTGCTGGAAGAACTGCTGGTCGACGAGCTGCTGCTGGACGTGCTGCTGCTGTTGGCGTTGGCCAGGTAGAGCTGATCCAGGCCCGAGGCGTCCTGGCGGTAGCGCGGGTCCACTTCGAGCACCACCCGGTACTGGTTGGCCTGCGTGAAGATGGTGGACACCTGCCGCTGGCCGAAGGCGTTGTACAGCGCGGTGTCGATGTCGCTGGCCGTGAGGCCGTAGCGGGCGGCCGACGCACGGTCGATGCGGAGGTAGGCCACCGGGCTCTGCTTTTCCAGGTTGTCCACCACGTCGCGCAGCTCCGGCCGCTTGGCCAGGGCCGCATGCAGGCGCGGCACCCAGGCCTCCAGGTCGGACTCGGTCGGGGTGTCCAGCGTGATCTGGTACTGGCTGGGGGTGACCTGGTCGTCCACGCTCAGGTCCTGGCTGGCCGTCAGGTAGAGCTGGATGCCTGGCACCTGGGACGCGGCCTGGCGCAGCCGCTCGATGATCTTCGGCGCACGCTCGTCGCGCTGCGAGAAGGGCTTGAGCGCGATCTGCAGGCGGCCATGGTTCAGCGCCGTGTTGTTGGAGCCGTCCACGCCCACCACCGACGAGATGGCCTGCACGCCCGGGTCCTGCAGCAGCACGGCCGTCAGGGCCTGCTGGCGGCGCGACATTTCCGCGAAGGACACGTTCTGCGGCGCGGCGGTGATGCCCAGCAGCTGGCCCGTGTCCTGCGAGGGAAAGAAGCCCTTGGGCACGGCAAGGTACAGCACGCCGGTGAGCGCCAGTGTGGCCACGGCCGCCAGCAGGGTCAGACGCTGGTGCTCCAGCACCCACGACAGGCCGCGCTCGTAGGCGTGCAGCAGACGGTCGAAGCCGCCGCTGCTCCAGCGCGCGAAGCGGCCCTCGCGCTCCGGCGGGATGTGGCGCAGCAGGTAGGCGCAGAGCATCGGCGTGAGCGTCAACGACACCAGCATCGACACCAGGATGGACACCGCCAGCGTGATCGAGAACTCGCGGAACAGCCGGCCCACCACGTCGCCCATGAACAGCAGCGGGATGAGCACGGCGATCAGCGAGAAGGTCAGCGAGATGATGGTGAAGCCGATTTCCCTGGAGCCCTTGAACGCGGCGGCCATGGGCGCCTCGCCGTTCTCCAGGTGGCGCTGGATGTTCTCCACCACCACGATGGCGTCGTCGATCACGAAGCCGGTGGCGATGGTCAGCGCCATCAGCGTCAGGTTGTTCAGCGAGAAGCCGGCCAGGTACATCACGCCGAAGGTGCCCACCAGCGACAGCGGCACGGCGACGCTGGGGATCAGCGTGGCCGACAGGGTGCGCAGGAACAGGAAGGACACCATCACCACCAGCGCCACCGAGAGCAGCAGCTCGAACTGCACGTCGGCGATGGAGGCGCGGATGGTCTGGGTGCGGTCGGCCAGCACCTCCAGCCTGACCGAGGCCGGAAGGCTTTCCTGCAGGGTGGGCAGCAGCGCCTTGACGCGGTCGACCACCTGCACCACGTTGGCGCCGGGTTGGCGCTGGATGTTGATCACGATGGCGGGCTTGCTGCCCGCCCACGCCGCCTGGTAGAGGTTTTCCGGCGCCTGCTCGATGGTGGCCACGTCGCGCAGCAGCAGGGCCTTGCCGTCGCTGTAGGTGACCACCAGGTCGCCGTATTCGTCGGCGTTGCGCAGTTGGTCGTTGGCATCGATGGTGACCGAGTGGTCGGGGCCGTCGAAGCCCCCCTTGGAGCCGTTGACGTTGCCGTTGCTGATGACGTTGTACAGGCTCTCCAGGGTCAGGCCGTGGGCGGCCAGGGCGGCCGGGTTGGCACGCACGCGGATCGCCATCTGGTGACCGCCGGCCAGGCTCACCAGCCCCACGCCCGACACCTGCGACAGCTTGAGTGCCAGCCGGGTGTTGACGAGGTCCTGGACCTGGGTGAGCGGGAGGGAGTCCGACGTGGCCGCCAGCGTGACCACCGCGGTGTCCGCCGGATTCACCTTCTTGTAGGTGGGCGACGAGGGCAGATCGGAGGGCAGCAGCGAGTCGGCGGCATTGATGGCCGCCTGCACCTCCTGCTCCGCCACGTCCAGCGACAGGTCCAGATTGAACTTCAGCGTGATGACCGACGCGCCGCCGGAGCTGCTGGAATACATCTGCGAGAGCCCGGCCATCTGGCCGAGCTGCCGCTCCAGCGGCGCGGTGACCGCGCTGGTCATGACCTCGGGCCCCGCGCCGGGATAGAGCGTGGTGACCTGGATGGTGGGGTAGTCCACCTGCGGCAGGGCCGAGATCGACAGGGTGCGATAGGCGAACAGGCCGGTCAGCAGCACCGCGATCATCAGCAGCAGCGTGGCGACCGGTCGCCGGATGAAAAGACTGGACGGATTCATGAGCCTTCCCGCGCTGGCGGGATCAGCGCCCCGGAGGGGGGCCCATCGGTCGCTGCGGCGTGTTCTCCAGCTCGCGGGGATCGACCTTCTGCGGCTGCACCACCTTGACCTTGCCGCCGTTGCTCAGCGCATCGATGCCCTGGGTGACCACCTGCTGGCCGGCCTGCACGCCCTGGGTGATCACCACGTGGCCGTCCGCGGCCGTCGGGCCGGTGGTGACGGCCTGGCGGGTGACGGTATCGCCGGCGCCGATCACGAACACGAACTTGCCCGAATCGCCCAGCTGGATCGCCGCCGCCGGCACCAGCACGGCATGTCTCAGCGTGTCGGTCTGCAGGCGCACGTTCACGAACTGGTTCGGGTAGAGCGCATCGTCGGTGTTGTCGAACAGGGCCTTCAGCTGCACGCTGCCGGTGCTGCTGTCGATCTCATTGCTGATGAATTGCACCTTGCCGGTGGCGACGGGCTGGGCGCCCTGCGGGTCCAGCGCGGTCACCGGCAAGGTCTGGCCGCGGCGCAGGGCGGGCAGCACCGCCCCGATATGGGCCTGCGGGATGCTGAAGGTGACCGCGATGGGATGCGTCTGGGTGATCGTGACGATGCCGGTGGTGTCGCTGGAATGCACCACGTTGCCCGGGTCGACCACGCGCAGCCCCACGTAGCCGCTGACCGGCGCGGTGATGCGGCCGTACTCGATGTTGAGCCGGGTCGCCTCGATCTGGCCCTGGGCGGACTTGACGGCGCCCTCGTACTGGCGGGTGGTCGCCAGTTGCGTGTCCAGATCCTGGCGGGCCAGCGAGTCCTTGGCGTAGAGGCGCTGGTAGCGCTCCAGCGTGAGCCGGGCGCCCGCCAGTTCCGCCTGGCTCTCGGCCAGGGTGCCCTGGTACTGGGTCAGCTCCGCCTGATAGGTCCGCGTATCGATCTGGGCCAGCAACTGGCCTTTCTGCACGTACTGTCCCTCGGTGAAGTACACGGCCTGCAGGTGCCCGTCGATGCGGCTGGTGACGGTGACGCTCGCGTTGGCCGTCACCGTGCCCAGTGCCGTGAGGATCACAGGCACGTCGGCGGTCTCGGCCGCGGCGGCCTGCACCGGGGTGGCGGCGGCCGGGGCGGGGCCG
>JASGDG010000340.1:0-4269 GCA_047607325.1 Xenophilus sp. | reverse complement strand
CCGGGCGCCTGGCTGCGCCGGCGGCTGGGCGCCGCCCCGCGCCCGGCCGACGTGCTGGGGGCGCTGTGATGAAGCTCGTGGTCCGCGACGCGCCGCCCCGCGCCGCCTGGGCGCTGGAGCAGGCCGGCATCCACCCGCTGCTGGCGCGGCTGTTCGCGTCGCGCGGCGTGCGCTCCCCGGACGAACTGGACAACGGCCTGGCGCGCCTGCTCCCCCCCGCCGGCCTGCACGGCGTGCAAGACGCCGCCCGCCTGCTGGCCGACGCCATCGCACGACAGCGCCGCATCTGCATCGTGGCCGACTACGACTGCGACGGCGCGACCGCCTGCGCGGTGGCCGTGCGCGGCCTGCGCCTGCTCGGCGCGGCGCACGTCGCCTACCTGGTGCCCGACCGCGTGGTGGACGGCTACGGCCTCACGCCGCCCATCGCCGAGCGCGTGGCCGCCACCGGCGCCGAACTGCTGGTGACGGTGGACAACGGCATCGCCAGCGTCGAGGGCGTGGCGCGCGCCAAGGCGCTGGGCCTCGCCGTGCTGGTGACGGACCACCACCTGCCCGGCCCCGAACTGCCGGCCGCCGACGTGCTGGTCAACCCCAACCAGCCCGGCTGCGGCTTCGAGAGCAAGTGCATCGCCGGCGTGGGCGTGATGTTCTACGTGCTGCTGGCGCTGCGGGCCGAGCTGCGGCAACGCGGCGCGTTCGATGCGGCCACGCAACCGAAGCTGGATGCGCTGCTGCCGCTGGTCGCCCTCGGCACCGTGGCCGACGTGGTGAAGCTGGACGCCAACAACAGACGCCTCGTCGCGCAGGGTCTTCGCCGCATCCGCGCCGGGCAGATGCCGCGCGGCGTGGCCGCCCTGTTCCGCGCCGCCGGCCGCCGGGCCGAGGCCGCGACCACCTTCGACTTCGGCTTCGCGCTGGGCCCGCGCCTGAACGCCGCCGGGCGCCTGGCGGACATGACGCTGGGCATCGAATGCCTGCTCACCGACGACGCCGCGCGCGCCGACGAACTGGCGAGCCTGCTCGACGGCATCAACCGCGAGCGCCGCACGCTCGAAGGCGGCATGCGCGACCAGGCCCTGGCGCGGGTGGAGTCGCTCTTCGCCGAGGGGGAAGGCACGCTGCCCGCAGCCCTCAGCGTGTTCGGCGAGGGCTTCCACGAGGGCGTGGTCGGCATCGTCGCCTCGCGCCTGAAGGACCGGCACCACCGCCCCGCCTTCGTCTTCGCCGTCAGCGGCGCCGAGGGCCGAGCGCACGAACTGAAGGGCTCGGGCCGCTCGATCCCCGGCTTCCACCTGCGCGACGCGCTGGACCTGGTGGCCAAGCGCCACCCGGGCGTGCTGCTGCGCTTCGGCGGGCATGCGATGGCGGCCGGCTGCACGGTGGCGCGCGACCGCTTCGCGGACTTCGAGCGCGCCCTGGCCGAGGTCGCCGCCGAGTGGCTCGACGCCGCCACCCTGACCCGCCGGCTGGAGACCGACGGCCCGATCGACCGCGAGTACCTGCGCGTGGAGCTGGTCGATACGCTGCACCGCGAGGTGTGGGGCCAGGGCTTCGCGCCGCCGGTGTTCAGCGACGAGGTGGAGGTCGTCTCGCAGCGGCTGGTCGGCGAGAAACACCTGGCGCTCAAGCTGCGGCTGGCCGGCCAGCCCGTCGACGGCATCTGGTTCGGCCACACCGAGCCGCTGCCGGCACGCGCGCGGCTGGCCTTCCGCCTCGACGCGGACGAGTGGCAGGGCCTGCGCCGGCTGCGGCTGATGGTGGAGGGGATGCAGTCCTGAGCCGGCCGGCTCAGGCGTCCTCGTCGTGCTCCGCCGCGAAGCGCCGCTGCGCCTCGTCCAGGTGCCGGGTGAGCACGTGCGACAGCACGTTCAGCCCCAGGCCGCCGAACAGCGCCGGGAAGAGGTAGAGCGCCGCCGAGATCTCGGAGGAGAACACCATGTCGTCGGTGTGCGAGAGCGTGGTCTGGGCGCGGGCCGCCATCAGCTGCAGGAAGTAGACGTCGACGCCCGCGATGGCCACCAGCGCCAGGCCGAGCACGACGATGGTGAAGGAGGACACCGCGCGCCGGCTCAGCAGGTAGCCGTAGATGCCGAAGGGCAGCACCACCGAGAAGGCGGCCATGAGCCAGAAGTCGAAATCGCCGAACACCGAGTTGGAAGACATGCGCGCCCCTCGGCACAGCATAGCCAGTGCACCGAGGAGGCGGTGCAAAGCCGCGGTAAAGAGCGGCGCCGCGTGCAACCCGGCGCGCCGCCTCAGCGGCCGAACTCGCAGTTCAGCCCGAGGACGAACTCCGCGCCGCCGGGGCGCACCCGGGCCGCGCTCAGGTCCACGCTAACCGCCGGCGTGAGCGCCAGGCGCAGGCCGGCGCGGGTGGTCCAGGCGCGCTGGGCCTTGTTGCGCTCGACGATGACCGAGACGCGCTCGCCGGCCGCCCATTCGGCCGCCAGGCCGCGGCGCGGCGTGCGCACGCCCGAAGGCGACGACCAGTCGGCGCCCAGGTTGGCATGCACCTGCAGGTCCGGCCGCGGCTGCCAGGTCAGCGGCAGCAGCCACTGGCGCGACGGGGCGCCGCCCCGCTGCAGGTCGCGCGCGATGCCGAACTCGGCCGCCGCCCGCAGCACATCGTCGCCGGTGCCGAACCATCGCCACTTGAGCGCGGGGCCGGCGGACAGCGTCGGCGGGTCGGCGCCATGGCTGCGGTCGACGTTCAGCTGCAGTTCCACCGCCCCGACGCGGCAGGCCGGGCCGATGTGCTGGAAGCCGGTGGAGGGCGAGCCGGCGCTGCCGGCCCACAGTTCGAACTGGCAGCGGCCCGGGTCCAGCATGTCGGCGTCGTCGACATCGAAGTGCCCGCCGGCGCGGGCCGACGCCCCGGCGCCCAGGGCCAGCAGAGAGAGGAACAACGGCAGGGGGACGCGGCGCACGGGCATGCAGCCAGCCTACACGCGCCGCAGGGTCCGGCGATGACGGGGCGCCCCGCCGCGTGGCGCCCCGCCTACACCTCGAAGTGCGGCTGGATCGTGCGGATGCGTTTGATCGCCACGCCCGCCGCCGCGGTGCGCGTCTCCACGCCCAGCTTGACGAACACGCGCTCCAGGTGCTTCTTGGCGGTGGCCGGGCTGCTGCCCAGGATCTCGCCGATGTCCCGGTTGGTCTTGCCCTTGACGACCCAGTACAGCACCTCGGCCTCGCGCGCGGTGAGCTTCAGCGCCAGGCTCATCGCCTCGATGACGGCGGCGTCGCTGACCTCGCGGATGATGATGAGCCAGTCGCCCGCCGCGGCGCCCTCCTCTTCCCCGCCGTCGCCGGTCTGCCGGTGCAGGCGCAGCTGCAGGTACTGCGCGCCCTGCTCGATCTTCAGCGGCGGCGGCTCCAGGCCCTGGCGCGTGCCGGGCAGGTGGGTGCGCAGCCAGTCCGTCACCGCGGCCGGCGTCTGCGGCGCGGCGGTGCCGCAGTAGCGCGCCAGCAGCTCGCGCGCCAGCGAGGTCTGCCAGATCAGGCGCCCCTCGGGCATGCGCACCGTGATGCTGGCGTAGCCGAAGGCGTCCAGCGCGTTGCGCGCCTGGCCGGCCTGCCGCGCCTGCTGGCGCGCGGCGCGGGCGCCCTGCAGGTGCACGTTCATGCGCGCCAGCACCTCCCTGGGCTTGAGCGGCTTGGTCACGTAGTCCACGCCGCCGGCCTCCAGCGCGGCGACCAGGTGCTCGGTCTCGGTCAGGCCGGTCATGAAGACGATGGGGATGTGGGCGGTGGCGGCGTCGGCCTTCAGCCGCCGCGCGACCTCGAAGCCGTCCATGCCCGGCATCATGGCGTCGAGCAGCACGATGTCGGGCCGGGCCTGCGCGGCGCGGGCCAGCGCGGCCTCGCCGCTGGTGGCGACCAGCACGGTGTAGCCCGACGCGTCCAGCGCGTCGTGCAGCAGGGCCAGGTTGTCGGGCACGTCGTCGACGACCAGCACCAGGTCGCCGCGCGCCGTCCGCTCGCGCAGGCTGGCGGCCAGCGGGGGCGGCGTCACGGCGCGGCCTCCGCCGCCGCCAGGGCGCGCTGGATGGCCTCGGCCTGCGCCTCGAAGCGGAACTGCCGCGCCAGCGCGCGCTGGCCGTCGGTCCAGGGGGCGCAATCGGGGCGCGCGGCGTCGATGGCGTCGAGCTGCGCCATGATGCCGCGCAGATAGCCCAGGCTGACGGCCTCCTCCAGCAGGCGCAGCCGGGACGCGTCGGGCACGGCGCCATCGGCAGCGGGGCGGGCCGGCGCCGGGCCCGCGGG
>JASGDG010000339.1:0-23425 GCA_047607325.1 Xenophilus sp. | reverse complement strand
GGCTGGGACTTCGATGCGCAGGGACTGCATGGCGCGCCGGAAATCCGGGTGGTGGTCTCCGAACTGGCCCACATCACGGTCAAGAAGGCATTGCGCGTGCTGGGCTTCGGTCTGAATCACATCGTCCATGCCCCGGTCGATGCCCAAGGCCGTGTGGATGCCGCCCGGCTGCCGCCGCTGGATGCACGCACCATCCTTTGCCTGCAGGCAGGTGAGGTCAACACCGGCGCCTTCGATCCTTTCGAGCAGATCATCCCGCTCGCCAGCAAGGCCGGCGCCTGGGTGCATGTGGATGGTGCCTTCGGCTTGTGGGCGCGGGCGTCGTCGCTGCGGCACCTGACCCACGGCATCGAGCAGGCCGATAGCTGGACGACCGATGCGCACAAGTGGCTGAACACGCCCTACGACTGCGCCATGACGATCTGCCGCCATGCACGGGCTTTGGCCGAGGCGATGAACAGCGATGCCGCCTATTCAAGCGCCAGCATGGATGCGCAGAAAAACCTCACGCTGGAATTCTCGCGCCGGCCGCGCGGCATCCCGGTGTGGGCGGCGCTGCGCAGCCTGGGCCGCAAAGGTATCGCTGAACTGGTCGAACGGCACTGTGCGCAGGCGCGCCGCATCGGCGATGATCTGGCGCAGGCCGGCTTCGAGGTGCTCAACCAGGTGACGCTCAATCAGGTGCTGTTCCGCTGCCCCGCCGATACGCAGACACTGGCGGTGCGCGCGGCGGTCCAGGCGTCTGGTGAGGCGTGGTTCGGCGGAACAGTCTGGCAGGGACGGCCTGCCATGCGTATCAGTGTGTCTTCCTGGCGCACGCGGGATGTCGATGTGAACGCACTCATCGCTTTGCTGGTGAAGCTGGGCAGGGCTGCATCCCATTCCTGACTCCTGTCGCTGATCTTCAAACCGCTCAACGAGGTACCCCATGACCCAACGACGCGAAGTTCCTGGCATTCGCCCCTATGACGGCCCGGCGGGCGGATGGGGCGCATTGAAGGCGACGGCCCAGGCCGTCCGCCAGCAGATGGAAATCGTGGAGGCGCCCGGCGTGCTGCTTCGCACCAACCAGCCCACGGGGTTCGACTGCCCGGGCTGCGCCTGGCCCGACAAGGAGCACAAGTCCACCTTCCAGTTCTGCGAGAACGGCGCCAAGGCCGTCACCTGGGAGGCCACCAGCAAGCGCGTGACGCCGGAATTCTTCGCGCAGCACACGGTGTCTTCGCTGCTTCAACTTTCGGACTACGAACTGGAGGACTTCGGCCGCCTGACCTACCCGATGGCCTACGACGCGGCCAGCGACACCTTCGTTCCGGTCGCCTGGGAGGCCGCCTTCGCGCGCATCGGCGAGGTGCTGCGCGGCCTGGACTCGCCGGACCAGGCCGAGTTCTATACCTCGGGCCGCGCCTCCAACGAAGCCGCCTACCTGTTCCAGCTGTTCGCGCGCGAATTCGGCACCAACAACTTCCCCGACTGCTCCAACATGTGCCACGAGGCGACCAGCGCGGGCCTGCCGCAGTCGATCGGCATCGGCAAGGGCACCGTCTCGCTGGAGGACTTCGACCATACCGACTTCATCCTCTCGATCGGGCACAACCCGGGCACCAACCACCCGCGCATGATGGGCACGCTTCACGAAGCGGCGCGGCGCAAGGTGCCCATCATCGTGTTCAACCCACTGCGCGAGCGCGCGCTGGAGCGCTTCGCCGATCCGCAGGACATCGTGGAGATGGCGACGTATGGCTCGACCAGGATCGCCTCCACCTATTACCAGGTCAGGGCCGGCGGCGATGCGGCGGCGCTCAAGGGCATCATGAAGTCGCTGCTGGCGCTGGAGGCCCGGCGTGGAGACGTGCTGGACCACGCTTTCATCGCCGAGCACACGCTCGGCTTCGACGCCTTGGCGGCCGACTTGCAGGCCACCGCCTGGGCCGACATCGAGAAGGAGAGCGGTCTCATGCGCGCCGACCTGGAACAGGTGGCCGAAGCCTACTCGAAGTCCAAGGCGGCCATCGTCACCTACGGCATGGGCGTGACCCAGCACAACACCGGCACGGCCAACGTGAAGCTGATCGCCGACCTGCTGCTGCTGCGCGGCAACTTCGGCAAGCCCGGCGCCGGCATCTGTCCGCTGCGCGGCCACTCCAACGTACAGGGCAACCGCACGGTCGGCATCACCGAGAAGCCGTCCGCGGACTTCTTGCGGCGCATCGAAGCCGTCTTCGGTTTCACACCGCCCCAGAGCCACGGCCACGACGCGGTCCAGGCCATGCAGGCCATGGTCGCGGGCCAGGCCAAGGCGCTGATCTGCCTGGGCGGCAACTTCGCGGTGGCGCTGCCCGATCCCGAGCGTTGCTTCGCGGCGATGAAGGCGCTGACATTGAGCGTGCACCTGGGCACCAAGCTCAACCGTTCGCACCTGCTGGTGGGCCGGGAGACCTTCCTTTTGCCGGTGCTGGGACGCACCGAACTCGACGTCCAGGCCGGCGGGCCGCAGTCGGTGACGGTGGAGGATTCGATGTCCATGGTCCACGCCTCGGCGGGCAAGCTCAAACCCGCGTCGAGGGACCTGCGCTCCGAACCCGCCATCGTGGCTGCCATGGCCGCCGCGACGCTGCCCCACAGCAAAGTCGATTGGATGACGTTGGTGGAGGACTATGACCGCATCCGCGACCTGATCGAGCGCACGCTTCCTGGCTTCGAGGACTACAACACGCGCATCCGTGTCCCCGGCGGCTTTCGCATGCCGCTGCCGCCGACCGAGCGAAAGTGGAACACGCCGACGGGCAAGGCCATGTTCTCGGTGTTCCCCGGCGTGCGGGAACGTTACGAGCCGTGGCCCGACGAGGTGCTGCGGCTGGTGACCATCCGCAGCCACGACCAGTACAACACCACCATCTACGGCCTGGACGATCGCTACCGGGGCGTCTTCGGCCGCCGCGACGTGCTGTTCGTGAACCCGGAGGACCTGGCCGACCTGGGGCTGGAGCATGGCGACCTCGTCGATATCGAGACGGTGTCACCGTCGCGCAGCCTGCGGCTGGAGAACATCACCGCGATCGAGTACAGCATCGCCCGCGGCTCGGTCGCCGCCTACTACCCCGAGGCCAATGTCCTGGTGTCGCTGGACTACATTGACAAGGAAAGCGGCACGCCTTCCTACAAATCGATCCCGGTGCGCATCCGCAAGGCGGTGGGGGCAGGCACTCCTATGGGCCTCGATCCAGCATGATCGTTCGTCCCGCCTCCCGTCCCCATGGCTGCTAGGTCATCGAGACCTCAAGCGCCTCAACCAACTGCATCACGTGGGCGCTGCTGAACTGCAAAGGGGGGCGAATCTTGAGTACTTCACCAGCGGAGCCGCAACTGCCGATCAGCACGCCCTGCTTGCGCATTGCGTTCACCGCATGCCGAGCGCGTTCACCCGCATCAGTGCCGCACATGGTCACGAGTTCAACACCCCAGTAAAGCCCCTGTCCGCGTACTACACCTCCTGCCAGCGGCGCGATTCGCGCCCTCAGCGCCTCACCAAGCTCGCGCCCCACATGCGCCGCCTGCTCCGGCAGGCCCTCGTCCTCCAGCACGTCCAGCACCGCAAGGCCGGCTGCAGCGGAGACAGGATTTCCACCGAAGGTATTGAAGTAGCGGCCTCGATCCGCGAAGGCCTGTGCAATGGCACTCGTGGTGACCACACCACCGATCGGATGACCATTGCCCATCGGCTTGCCCATGGTCACCAGATCTGGGACAGCGCCGCTGCTGCGCCAGCCCCACCACTGGGGCCCGAGCCGCCCGAAGCCTGCCTGTACCTCGTCCGCGATATAGAGCGCGCCCGCGGCACGCGCCGCTGTCGCTGCACCCTCCAGCACGCCAGCGGGCGGCACGGCAATGCCATCGCTGGCGAAAGAGGTGTCAACCAGCAGGGCTGCGGCTTGAAAGCCCGAATCCCGCAATGCAGTGAAGGCAGACCGCACGTCTGCGCAGAAGCGCGCGGCCAGGGCATCGTTGTCCTCCCCCGGTCGTGCGATGGGCGGCGAGATGGTGCGCACATGCGGCCCGATGGGCGCCAGGGATGGCGACATCTCCGCCAACAGAGCTGTCACGCCATGGTAGGCATGGGCGGTGACCACCACACCCGTACCGCCTGTCACGGCGCGCGCCATGCGCAGCGCCAGGTCGTTGGCCTCGCTGCCCGTGCAGGTGAACATCGCCCGATCCAGCGGCGCCGGATAGTGCGACAGCAGGCGTTCCGCATATTCGATGACGCGAGGATGCAGGTAGCGGGTGTGCGTGTTCAGCGTGGCCGCCTGGCGTGCAATGGCGTCGACTACCCGCGGATGGGCATGCCCCACCACAGGCACGTTGTTGTAGGCGTCCAGGTATCGGCGCCCCGATGCATCGAAGAGCCATACGCCCTCGCCTCGCACCGGCATCAGGGGCTCGTCGTAGAACAGGCGGTAGGCCGGACCAAGCACGCTGCGACGCGACTGAAGCGCGGCGAGAGGAGTGGCCGTTTCGGAAAAATTGGAGTTCACGTCGTTCGCCTTCAGCCGACCCGCGTCGCGCCGGTCATGGATGTCCAGTTCGGCAGCAGACTCTCAAGAAGCTGCCGGGCAGCCGTGTTGCTGCGCAGGATGTAGGCCCTGTTCTCGGGAAACTGCGCGGCGCGCCACTCCGGTATCACGATGCGCTGGACCAGCCGGGCCATCACGAGGATGGGCAGCAGTCCACGCTCCTTCTCGGTCAGTGGACGGACCACCGCGTGGCCCTCTACCACCTCGGCCAATGCAGCGACCGGATCCTCGGCATCATCCATGTGGTAGGAGGCTGTGATCGCCAGATCGGCGATGGCCGGGCCACAGACCATGTCGCCAAAATCGAGCACGCCCTTCACCCGCGACGGATCTCGGGGATCGACCAGCAAATTGCTCTTGGAAAGGTCGCCGTGAATCACCTGCTGAGGCAAGGTGGCCAGGCGCGGGGCCCAGGAGGACTGGTACCGATCAAGGAAGTCAAGGATGAATGAGCGCAACGTATCCTCGCGCAGCACATGGGCGAGTGGCCTCAGCATCTCCAGATGCATCAGGTCCCAGGGAAAGACGCGCTCGACCGCAGGGTGTTGAAAGTCCTGCAACGCAATGTCGATCTCGGCCACCGTGCGGCCGACCGCACGGCGGAAGGCGGCGTGGGTCGGCGCATGCACCGCAGACATGCCGTCCAGGAAGGTGTAGGCCCGTCCGCGCACCTGCGTGCCGGCATGCGCCCAAGTGAAACCTGGCGTTCCGCCCAGCGTGGCGACCGCCTGCGGCACCGCAATGGGACAGCCGACTTCAACGAGGTGGTGCAGCGCACTCACCTGCATGTCCGTCTCGGCTTCGGGTTCGGCCGGGTTGATGAACTTCAGTGTCAACGGCTCGCGGTCGGCCTGATCCAGGCGGAAATTGCGATCGCGCTCACCCGACAGCTGCGTGATGGTGCCCCCAGGACCCCAGCCGTAGTGGGACGTGGCCAAGGCCAGGGCCAGGTCGGCCCCGATGTCGGGCGGGGGGGCGGTCAGCACCCGAAACGCGAGATCCAGTGCCTCGGTCGTGGCATTCCATGTCATGGAATCTCTTGCCTCAAACAGCGGTACCGCGCAGGCGCGCCGTCTGCGCTTCATCGAGCACATAGGCACCCTGCCCGCTGCCGAGACGCAGCGCCACGCCGTAGATGCTGGCGGCCGTCTCGGGTGTGAGCCAGCCCCGATTCACCGTGGCCACGACACGTGCGGGATCCCGTTCGCGCGGTGCGCCGTACCCCCCGCCACCGCAGGCGAAGAAGGTCAGCTTCTCGCCTGCCTTGCAGACCTCTTCGTGGAATGCGGGCAGTGCCACCGTCTCGCCGTTGGCCAGTATCTTTCCGCTGAAGCCCGGCTGAGCGGCCCCGCCGCCCAGCACGCCGCGTGGCGGGAACGTCGTCGCGTCCGCGGCGTAGACGGCGGTCAGGTCGTGGTCGAGCGGGTAATACACGCCCTCTACACCCGGCGCGCCTTCGAACTCGCCATAGCCCTGCGTGTCCGGGCGAATGCCTCGCGACTCGATGACGATGGGGTACATCGACTCGTCGACTTCCACCGAATCCAGCGTGATGAGGCCGCCATTGGCAGGCCCGCAATAGGTGAGCCAACCGTCGTGCCCATGATTGGCGCCGCCCCCCGCATAGCCGAAGAACAACTGGTTCACATACATCTTGCCGCCTTTGTAGGGGTCATGCCCGGAGATCACGGCCATGCCCAGCGGCAGGTGCGGGCCGCCCTCGGCCTGGCCATAAGGCTTGCCCATCCCGGCAAATGCACAGTTGCCGGCGGTGATCAGGCGATCATTGACATTGGTGGTGGCAACCGACGTCCCGGCCGGATGGCGGGGCCTGCCCACGACCGCCCCGTCACGCATGAGCACGCTGATGCGGCTCGCGCTGCCATGGTTGTGCGGCATCGACGCATCGAGGTTGTTGAAGACGCCGATCAGTGCGGAGGCTGTCGATGTGTTTTCCGAGAGATTGAAGCCGCCGGGCACGCAGTCGATGTTGTCGCGCAGGTCGACGGTCACGCGGCCCTCCACCGGATCGACCGACACCGACACCTTGATGGGAATGCCTTGCTCCGCCACGCCGGGCACGGGATCGTGCCGGATCTCGTAGTCGTAGCGGCCCGCGGGGAGCTTTCGAATCTCTGCGACCGCGCAACGGGCGCCATAGTCGAACCAGTCTTCGATGAATGCCTGAACCTGCCCGGCGCCGTAACGCGTGAGCAATTCGACGATGCGCCGTTCGCCGGTCTTGCAGGCGCCGATCTGCGCACGCAGATCGCCCAGCCAGATGTCCGAGGCGCGAATCTTGGTCATGCCGATGCGCAGCACGTCGCGCTTCTCGCGGTAGTCCTCGACGATGCGCACGCACGGAAAGTGCAGCCCCTCCTCGTAGACCGTCTTCGCGAAAGGCAGGTAGGTGGTCGGAATGGGTGCGCCAGTGTCAGCGTGGTGCGACAGAGCCACGACCCAGAACAGAGGTTGGCCATCGAAGTACACCGGCATGGCAAAGATCATGTCGGCGTGGTGCGTTCCCCCGGTGTAGGGCGAGTTGTTCAGGAAGCCGTCGCCAGGCCGGATGTCGTCGAACAGGTCGGTCAGCGGCTTGGTGGCCATGTCCATCGACGCGACGTGGATGGGCAGCGCATCCTCGGTGGTGACCAGGCGATGGTCATAGGTCAGGATGGCGCAGCTGAAGTCGTTGGCATTCTTGATGACGGCGGAACGGCTGGATTTCTTCACCACGTTGCTCATCTCGCGCACGATGGCCTCGAAACGGCTCTTGAGCACAGACATCATGAACGGGTCGACGCGGCGCGCGCCGGACGCGGCCTCTGCCGAGGTAGAGGTGGAAGCAGTCATGGGTATCTCTCAACTGGCTAGAGTGACGAGGGGATTCAGACGGAGCGCCGCACCGTCACGTCCAGGTTGCCGTGCGCGTCGATGCGGGCATCGTGTCCGTCGAGCAGCAAGGCGGTGAAAGTGGCCGATTCGGCCAGGCACGGCCCCGGCAGCACTGCGCCAGCGCCGAGCTTCGCCGTGTCGTAGACCGGCAGCATGCGCCGGCCCGGGCCCCGCAGATAGACGCTGCGTTCGCGCGCGGGCAGCACAGGGCCCTGCTGAGGCTCCAGCGTGTAATTCTTCCAGGCATGCTGGCGGGGACGGCGGCCGATGGCACGCACGCGCCAGGTGGTGAACTCGACGACGTTCTCTTCGGTACGGATGCTGTAGACGCGCTCGTGCATGCGATGGAAGGCCTCGACGAGTTGCGCCACCTGCGTCTCGTCCAGCTTCCCATTGCATTCGTCGATGCGTACCTCGAGCTCCCAGGACTGGAATTCGTAACGCCCGAGGAACACGAACTCGTATTCCCGCAGTTCCGGCGCAATGCCCGCCTCGTCCAGCAACGCTTCGCCGCGTGCCTTCAGTTGCTGCAGCAGCGCATTCACCGCTCCGATGTCGAAACGCGTACTGTCGGTGAGCAGCGCACCGTTCTCCTCGAAGCGGATGTCCGAGATCAGGCCACCGAAGGCCGACAGGCCCGCCATGAAGCGCGGGATCAGGTAGCGGGTGAGACCGAGCACGTCGGCCATTTCGGCGATGTGGCAGGCGGTGGCCCCTCCGCCGCAGACAAAGTAGCTCTCGCGCGGGTTCAGGCCTTCATTGATCGTGATGTCTTCGATGGCACCAACCATGTTGTGGTTGCTCGTGGCCCAGATGGCGTGCGCGGCCTCGTCGCGGCTCACGCTCAGCTGCTCGGCGATCCGGTCGACGGCGGCCTCAGCCCGGGAACGGTCGAGTTGGATGCGCCCACCCAGGAAGAAATCTGGGTCGATGATGCCGAGCACGATGTTGGCGTCGGTCACGGTCGCATGTTCGCCGCCTCGGCCATAGCACGCGGGCCCGGGTCTCGCGCCGGCGCTGTGCGGCCCCACGTGCAGGAGACCACCGGCGTCCACATGCGCGATCGATCCGCCGCCCGCACCCACGGACCGCACATCGACCTTGGGAATGCCGAGTGCATCGTCGTGGATGGTGGCTTCGGGCGTGACGATCAGCTGATGCGCCCGCAGCGCGGACACGTCGAAGGTGGTGCCCCCCATGTCGCCGACCACCACATCGGGATGGTCGGTCAGCGCCAGCGCGGCCATCGGTGCCAGCGTCGGGCCGGACATCACGCTGTAGATCGGCCGGCGCATCATCTCGGTCGGCGGCATCATGCCGCCGACGCAGTTGGCCAGCAGCAGTTCGCCCTTGAAGCCTTCGGCAGTCAACGCGCCCTGCAGGTTGCCCAGGTAGCGCCGGATGATCGGGTTGATCGAAGCATCGATGGCTGCGGCGATGATCCGTTTGTACTCTCGCGCCATCGGATTGACCTCGTGGCTGAGCGTCACCGGCACGTCGGGCCATTCCTGTGCGATCAGCTCGCGCACGCGACGCTCGTGGCCGGCGTTGGCGACGGACCAAAGAAGGCCCACGGCAATGGCCTCGACACCGAGCGCGCGGAACTCACGCGCGGCGGCTATCACGGCGGCCTCGTCCAGCGGAACCAGCTCGCGTCCGCGCGCATCGATGCGCCCGCGCACAGTGCGTGTCAGGCGGCGTGGCACATAGGGCTCGGGATAGTCGAGCTTCCATTCGAAGGCTCCCTTGCGCGGGCCTTCGCGCAGTGTCAGCACGTCGGCATGGCCCTCGTTGAGGATCAGTCCCACACGCGAGGTCTTGCGCTCGACCAGCGCGTTCGTGGACACGGTTGAGCCATGGAGGATGAGCTCGATGCGCCGGATGAAGTCCGCGGGCGACAGGCCCCGCGCCTCGGCAGCGACATGCAGCACGTCGATGAAGCCGCGATGGAACTCGCCCGGCGTGGTGGGCGCCTTGTGGATCTCGATGCGACCCTCCTCATCGGCGACGAGGCAGTCGGTGAAGGTTCCACCGATGTCGATACAGACCTGGTAACTCATGGCAATACAGAAAGTGGGTTTCATGACGCGGCACGCCAGCGATCGATCGCCAGCGATGCCACGATGACCAGGCCGAGCAGCACCTGCTGGAGGTAGCCGTCGACCTGGACGAGGTTCATGCCGTTGGACAGCACGGTGACGAACAGGGCACCAAGCAGTGGTGCACCGATGGAGCCTTCGCCGCCGCGCAGGCTCATGCCGCCGACGACGGCCGCCGCGATGGTCTCGAGCGTGAGGCTGCCCCCCAGGTTGGGCTCGCCAGAGCCGGTGCGCGAGGTGAGCATCACTGCGCCGAGTGCGGCCAGGACCGAGCACAGCAGATAGGCGGTCGTGCGCGTCCACCGCACGCCCAGGCCCGCCACATGGGCGGCCTGCGGGTTGGAACCCACGAGCGCCAACGACCTGCCGAGCCGTCCACCCAGCAGCATGAGCTGCAGCCCGCCCAGCGCCAGCCCGGCCAGCAGGATGGGCAGAGGAATCCCGGTGACCCTTCCGGCTGCCAGCACGGCGAAGCCATCAGGCAGGCCCGCGACGGGAAATCCGCCGCTGATGGTGGCAGCCACGCTGGCCAGCACGCTGGTCGTGCCGAGGGTCGCGACAAAGGGGTTGATGCCGGCCCACGCCACGAGCCCGCCGTTGACGAAGCCGATCAGCAGACCGACCAGCACGCCCGCCAGCACTGCGGTGGGGACGGCAAGCTCGGGTCCGGCAGCCACGGCTGCCATGGCCGCGACCACGCTGGTCACCGACACCGTGGTGCCCAGCGACAGATCGAAGCCCCGCGTCAGGATGACGAGCGCCTGGGCCGAGGCGAACAAGGCCAGGAAGCTGGCTTGCGTGAGGATGTTGGCGAGATTGCCCTCCGCGAGCACATCGGCATCCGCCATGGCAAAGCACAGCAGCGACAGCACGATGAGCGCCGCCAGCACAGGTTGCGGCCGCAAGAGTCGATGGGGCCAGGACGGCCTCGTGAAGCGTGCCGCCGCCACGCCGTCGGCCGCATGGTGACTGTTCGCATCAGACATTGCCCGACTCCTTGCGCCGACCCTGGGCGCGCACTTCCATTCCTACCGCGAGCAGCAATGCCGCACCGAGCACCGCCGTCTGCCATTTGCTGTCCAACCGGGCCAGGTTCATGGCGTTGCCGATCAGTGCCACAAAGATCGCGGCACTGACCACCCGCCAGGGACTGCCCACGCCGCCACGCAGTGAAACCCCGCCGATGACGCAGGCAGCGATGGATTCGATGGCAGCGCTGCCGCCGAGCGTGGCCTGGCCCGAACCGATGCGTGCCGTCAAGAGCACGCCGGCCAGGGCCGCCAGCAGGCCGGCCGCGGCATAGGCGGCGACCTGCAGCCGCCCAGCGGCAATGCCCGAGGCCCGTGCCGCAGCAGGATTTCCGCCGACGGCGAGCAGATGACGCCCGAAAGGCCGCTGCGTCATCAGCACCACCATCAAGACCAGCACGGCGAGCGCAAGCCAGACCGGAACGGGCAGGCCCAGCCAGATGCCACGGCCGAAGACGTCGGCGAAGCTGGCCGGAAACCCATGGATCGGCGAACCTTTGGTCGTGTAGAAAACCAGGCCCGTCACGCTGGAGCCGACCGCCAGGGTCGACATGAAGGGCGCGACGCGCAGGCCGCTGACCAGCAGGCCGTTCACGATCCCGACCGCCGCGCCGCTGACCAAGGCGGCGCCGATGCCGACGGCAACCGCGGCTACCTCCTGGCCCGGCCAGGCCGCGAATGTGGCGGCCATGGTGCTGGCGCCCACCACCGACCCCAGCGCAACGACGGCCCCCAGCGACATGTCGAAGCCGCCCACGATCATCACCAGCATCTGGCCAAGGGCCAGCAAGGATGCAAGTGCCGCATTGCGGCCGATGTTGACGAGGTTGAGCCGGGAGTAGAAGCGGGGCTCCACCACGGCCATGGCCGCGAGCAGCGCCAGCGCCAGCAACGGCACCAGCGCCGCAGCGGGCAGCCGCCGTCGCCCAGGCACAGATGAAGATTTCAAGGAGTTCGACGAGGTCAAGGAAAAGACTGCGGCCATCACGCCACCTCCGCTTCATCGGCCGTCAGGTGGGGCTTCCCGAAGAATGCAGCCAGCACCTGTGCCTCGGTCTTTTGCTCACCTTCGAGATGTGCCACGATCCGGCCCGCGTGCATCACCAGCACCCGGTGCGACAGGTTCAGCACTTCGGGCAGTTCCGACGAGATCAGCAGCACGGCGGCGCCGCTGCGTGCCAGGCCCAGCAGGTGTTCATAGATCTCGACCTTGGCGCCCACGTCGATGCCGACGGTAGGCTCGTCGAAGATGTAGACGTCCAGTCCGCGCAGCAGGCCGCGGCCCAGCATCACCTTCTGGCGGTTCCCGCCCGAATACGCTTCGACGCGGCGCTCCGTATCCAGGGGCGTCAGGCCCAGCGTGCGCATCGCCGCCAGCGCGGCGGCACGCTCGGCGCGCCGCCGCAGCCAGCCGAAGCGTGCCAGCGAACGCAGGTCGAGGGCAGCCATCGTGGCGTTCTCGCGTACACGGCGATTGAGCGCCAGCCCTTCCCCTGCCCGGTCCGACGGGAAGTAGCACAATCGCTCGCGCAGCATCTGGCGCGGCGAGCCGGGAACGATCTCGCGTCCGTTGAGCCGCATGCGGCCGGCGCCCCAGTCTTCGAGGCCGAAGAGCGCACGCCCGACTTCGCTCTTGCCGCAGCCCACCAGCCCGGCGATGCCGACGATCTCGCCCGCATGCACGCGAAGTCCGACATCCGAGGCCGCTCCGCCAGCCAGGCGCATCCCCTCCACGTCGAGGCGGCATGCGCCGGGCGCCTGCATCGGCAAGGGGGGAAACAGGGCATCGATCCGGCGCCCTGTCATCATCTCGACCAACGTCGATTCCTGAACACCTGCGCCGGGGATCGTCCCGATCTTGCGGCCGTTTCTCAGCACGGTGATACGGTCTGCCAATGCCCGGATCTCGCGCAGGCGGTGCGACACGTACAGGATGGCGACACCCTGTGCACGCAGTCCGCGGACCATGTCCATCAATCGGTCCGCCTCATGGTCGGTCAGGGAAGCCGTCGGCTCGTCGAGGATCAGCACCCTCGGGCGCGCCAGCAGGGCCTTGGCGATTTCCACCATCTGTCGATGCGCGCGCGACAGGGCGCCGACCGGTCCGTCCAGTGCGACCTCGAACCCCAACTCGGTGAACAGCGCCTGCGCCGTGCTTCGCATGCCGGCGCGATCGAGCCGGCCGGCACGCAGCCGCTCGCGGCCGAGGAAGAGGTTGTCCATCACATCGAGTTCGGGTACCAGGCTGAACTCCTGCAGCACGGCCGCAATGCCCAGCTCGCGCGCCCGATGGGGCGTCAGTCCCTGTACCGGGCGCCCCTCCAGGCGGATCTCGCCCGCCGTCGGCGCGCGCAAGCCCGCAAGAAGGCCGATCAGCGTGGACTTGCCGGCACCGTTTTCGCCGAACAGTACATGCACCTCGCCAGCCTGCAGGTCCAGGTCGACGCCGGTCAGCGCCTGCACACCAGCGTAGGCCTTGGACAGACCACGGGCATCGAGCATCACGCGGTCCGCCGGAGGAGTGCTCACTTGACGGAGAAGACGGGTTGGAATCCGTCCGGAGCAAGCACCATCGTCGGATCCAGCGTCTTCACGGTGTCCTTGGAGATCATCTGCGGGACCACCATCAGATGTTTGGGCACCGGTTTCTTCTCCAGCGCGGCGACCGACAGGTCGACCGCCACGCGCGCCTGCATGACGGGAAACTCGGTGCCGAAGGCAAGGATCTTGCCGTCGTTCATTGCCTTGAGCATGGTCTGGTTTTCATACGACGCAACGATGGGCATGCCTTTGCGGCCGGCATCTGCCACGGCGCCGATGGCGGCCTCGGCCGTGGGTGCCGTGCCCCAGAGGGCCGTCATTTCGGGATAGGACTGCAGGGAGTCTTCGACCAGCTTCAGTTGCTCGGCAACCCCGGCGTCCCCGAACTTGGTGTCCAACAGTTGCACCTTGCTGCCTGCCATGGCTTCCTTGAAGCCGGCCAGGTAGCTTTCGGCCCATCCGGAGCCTTGCGGCCCGGGGAATGCGACGACCTTGCCACCTGCATTGCCAAGGGACTGGCGCAGGAACTCGCCGGTCTGCTTGCCTTTGGTCTTGAAGTCCACGAATATCTTCGACGTCACCGGCGCATCGGCCACCGGATTGATGAAAACGATGGTGGGAATGCCCTTGTCCGCCGCTGCCTTGAACTTGTTCTTCAGTCCGGCCTCCGAGATCGGTCCGACGATGATCGCGTCGGCGCCCGAGTTGAGGCAGTCGTCGAACTGCGACACCTGTTTGGGCAGTTGGTCGTAGCCGCCGGCCTGAAGCACGGTGGCCGCGAGGCCGAGGCGCTGGACCTCCTTGACGAGGCCGTAGTCCACGGCGGTCCAGAAACTGTCCTTCATGTGCGGCATCAGCACGCACAGCTTCCACTTCTTCTGCGCTGACGCCAGCGGCTGGATCTCGACGCGCGTGGCCTGGCCCCCTTCGATGGACTCGACGGGGAATGGCTTCCACGCGTCGGCGGCGTGAAGGGTGGGAGCTAGGCTGAGGACGAACGCGGCCGCTGCAGCAGTGAAAAGCTTCGACATGGGGACCTTTCCGTTGGATGAAGCAATACGGAATATGATGCATCATCCATGCCAGGCTGCGGCAGCAATACTCAGCCTCGCTGTGACCCTTCAACGGGCGGTCGCATCGGCCACAATAGGGGTGCACGCATTCGGTGCTTGATGCATCATTGTGTGCAGCGCGGTCAATCAAGGAGTGTGGACATGGACGATCGCTTCGACGCCGTCGACTTCGAGAACAAGGGCGAACTGATCTATGCCCAGCTATCGCAGGCCTTGATCAAGGGTGTGCTGCTTCCTTCGGAGCGATTGAAGATTCGCGGACTCGCAGTGCGCATGGGTACCAGCGTCACGCCGGTGCGCGATGCCATCCTGAGACTGGTTCAAGACGGCGCACTGATCATGCTGAGCCCGCGGGACATTCGCGTGCGCAGTCTCAGCTTGGAGGAGTACCTGGAGATCCGCAGCATCCGCGTGGAGCTGGAGGGCATGGCAGCCGCCAGAGCGGCCACCCAGGCGACCGCCGAAGATGTGAAGCGCCTTCGCACCCAGATGGCAGACAACGAACGGGCTCTCCATGAGAACCGGCTGGCTGACGCCATCGCCCTCAACCAGGATTTCCATTTCGAGTTGTGCCGCATTGCCCGCATGCCGCTTCTGGTCGACATCCTTCAGCGGCTTTGGCTGAAGATGGGTCCGCTGATCGCACAGAGCTACGACGACGGTGGGCGCCACATGATCGACCACCACTACCCAGTCGTGGATGCGATTGCCCGTGGCGACACGCAGGCAGCGCGTGTGGCGATGCAGACGGACATTCTCTCGGGCGGTCAGGCCATACTGAAACGCAAGGCTTCTGAAACGCTGAAAGCAAACGACCTGGCTCTCAGTGCTGATTGATCCAGCACTCGGTGCTCTGCTTGCGCTCTGAGCGATCGATGCCGCCGCCCAACGCCAGCACTGCGTGAATCGAGCCGGGACCTAGCTGCGCCTGGGACTGACCGACTTGCGGTAGCTCACGTGGCCCGCGCCGTCCGCGCTTTCCAGGTGGACGTCGAAGCCCCACAGCCGCGCCACGTGCTTGAGCACCTCGGGCGTGTCCTCGTGCAGCGGCCGGCCGTGGCGCTGCGTATGGCGCAGGGTGAGCGAGCGGTCGCCGCGCAGGTTCACGTTCCAGACCTGGATGTCCGGCTCGCGGTTGCCGATGTCGTACTGGCGCGAGAGCGATTCGCGCAGCGCGCGGTAGCCGCTCTCGTCGTGGATGGCGCTGACCTCCAGTTCGGGTTCATCCTCGTCGTCGCGGATGGCGAAGAAGCGGAAGTCGCGCATCACCTTCGGGCTGAGGAACTGGCCGATGAAGCTCTCGTCCTTGAAGTTGCGCATCGCCCAGTCCAGCGTCCTGAGCCAGTCGCTGCCGGCGATGTCGGGGAACCAGCGGTGGTCTTCCTCGGTCGGCTTCTCGCAGATGCGCTTGAGGTCGGTGTACATCGCGAAGCCCAGCGCGTAGGGGTTGATGCCGCTGTAGCCGCGGTGGCTCACCGGCGGCTGGTACACCACCGCGGTGTGCGAGGCCAGCCACTCCATCATGAAGCCGTCGGCCAGCAGGCCCTGGTCGTACAGCGAATTGAGCAGCGAGTAGTGCCAGAAAGTGGCCCAGCCCTCGTTCATCACCTGCGTCTGGCGCTGCGGGTAGAAGTACTGCGCGACCTTGCGCACGATGCGCACCACCTCGCGCTGCCAGGGCTCCAGCAGGGCGGCGTTCTTCTCGATGAAGTACAGCAGGTTCTCCTGCGGCTCCTCCGGGAAGCGGCGCACCGCCGTGGGCTCCGATGCGCCGACAAGCAGCTTCGGCACGGTGCGCCAGAGGTCGTTGATCTGCCGCTGCATGTGCTGCTCGCGCTCCTCGCGGCGCGCGATCTCCTGTGCCAGGGAGCGCTTCTGCGGGCGGCGGTAGCGGTCCACGCCGTAGTTCATCAGCGCGTGGCAGGAGTCCAGCAGTTCCTCCACCGCGTCGAGGCCATGGCGCTCCTCGCACTCGGCGATGTAGTTCTTCGCGTAGACCAGGTAGTCGATGATCGACGACGCGTCGGTCCACATGCGGAACAGGTAGTTGCCCTTGAAGAAGCTGTTGTGGCCGTAGGCCGCGTGGGCGATCACCAGGGCCTGCATCGCCATGGTGTTCTCCTCCATGAGGTAGGCGATGCAGGGGTCGGAGTTGATGACGATCTCGTAGGCCAGGCCCATGTAGCCGCGGCGGTAGTTCTTCTCCGTCGCGATGAACTGCTTGCCGTAGGACCAGTGGCGGTAGATCACCGGCATGCCGACGCTGGCGTAGGCGTCCATCATCTGCTCGGCGGTGATGATCTCCAACTGGTTGGGGTAGGTGTCCAGGCCGAAGGCCCTGGCCGTGCGGGCGATCTCGCCGTGGTAGCGCTCGATCAGCTCGAAGGTCCAGTCCGAGGGGCTGGGCAGCGGCCCGGTGGCGCGCTCGAAGACCGGCGCCGAGGCGGAGACGAATGCGGGGGCGCTCATGCCGGCGTGCCCTCCTTCCTGAACAGCTCGCGGAACACGGGATAGATGTCCTGCGCGCTGGCCACCTTGCGCATGGCGAAATTGGGGCGTGCGCCTTCGAGCTGGGCGTATTCCTGCCAGAGGTTCTGCTCGGCCTCGGCCACCTGCACGTAGGCGTAGTAGCGCACCAGCGGCAGCAGCGTCTCGTCCAGCAGCTCGCGGCAGCGGCCGCTGTCCTGGTGCCAGTTGTCGCCGTCGCTGGCCTGGGCGCCGTAGATGTTCCACTCGCCGCTGGGGTAGCGCGCGCGGATGATGTCGCGCATCAGCAGCAGCGCGCTGGAGACCACGGTGCCGCCGGTCTCGGTGGCGTGGAAGAACTCGTCCTCGCTCACCTCCTGCGCCTGCGTGTGGTGGCGGATGAAGACCAGCTCGATCTTCTCGTAGTGCCGCGTGAGGAACAGGTACAGCAGCATGAAGAAGCGCTTGGACATGTCCTTGCGCACCTCGTCCATCGAGCCCGAGATGTCCATCAGGCAGAACATCACGGCCTTGGCGCTGGGCACGGGCGTACGCACCCGGCTGCGGTAGCGCAGGTCGATCGGGTCGATGTAGGGCACGTGGCGGGCGTGCTTGCGCAGTTCCTCGATTGCCAGCTCGGTCTCGTGGATCTCCTTGCGCAGCAGGGGCGTGGCGGCATCGGGGCGGGCTTGCAGCCGCGCCAGGTGCTCTGCCAGGCGCCGCAGTTCCTTGCGGTCCTCGCCGCCCAGGGCGATGCGCCGCGCCAGTGCGCCACGCATGGAGCGCACCACGTGCAGATTGTTGGGCGTGCCGTCGCTGGTGAAGCCGGCGCGGTGGCTCTTCCACTCCGGTACCTCGGCCAATTGGGTGCGCACCAGATGGGGGAGGGCGAGGTCCTCGAAGAAGACCTGCATGAACTCCTCGCGCGTGAGGCGGAAGACGAAGTCGTCCTCGCCTTCGCCGCTGTCGGCGGCCTCACCGCTGCCCGAGCCGCCACCGCCCTGGCCCTTCGGCCGCTCGATGCGGTCGCCCTTGACGAACTCCTGGTTGCCCGGGTGGACGTACTCGCGGTTGCCGCCCGGCGCATGGCCGAAGGTCGGTTCGGAGACGTCGCGCCGCGGGAGGGTGACGTCCTCGCCCTGTTCCAGGTCGCGGATGCCGCGCCCGCTCACCGCCTTGCGCACGGCCTCGCGGATCTGCCCGCGGTAGCGGCGCAGGAAGCGCTCCCGGTTGCCGACCGACTTGTTCTTGCCCGACAGCCGGCGGTCGATGATCTGCTGCAGCGGGGCCATGGCGGTTACTCCCTGGTATGCCTGCCGGGGCTCACGAACTCTTTCTCACGCGCAGGTACCACTCGCATAGCAGCCGCACCTGCTTGGGCGTGTAGCCCTTCTCGACCATGCGGGTGACGAAGTCTTCGTGCTTCTTCTGCTCGTCGGCGCTGCTCTTGGCGTTGAAGCTGATGACGGGCAGCAGTTCCTCGGTGTTGGAGAACATCTTCTTCTCGATCACCGAGCGCAGCTTCTCGTAGCTGGTCCACAGCGGATTGCGTCCGTTGTTGCCGGCACGGGCGCGCAGCACGAAGTTGACGATCTCGTTGCGGAAGTCCTTCGGGTTGGCGATACCGGCGGGCTTCTCGATCTTCTCCAACTCGGCATTGAGCGCGGCGCGGTCGAACACCTCTCCGGTGTCCACGTCGCGGTACTCCTGGTCCTGGATCCAGTAGTCGGCGTAGGTGACGTAGCGGTCGAAGATGTTCTGGCCGTACTCCGAATAGCTTTCCAGGTAGGCGGTCTGGATCTCCTTGCCGATGAACTCCGCGTAGCGCGGGGCCAGCAGTTCCTTGATGTAGCCGACGTACTTCTGCTCTGTCTCGGGCGGGAACTGCTCGCGTTCGATCTGCTGTTCCAGCACGTACATCAGGTGCACCGGGTTGGCCGCCACCTCCGTGCTGTCGAAGTTGAAGACCTTGGAGATGATCTTGAAGGCGAAGCGCGTGGACACGCCCGCCATGCCTTCGTCCACGCCCGCGTAGTCGCGGTACTCCTGGATCGACTTGGCCTTGGGATCGGTGTCCTTGAGGCTCTCGCCGTCGTAGACCTGCATCTTGCTGAAGACGCTGGAGTTCTCGGGCTCCTTCAGGCGCGTGAGCACCGAGAACTGCGCCATCATCCTGAGCGTACCCGGCGCGCAGGGCGCCTGGGCGAGCGAGGAGTTGCGCACCAGCTTGTCGTAGATGCGCACCTCTTCGGACACGCGCAGGCAGTAGGGCACCTTGACGATGTAGATGCGGTCGAGGAAGGCTTCGTTGTTCTTGTTGTTGCGGAAGCTCTTCCACTCGCTCTCGTTGCTGTGGGCCAGCACGATGCCGTCGAAGGGGATGGCGCCGAAGCCCTCGGTGCCCTTGAAGTTGCCCTCCTGCGTGGCCGTCAGCAGCGGGTGCAGCACCTTGATGGGCGCCTTGAACATCTCGACGAACTCCAGCAGGCCCTGGTTGGCCAGGCACAGGCCGCCGGAGTAGCTGTAGGCGTCCGGGTCGTCCTGGGCGTAGGTTTCCAGCTTGCGGATGTCCACCTTGCCGACCAGCGAGGAGATGTCCTGGTTGTTCTCGTCGCCCGGCTCCGTCTTGGCCACGGCGATCTGCTTGAGCACGGAAGGATGGCGCTTGACCACCTTGAACTGGCGGATGTCGCCGCCGTATTCCTCTAGGCGCTTGACGGCCCAGGGCGAGAGGATGCGCTGCAGGTAGCGGCGCGGGATGCCGTATTCCTTCTCCAGGATCTCGCCGTCCTCGGCCGGGTCGAACAGGCCCAGCGGAGACTCGTTCACTGGCGAGCCCTGGATGGCGTAGAAGGGCACCTGCTCCATCAGCTGCTTGAGCCGCTCGGCGATGGAACTCTTGCCGCCGCCCACCGGGCCCAGCAGGTAGAGGATCTGCTTCTTCTCCTCCAGGCCCTGCGCCGCATGGCGGAAGTAGGAGACGACCTGCTCGATCGCGTCCTCCATGCCGTAGAACTCCCGGAAGGCGGGATAGATCTTGATGACCTTGTTGGCGAAGATGCGCGACAGGCGCGGGTCGTTGCGCGTGTCGACCAGTTCGGGGTCGCCGATGGCCTGGAGCATGCGCTCGGCCGCGGTGGCGTAGGCGGTCGTGTCGCGCTTGCAGATGTCCAGGTACTCCTGCAGCGACAGAACCTCTTCACGCGTGCGCTCGTAGCGGGCGGTGAAGCTGCTGATCACATCCATGGTTCACACCTCCAACGGGTCAACAAGGCTGCACGCCGGGAGTCCAGTACAGCGGGACGGCAGGCTGCATCGTGCGAGACGGAGGCGTTTCGTGATGACAGCTTTGCTTACCCCGATGAAACTCCCAATGGCAACCGACGAGTCCAGCATAGAGCAAACGGCGGCCCGAGGAAATTGCCATCATGCTGCTATCTGAATTGATCGAATTCGTTCATGCAAAAAAGTTCCTTGGGCGCACGTTTCCCTGCAGCAAAAGCCGTGCCCGATGGAACGAGGGCCGCGTCGTTGCTGCATTTGCCACGCAGGCGATTTGTAAAGCGGCCCGCCACCCCTTGTCTGCCCTGCGCTGGCCCTGCACGGGTGTTGCCTTGGTGCGACGCCCCTCTTGAACAAGGCGCGCAGATGGGGTGGTGCTGCGTGGACGGTGTCTCGGCAAATTACCCGGCTGAAAGCCCTATATCCGCCTGGACGGGTAATAACGCATGTGGGCTATTTCTCGTCGCGAGAGGAGAGCCCGGCCCGGCCAGGGCCATGAATTGCATTGCCGAATTCAATCCGGAGATAATTCAAGATGTTACGGCATCATGATCCGGACAAATTCCGAGGCAGTCGGAGAATGACGCGCATGCGCTATGGATTTCGTAGCAATGGCCAGGGCTGGCAAGAAAGGCGTACGAAGCGCTGCGGATCCCAAGACGGCGGATCGGGCCATGCAGGCGCGTGGACGAGGCCTGTGAAGGCGGGCGGGGCACCGCCCTCAGGCGAAGAACTCCTTGGCCCGGTCGAACCAGCCCTTCTCGTTGGGGCTGTGCTTGGCGCCCCCCTTCCTGAGCGACTCCTCCAGCTCCTTGAGCAGCTTGCGCTGGTGCTCGGTGAGCTTGACGGGCGTCTCGACCCGCACGTGGCAGTACAGATCGCCGGGATAGCTGGAACGCACCCCCTTGATGCCCTTGCCGCGCAGGCGGAACTGCTTGCCGCTTTGCGTGCCGTCGGGGATGTCGATCGCGGCCAAGCCCTTGAGCGTGGGCACCTTGACCTCGCCGCCCAGCGCCGCCGTGGTGATGCTCACCGGCACCACGCAATGCAGATCGTCGCCGTCGCGCTCGAAGACGTCGTGCTTCTTCACGCGGATCTCGATGTACAGGTCGCCCGGCGGCCCGCCGTTGGTGCCGGGCTCGCCGTTGCCGGTGCTGCGGATGCGCATGCCGTCGTCGATGCCGGCGGGGATCTTCACTTCCAGCGTCTTGTTGTTCTTGATCTTGCCCTGGCCGTGGCAGGCGGGGCAGGGCTCGGGGATGATCTTGCCGGTGCCGCGGCACTGCGGGCAGGTCTGCTGCACGCTGAAGAAGCCCTGGCGCATCTGCACCGCACCGGCGCCGTGGCAGGTGGTGCAGGTGATGGCCTTGGTGCCCGGCTTGGCGCCGCTGCCGTGGCAGGTGCCGCAGTCGTCCCAGCCCGGGATGCGGATCTGCGCCTCCTTGCCCTCGGCCGCTTCCTCCAGCGTGATCTCCATCGCGTAGCTCAGGTCGCTGCCGCGGAACACCTGGCGCCCGCCGCCGCGCCGGCCGCCGCCACTGCCGAACACGTCGCCGAAGATGTCGCCGAAGGCCTCGGCAAAGCCGCCGAAGCCGTCGGCGCCGCCACCCATGCCGCCGCGCATGTTCGGGTCCACCCCGGCATGGCCGAACTGGTCGTAGGCGGTGCGTTTCTGGCTGTCGGACAGGACCTCGTAGGCTTCCTTGGCTTCCTTGAATTTCGCCTCGGCACCGGCGGCATCGCCCTGATTGCGGTCAGGGTGGTGCTTCATCGCCAGCTTGCGATAGGCCTTCTTGATCTCGTCCTCGCTGGCGTTCTTGGGAACGCCCAGCACTTCGTAGTAGTCGCGCTTGGTGGCCATGGTGGGGGATGTTCGTCGTGGCGGTGAGGCGGAAAGAGGCTGGACACCGCAACCGGTGTGCCAGCCTCCGCGTCAGGGCAGGGCGTCAGCCCTTCTTGACTTCCTTGACCTCGGCGTCGACGACGTTGTCGTCAGCCGCCGCGCCCTGCTGCTGAGGCTGTTCGGCGCCGGCCGCGGCACCGGCTGCACCCGCGGCGGCCTGGGCATCGGCGTACATCTTCTCGCCCAGCTTCTGGCTGGCGGCCATCAGCGCCTCGGTCTTCGATTCGATCGCGGCCTTGTCCTCGCCCTTGAGCGCTTCCTCCGCCTCCTTGAGGGCGGCCTCGATCTTGTCCTTCTCGCCGGCGTCCAGCTTGTCGCCATGCTCGCCCAGCGACTTCCTCACGCTGTGCACCATGGCCTCGCCCTGGTTGCGCGCCTGGGCCAGTTCGACCTTCTTCTTGTCCTCGGCGGCGTTCAGCTCGGCGTCCTTCACCATCTTCTGGATCTCCTCTTCGGAGATGCCCGAGTTGGCCTTGATGGTGATCTTGTTCTCCTTGCCGGTGGCCTTGTCCTTGGCGCCCACGTGCAGGATGCCGTTGGCGTCGATGTCGAAGCTCACCTCGATCTGCGGCGTGCCGCGCGGCGCCGGCGGGATGCCTTCCAGGTTGAACTCGCCCAGCAGCTTGTTGCCCGAGGCCACCTCGCGCTCGCCCTGGAAGACCTTGATGGTCACGGCCGGCTGGTTGTCGTCGGCGGTGGAGAAGGTCTGCGCGAACTTGGTCGGGATGGTCGTGTTCTTGGCGATCATCTTGGTCATCACGCCGCCCATGGTCTCGATGCCCAGCGACAGCGGGGTCACGTCCAGCAGCAGCACGTCCTTGCGGTCGCCGGAGAGCACCTGGCCCTGGATGGCGGCGCCGACGGCCACCGCCTCGTCGGGGTTGACGTCCTTGCGCGGCTCCCTGCCGAAGAACTCCTTGACCTTGTCTTGCACCTTGGGCATGCGGGTCTGGCCGCCCACCAGGATCACGTCGCTGATCTCGTTGACGCTGATGCCGGCGTCCTTGATGGCCGTGCGGCAGGGCGCGATGGTGCGCTCGACCAGGTCCTCGACCAGGCTTTCCAGCTTGGCGCGGGTGAGCTTGATGTTCAGGTGCTTCGGTCCCGACGCGTCCGCCGTGATGTAGGGCAGGTTGATGTCGGTGGCGGCGCTGCTGGACAGCTCGATCTTGGCCTTCTCGGCCGCTTCCTTCAGGCGCTGCAGCGCCAGCACGTCCTTGGACAGGTCGACGCCCTGTTCCTTCTTGAACTCGGAGATGACGTAGTCGATCACGCGCTGGTCGAAGTCCTCGCCGCCCAGGAAGGTGTCGCCGTTGGTGGACAGCACCTCGAACTGCTTCTCGCCGTCGACGTCGGCGATCTCGATGATCGAGACGTCGAAGGTGCCGCCGCCCAGGTCATACACGGCGATCTTGCGGTCGCCCTTGTCCTGCTTGTCCAGGCCGAAGGCCAGCGCCGCGGCGGTGGGTTCGTTGATGATGCGCTTGACCTCCAGGCCGGCGATGCGGCCGGCGTCCTTGGTGGCCTGGCGCTGGCTGTCGTTGAAGTAGGCCGGCACGGTGAT
>JASGDG010000338.1:0-11452 GCA_047607325.1 Xenophilus sp. | reverse complement strand
GCGCCGGCCGCCGACGACCTGCCGGCGGGCACCGCGCGCGAACTGGCTTCCCGCCTGCGGCGGCCCGCACGAGGCGCGATGGGATACTGCGCGCCGTGAGCCACCAACGACACATCTACATCTATTCCCCCGCCGGCGCCGTGCGCGACAAGGCCGCCTTCCGGCGCGGCGTGGCGCGGCTGAAGGCGCTGGGCCACGCGGTCGAGATCGACGAGGCCGCGCTCAAAAGCTGGCAGCGCTTCGCCGGCGACGACGCCACCCGGCTGGCCGCCATCGGGCGCGCCGCCGCCAGCGGGGCGGACGTGGCGCTGATCTCGCGCGGCGGCTACGGCCTGACCCGCATCCTGGACGCCATCCCCTACAAGGCCGTGGCCAGGGCGATCGACAAGGGAACCGCCTTCGTCGGCCTGAGCGACTTCACCGCCTTCCAGCTGGCCCTGCTGGCCAGGACGGGCAGCGTCACCTGGGCCGGCCCGGCGCTGGGCGAAGACTTTGGCGCCGAGGCCGGCCCCGACGACATCATGGAGGACTGCTTCGGCGACCTGCTGAGCGGGCAGGGCGAAGGCACCGGCTGGCGCATGCCGGCCCGCGACGCGGGCCTCGCCTTCAAGCCCCTGCATGGCGCCACGCTGTGGGGCGGCAACCTGCGCGTGCTGACCGGCCTGCTGGGCACCCCCTACTTCCCGGCCATCGAGAAAGGCATTCTTTTCCTGGAAGATGTGGGCGAACATCCCTACCGCATCGAGCGCATGCTCGATCAGCTGCGTCATGCCGGCGTGCTGGGCCGGCAGAAGGCCGTCGTGCTGGGCCAATTCACCGGCTTTCGTGCCGTGCCGCACGACCGCGGCTTCGGCCTGCGCACGGTGGCCGACCGGCTGCGCACGCTGGTGAAGGTGCCGATCCTCTCGGGGCTGCCCTTCGGCCACGTGTCGACCAAGGTGCTGCTGCCCGTCGGCGCCCAGGTCGAGATGGCGGCGCAGGAGCGCGACGTGTTCCTCGTCTGGGGCCACGGCCCGGGCGCCGGGCACCGGCACGGCCATGCGCATGATTGAGGGACGGCGGGAGCGCGGGACGACCCGCGCCGCCGCATCGCCGGCGGTCCCGTCCGGAGCGCGGGCCGGCCGCTCAGCCGGCGTAGCGGCGCACGCCAGCCACCATCGACTGGGGCAGGGCACCTTTGAACATCTGCGTCAGGGCCGCCATCTGCTGGCGCGCGCGCAGTTCGCCATGCGTTTCGCTCAGGGCCGCCAGCATGTCCTGCCGCAGATACCACAGCGACTCCAGCCCGTCTGCGTAGCGCACCCGCTGGGCCACCCGGCGGCAGGTGTCGCCCGGATGGAATTGGAGCAGTTCCAGCATGGCTTCTCGGATGCGCTGCATCGCATGTTCACCGGACCGGATCTGGCGCGATGGGGACAAGAACAGAAAACGAAGCAGGCTGTTGCGGGACACCATGACTTGGGGACGCATCGATGCAGTGATGGACGGGCACCTTACGCAGCCGCCATGTCGAGGACAAGTTGGACGCACTCATTCATGTTCAAAAACAACAATGCCCCATATTTTTCCGGAGTGGAATTCAGGAAAAAAGAACTTAAGTTCTAATCATCGTCCATACTCCGTGAGCATTCCAGATCAGGAATGAGAAAAGCGTGATTCTTCGGGAGCGAATGCGCCGCGCCATCCCCATACCGGCGACGGCGGCGTGCCGCGCGCCCGTTGCCACCATCATCCACCTCCAGCACGCGACCCCATGACCACCACCGTCGTCTTTGCGGATCTCACCGGAAGCACGCGGGCCTTCGAGATCATGGGCAATGCGCGTGCCACCGAGACCGTGACCCGTCTCATCCAGTGGATCGGCAGGGTCTGCGAGGCGCACGAGGGCCGGGTCGTCAAGAAACTCGGCGACGGCGTCCTGGCGATCTTTACAGACGGGGCCTGCGCCATCGAGGCGGTGCTGGAAATGCAGCGCAACCATCTCAAGCGCCTTCAGAACTGGCCCGCGCCGCTGCGCATGGAGCTGCAGATCGGCGTGGCCAGCGGCGAGGTGCTGCAGGTGGAGGGCGACAGCTACGGCGATGCCGTCAACGTGGCCTCGCGCCTGAGCGACCTGGCAGGACCGGCCCAGATCTGGGCCACGGACTCCGTCATCGCGCAACTGCGGGACGTCGGTGTCCGGCACCGCCGCCTCGGACCGATCCACATCCGCGGGCGCACCGAGATGCCGGTGGTCCACCGCGTCGACTGGCAGGAGGGGGTGACCGAGTTCCTCACCATGCCCTCGCCCCTGATGCCGCCGCCGCGCGGTACCGACTCGAATTTCGGCCAGATCGAACTGTCGTGGCTGGACGTGCGCAGCATGTTCACGGCGGAGCAGCTGCCGATCCATCTGGGGCGGGTGGACGAGGCGGAATTCGTGGTCAACGACCCCCGCGTGTCCCGGCTCCATGCGCGGCTGGAAGCGCGCAATGGAAGCTGCGTGCTCATCGACATCAGCACTTATGGCACGTGGGTGCGTTTTCATGATCGCGTGGGTGCCAGCAGCGAGATCGCCCTGCGGCGCGAGGAGTGCGTGCTGCACGGCAGCGGAGAAATCGGCCTGGGGGCACCCTTGAGCGAAATCGGCGCGCCGTCCATCGCCTTCAGCACGCGCGACGGCAACCTGTTGCTCAGCCAGCGCAGGCGGGTCTAGCTGCGCGGCCCCTCGGGGGCGTCCGCGAGGCGATGCTGGAATGCACCAATAAGAGGAACATTCCGGCCGGGCAGGCCCCTGAAGCCCGTCACCGTCGCGCTGGGCTACTGGAAGGAAGACTACGACGTGAAGATCGTCACGACGGGCGGCTCCCGGCAGGACATCCAGCAGATGGTGTCCAGGCCCACACCGACAACAACGTGCCGGTGCGGTGCCGGATGGGCACCGGCGTCATCGATCTGCAGGGCTTCCTCGGTCTTTATTGCGACGGCTGCCGCGCGCTGATGCAGGCGCAGGATTTCTTCGGCGTCACTTTCTGGGTGCCCCCGCGCTGGTCGCCGACGTCGCCCGGCGCCGCATTCCGCCGACGATGTGCCTGGGCTGGACTGCGGCGACCTGGCACGGCGTGCACGCCACAGCTTCGAACCGGCCTTCATCCCCGACGAACAGCGCCGGGGCGCGCTGGCTTCCCTACGCCCTGTCGTGTATGTGTTCGCCGGGCTGGACATCGGGATCGTGCTGGCCGTTATCGGTGCCATCGCCAGCGAGTGCGTCGGCGCGCAGGCCGGGCTTCTCACTGCTGCCGCCAGACACTCACGTGATCAACGTCGGGCGCAGGGAGCCCCTGGCCGAGGGCGATCTGCCGGCGGCCCTGGACAGCCCCGGGCCACGCTGGACGTGGCGCCCGTCGAGCCCTTGCCGGGCGCGCATCCGTTCTGAGCCCATCCCCGCGTCGTGCTGACGCTGCACATCGCGGCCCGCGCCAGCGCGCGCCGTCGCCGGCCAGGCGCTGCGCAACCTGCTGGTCCTGCGGCAAGGCGGCGAGCCCGCCCACTGGGTCGCGGCTACTGAACGCCAGGGCACCACGCGCTTCGGCGCTCAGCCGAAGCGCAGCGTGCGCAATCCCACGCTCCGGTCGATGCAGACCACCGCCGCCAGCGTCAGGACGATGCTCACCGTGGACACGGCCGCAGCCGTGGGGTCGAAGTCCCAGCGCAGGTAGTCGAACAGCTGCAGCGGCAACGTGGTCATGCCCACGCCCTTGAGCAGCAGCGACATGTTGAACAGGTCGAAGGAGATCACGAAGGCGAACAGCGCACCGGTGATGATGCCCGGCTTGATGAGCGGCAGCGTCACCCGCGCGAAGGCGCGCCAGGGCGAGGCGCCCAGGCTGCGCGCTGCCTGCTCCAGGGAGGCATCCTGGTTGTACAGCGCCGAGGCCACGTTGGTGAACACGTAGGGCAGCGTCACCAGCACGTGGCCGATCAGCAGGCCGGCCATGGTGCGCGTGCCGATGCCGGTGGCGTACAGGAAGAACAGCAGCGCGATGGCCGTGAGGATCTCCGGCAGCATCAGCGGCAGCATGAGCAGCAGGCGCAGCGCCTCGCGCGCGCGGGTGGCGTGGCGCACCACGTAGAGCGCGGCGGCGATGCCGATCGCCGTGGCGCAGACGGTGGCCGCTGCTGCCAGGCCGAGCGAGGTGCCCATGGCGCGCATGAAGCCCTGGTTGGCGAACAGCGCGCCGAACCAGCGCAGCGACAGCCCCTGCGGCGGGAAGGTCAGGAATTCCCCCGCGTTGAGCGACATCAGCACGATGATGGCAATCGGCAGCAGCAGGAAGGCATAAACGGCGCCGACGAAGGCACGCAGCAGCCCGTTAGCCAAGCGGTCCGGCATCATCCCAGCCCTCGGTTGAAGCGGCCCGTCAGCCATGTGTAGGCGCCCACCGCCGCGATGCCACAGCCGGTGAGCACCAGCGCCTGCGCCGCGCCGGCCGGCCACTGGAAGTTGTCGATCAGGTTCTGCACCACCAGGACGGACATCGTCTTGACCTGCGCGCCGCCCAGCATCACCGGCGTGACGTAGGCACTGAGCGTTAGCACGAACACGAGAATGGTGCCGGCCTGGATGCCGGGCCACGACAGCGGCAGCGCGACCCGCACGAAGGCCCGCAGGCGCGAGGCGCCCAGCGACCGGGCGGCCGTCTCCAGGCTGGGATCGATGCCCTGGATCACGCCCACCAGCGGCAGGATCATGAAGGGCAGGAACACGTGCACGAGGGCGATGGTCACGCCCAGGCGGTTGTTCATCAGCTGCAGGCCGGTGTCAATCCAGCCCAGGCCGATCAGCGCGCGGTTGACCACGCCGTTGCCCGACAGCAGGATCAGCCAGCCGAAGCTGCGCACCACCACGCCCACCAACAGGGGCGAGAGCACCAGCACGTACAGCAGCCCGGCCCAGCGCGAAGGCGTGCGTGCCAGGTGGTACGCCACCGGGTAGCCCAGCAGCAAGCACAAGGCGGTGACCGTCAGGCCCAGCAGCAGGGTGTCACCCAGCACGCCGAGCAGGTAGCCGTCGGTCAGTGCGCGGGCGTAGTTTCCCAGGGTGAGGCCCGGACCGTAGGGCGCGCCGACGGCTGGCGGACGCAGGCTCATCAGCACGATGTTCATGTAGGGCAGCAGCAGGAACACGCCCAGCAGCGTCAGCGCCGGCGCGATGAGCCAGAAGGCGCGCCGCGGCGCCTGGCGCGGCGGGGCTGCCAGGGCCGGTGCGGCGGTCAGGGCTTGGGAACTCATTCCGGAATGATCCACGTCATGCCGGGCTCCAGGGCCAGGCGGCAGGGCTGCCCCTCGGCCAGCCGCTGGCCGGGCGGCGTCTGCACCAGCAGGGTCTGGCCGCCGTCGCCTTCCACCACGTGCTCTACCGTGCCGCCCAGGAAGTAGCAGCGCGCCACCCGGCCGGCGTGCGGGCCGTCGGCGCGGAAGTGGATGGCCTCGGGCCGCACCGCCACATGCACCGCTCGGCCGGGCGCCAGCGCCTCGTCGAAGGCGGCGTCCAGCGGGCCGATGGGCGTGTCCACCCGGTGCAGCGGCCGCGCGCCGGCGGCGGGCAGCAGCGCGGCCACGCGGCCGTCGATCAGGTTGGAGCGGCCGATGAAGCGAGCCACCTCGACATTACGCGGGCGCAGGTAGATGGCCTCCGGCACGTCGAACTGCTGCAGCCGACCGCCCAGCATCACCGCCACCCGGTCGGACATGACCATCGCCTCGGCCTGGTCGTGTGTGACGTACAGCGTGGTGATGCCCACGCGTCGCTGCAGGTCGCGGATGAACACGCGCATGTCCTCACGCAGCACGGCGTCCAGGTTGGCCAGGGGCTCGTCCAGCAGCAGCAGGCGCGGCTCGATCACCAGCGCGCGCGCCAGCGCGACGCGCTGCTGCTGCCCACCCGAGAGCTGGCGCGGGTAGCGACCGGCGAGTGCGCCGAGCTGTACCATGCCCAGCACCGCGTCCACGCGGCGCCCGATCTCGGCGCGCGGCACGGCGCGCATCTCCAGCCCGAAGGCCAGGTTGCGGCGCACGTCCAGGTGCGGGAACAGGGCATAGTTCTGGAACACCATGCCGATGTCGCGCCGCTCGGGCGGCAGGCCGGTGATGTCCTCGCCGTCGATGCGGATGCGGCCGGCCTGCGGCTGCTCGAAGCCGGCCACGCAGCGCAGCGTGGTGGTCTTGCCGCAGCCGCTGGGGCCGAGCACGGAGATGAACTCGCCTTCGCGCGTGCACAGGTCCAGTTCGTGGATCGCCACGTGGTCGGCGTAGCGCTTGTGCAGGCCCTCGATGGACAGACGCGTCATGCGCCGGCTGCGCGCGGCTGTGGCATCCACAGCCTGTGGCATGTCTGCGGCAAGCACTGCGCTCACTTGATTTCCCGGTTCCAGCGATCGGTGATGGCCGGCAGCTGCGGGTTCACGCGCGACCAGTCGAACTGCACGAGCGAGGCCATGGCCTTGCCGCTGACGGGAATGTCGCCGGCCAGCGACGGGTCGAGCTGCACCCGGGTGTTGGTGGGCGAGGTGAAGAACTCCTTGGCCATCGACTCCTGCACCTCGGGGCGCAGGATGAAGTTCAGGTACTTGTACGCCTCCTCCTTGTTGGGCGCGTGCTTGAGGATGTTGAAGGACTGTTCGAAGGCCACCACGCCCTCGGCGGGCACCACCATCTCGACCGGCACGCCCTTCTTCTTGAGCGCGACGATCTCGGGGAAGTCGATCACCGCCACCGTCACGTCGCCGCGCGTGAGCAGGGTGGACAGCGTGCCGCTCCAATCGGCCTGCTGGAAGGGCAGCAGCTTGCGGATTTCGGTGAAGGCGCGGTCGATGGCGTCCTGCGAGCCGCCGTAGATCTTGGCCGTCATCAGCAGGAACAGCATCGCCGCCGTGTTGCCGATCTGGTACAGGCCGATCTTGCCCTTGAACTCCGGGTTGTTCCACAGGTCGGTCCACGACTTCGGGGGCGTCTTCACCAGGTCCTTGCGGTAGCCGATGCCGATGGTGGAGACGATGCCGCGCACGCCGTTGTCTCCCGGGTTGCGCAGGTTGGGGTAGACGCTGGCCAAGTTGGGTACCTTGGCGGCCGGGATGGGCTCGAAGTAGCCCTCGCCGCGTACCACGCTGGCGATGTTCTCGTTGACCATCAGCACGCTGTAGGGCGGGTTGTCGATGCCGGCGGCGCGCAGGTTGGCGATGAAGTTCTTGCCCAGGCCCACGTCCAGCGTGGGCTGGATGCCGCTGGTCTTCTCGAAGGCGGGCAGCAGGTCGGTGCGCCAAAACTTCTCCCAGCGCCCGCCGTAGGTGTTGACCACCAGCGGCGCGGCCGCCAGCGAGGGCAGGGCGGGCAGGCCGAGTGCGGCAGCGGCGCCCAGGCTGCGCAGCAGGGCGTCGCGTCGGTTGGGGAGGGTGTGCATGCGGGTGCTCCAGGAGGGAAAAGGGAGGGCGGGGAGAGGCGGGCTCAGGCCACCTTCCTGCGGTAGTCGTAGTTGCGGTTCAGCCGGTCGAGCAGGTAGTCGCCGTAGCGCACCGGCGGGTGCTTCGGCGGATTGCCGGGGCCGGTGCAGGTGGGCAGGCACTCGATCACGGCGTGCATGGACGGATCGAGGAAGTAGGGCAGCGAATAGCGGTCGCCGCCGTTCCGGTTGATGACGCGGTGCGGCGTGGAGACGAAGCGCTCGTTGGTCCAGCGCGCCAGCATGTCGCCGACGTTGAGCACGTAGGTACCGGGGATGGGCGGCGCCTCGATCCAGTCGCCGCCGCGCGGGCGCACCTGCAGGCCGCCGGAATCGTCCTGCGCCAGCAGGGTGATGATGCCGTAGTCGGTGTGCGGCGCCGAGCCCATCTGGTCGTCCGCCAGCGGCGGCTGCGGCGGGTAGTGCAGCGCGCGCAGGAAGGTGGTGGGGTTCTCGAAGTGGTGGTCCAGCGCGGTGGCCGGCAGGTCCAGGCTCAAGGCGATCAGCCGCACGATGTGGCGCCCCAGAGCATCGACCTGCGCGGTGTACGCCTGCATGGCCGGCTTGAAGCCGGGCAGCCAGTCGGGCCACTGGTTGAGCCCCTGCATCGGCAGGCCGGCGAGCAGGCCGGGGTCGTCCGGCGGCAGCTCGTGCATGAGCATCAGCGACTCGCTCAGATTCGGCCGTGTGACCTTGGCGACCGACGAGGTGACGATGGTGGAGGTCGCCATGCCCATGTAGCCCCGGTGGAAGGCGTTGATCGCCAGCGACTGCTTCTTCGCCAGCGGCGAGGCGTGGAATTCGCGCGAGGCGGCAAAGGCGGCTTCGCGCACTTCGGGCCGCACGCCGTGGCCACCGATGTAGGCGAAGCCGATGGTGCTCAGGGCCTGGAAGAGTTCGTGCGCGGACTGGCGCGCGGCGGGCGCGCCGGCGTCGAGGCTGCCGTGCAGGTCGACGAGCGGGATGGTGTTCATGGCTGGGGGGATGCGATGGTGGCGGGGGCGCCGCTGCGCCAGTGCGCCAGCAGGTCGGCCGAGTCCAGGACCAGGCCGAGATGCAGCGATACCATGGCCAGCGCCGCGGCTTCGAGGTGTTCGTCGGTGCCGCGCACCAGGTCGCGCAGCACGATCACGCGGTAGTTGTGGTTGTTGGCGTCGAAGGCAGTGTTGAGCACGCAGCAGTCGGTGAAGCCGCCGTTCAGCACCACGGTCTCGATGCGCTGGTTGCGCAGCAGGAAGTCCAGGTCGGTGGGGTAGAAGGCCGACAGCCGGCGCTTGTTCTCCACTTTCAGGTCGCCGGGTTCCACGCGCGTGACCCATTCGGTCCAGCGCGAGCCCTCGATGGCGTGCGCGTCGGCGTTGGGGATGGGGCCCACGTGCAGCGGGAAGGTGCGGCGCCAGGCGGCCGGGATGCCGGCCAGGTCGTCCGCGCCGCCTTCGCGCAGCACCGACTTGACGTGCACGATGCGCCCGCCCAGCGCGCGCACCCGGTCGTGGAAGGCGTCGATCGGCGCCACCACGTCCCGCGCGCGGGGCGCGGGGCAGGGGCAGTCGGGCGAGTCATCGAGGTGGCCCCGGTGCATGTCGATGGAGAGGACCGCGGTGCGCGACGGGTCGAGGTAGTCGGCGAAGGCGCGCGCGTCCAGCTCGCGCGGCTGGTGATAGACGTAGGCGCGCATCAGCGGCGCTCCTCCCGCAGCCAGGGCTGGCCCAGGGCGCCCGGCTCGTCGTGGGAGCCGCCGCCGCGGCGCGGCAGCGCCACCCACACCATCACGCCCAGCGTCACGACATAGGGCGTCATCAGCATGAAGTACTGCGGCAGCCGCACGCCGGCCGCCGCCAGCTGGGGGATCAGCGCCTCGATGCAGCCGAACAGCAGCGCGCCGGCCAGCGCCTTCCACGGCGACCAGCGGGCGAAGATGACCAGCGCCACCGCGATCCAGCCGCGCCCGCCGGTCATGCCGGCGATCCACAGCTTGGTGCTGACGACGGAGAGGTAGGCCCCGGCCAGCCCCACCAGCGCCGAGCCGGCCAGCACCGCGCCGAAGCGCCACGCGGCCACCGGGATGCCGGCCGCGTCGGCCGCCTGCGGGTTCTCGCCGACCGCCCGCAGCCGCAGGCCGGACGTGCTGCGCTGCAGCCACCCCACCACCGCCGCGAAGATCAGGGGCGTGAGGTAGACCACGATGTTCTGCGCGAACAGCCGCCCCACCAGGGGCAGATCCGCGAGCAGGGGCACGGGCAGCGCGCCGAAGCCGCTCACCGCCTTGTTGGTCCAGCCCAGCACGGTGCCCAGCAGGCTGGTCAGCCCCTGGCAGAAGAAGACCAGCGCCAGCCCGGCGATGACCTGGTTGACGCGCAGCACGATCACCATGGCGGCGAACAGCACCGACACCGCGCTGGCCGCCAGCATGGCCGCCGGCAGCGCGAGGGCGGTGTCGCCGAAGCTGAGCACCGCGCCGATGCCGGCCAGCGCGCCCACCAGCATCAGCCCCTCGGCGCCCAGCGAGAGCACGCCCGCGCGCTCGCTCAGGATCAGGCCCAGCGCGGCCAGCGCGTAGGGCACCGCGAAGTCGGGCGCGCTGCCCAGCCAGTTGGCGGCGATCGACAGCGCGGCCATCAGGCGGCCCCCGCCGCCACGGCGCGCAGCCGGTGGCGGATGAAGAAGTCCGAGGAGGCGACGCAGATCACCATGATGGCCTGGATCAGCTGCACCATGGAGAAGGGGATCTGGTAGAAGACCTGCAGGTTGCGCCCCGCCACGAACAGCGCCGCCACCAGCAGCGCCACCCCGCTGGCGGCCAGCGGGTGGTTGCGCGCCAGGAAGGCGATCAGGATGCCCGAGAAGCCGTAGCCGGCGTAGAAGGACTGCGTGAGCCGCCCCTCCTGTCCGGTGCACACCACGAAGCCGGCCAGCCCGGACAGCCCGCCGGACAGCAGCACCGCCGCCAGCACCATGCGCCCCACCGGCACGCCCAGCGCGCGTGCCACGCGCGGGCTGGCGTCGACGAAGCGCAGGTACAACCCGGCGCGGCTGGCGCCCACGAACCACCCGACCGCCAGCGCCGCCAGCAGCGCCAGGCCGATGGCGGCGGCGCCGGCGTTGCCGAGCCACTCGGGCAGCCGCTCGAAGGCGCGGTACTGCGGCGAGTGGGGGAAGGCGTCCTTCGGGTCCTTCCACGCGCCGTAGACCAGGTGCAGCAGGACGTTGGCGGCGATGTAGTTGAGCATCAGCGAGGCGATGATCTCGTTGACCTCCAGGCGCAGCTTCAGCAGCGCCGGCGCCAGCGCCCACAGCATGCCCAGGGCCAGCGCCGCCAGCGCCATCAGCGGCAGTCGCAGCGCGGGCGGCCCGATCCCGGACAGCGAGACGGCGGTGGCGCCGATGGCGCCCCAGATCATCTGGCCCTCCAGCCCCAGGTTCCAGAAGCGGGCGCGGAAGGCGACGGCCGCGCCCACGCCCACCAGGATCATCGGCGCGGCCTGGAACAGCACCGCCAGCAGGCTCTGCCGGTCCACCAGCGTCTGCATGACGAACTCGTCGAGCAGTTCGCCGGCCGGCACGCCGGCGGCCACCAGGATGGCGGCCGACACCGCCATGCCCGCCGCCACCGAGACGGCCAGGATCAGCGCCTGCAGCGGCCAGGCCATCTGCTGGCGCACTTCGAGCGCGTAGCGGCGCGCCAGCAGCGGCACCCGCGTGGTCGAGGCAGGCGGCGCCGCCCGGGAGGGCAGGGCGTTCTCAGCCATGGTCCACCATCGCCTGTCCCACCGCCTGCCGGTCGGCGGGCTGCTCGAACTCGGCCACGATGCGCCCGCGCGCCATCACACCCACCCGGTCGGCCAGGGCCAGCACCTCGTCCAGGTCCTCGCTGATGAGCAGCACCGCCGCGCCAGCGTCGCGCGCGGCCCGCAGGCGCGCGTGCACCTCGGCGCCGGCGCGCACGTCCAGCCCCCGGCTGGGGCTGTGCGCCAG
>JASGDG010000337.1:0-15030 GCA_047607325.1 Xenophilus sp. | reverse complement strand
CCGCCGCCGCCCCTGCACGACGCCGCCCAGCCGCCGGCCCCAGCGCCGGCCGCCGGCGAAGCCGCGCTGTCCTCCGCCCGCGATCTCCCCCTCACCCCGGCCTGGAGCCGTTTCTTCGAGACGCTGGGCCCCGAAGGCTTCGCCGACCTGCCGCGCCGCGCCCTGGGCCTGGAGCGGCAGATCCGCGACGACGGCGTCACCTACAACGTCTATGCCGACGCCGACGGGCCGCAGCGCCCCTGGTCGCTGGACCTGTTCCCCCTCATCGTCCCGCCCGAGAGCTGGGCGCGGATCGAGGCCGGCGTCCTGCAGCGCACCCGCCTGCTCGACCGGGTGATGGCCGACGTGTACGGCCCGCAGAAGCTGCTGTCCGAGGGCCTGCTGCCGGCCGCGCTGGTGCGCGGCCACCCCGGCTACCTGCGCGCCCTGCACGGCGTGCAGCCGCCCGGCGGCACCTGGCTGCGCATCGCCGCCTTCGACGTCGCGCGCGGCCCGGACGGCCACTGGTGGGTGGTCTCGCAGCGCACCCAGGCGCCCTCCGGCCTGGGCTACCTGCTGGAGAACCGCCTGGCTGTCTCGCGCCAGTTCCCGCAGGCCTTCGAGTCGCTGCAGGTGCAGCGCCTGGCCGCCACCTACACCGCGATGATGGAAGGGCTGCAAGCCATGTGCCCCGCGGGCTCGCCGCCGCACATCGCCCTGCTCACGCCCGGTCCCTACAACGAGACCTACTTCGAACACGCCTACCTGGCGCGCTACCTGGGCGTGACGCTGGTCGAGGGCAGCGACCTCACCGTGCGCGACGAGCGGCTGTACCTCAAGACGCTGCAGGGCCTGCGCCCGGTGCACGGCCTCATCAAGCGCCTGGACGACGAGTTCCTCGACCCGCTGGAGCTGCGCCCCGACTCCACCCTCGGCGTGCCCGGCCTGCTGCAGGCCATCCGCGCCGGCAACGTGCTGGTGGCCAACACGCCGGGCTCGGCCTTTCTCGAATCGCCGGCGCTGCTGGGCTTCCTGCCGGCGCTGGCGGAGCACCTGCTGGGCGAGCCGCTTGCGATGCCCTCGCTGCCCACCTGGTGGTGCGGCGAGCGCGCGGCCATGGAAGCGGCGCTGCCGCGGCTGGCCGAATGCGCCATCAAGCCGACCTACCCCGGCTCGCACGTGCACCCCCGCTTCGGGGCCGTGCTGGGCGCGCAGCTGGACCGGCGCGCGCTCGACGAATGGGCCGGCCGCATCATGCGCCAGGCCGATGCCCACACGGTGCAGAGCTACGTCCCCCTGTCGCAGATGCCGACCTGGGCGCGGGACCCGGGCCCCGGCCACATCGCACCCAAGGCGGTGATGCTGCGCGTGTTCGCCGTCAACGACGGTCCGCAGTCCTGGCGCGTGCTGCCCGGCGGCATGGCGCGGCTGGCCGGCCCGGACGCGCAGATCGCCTCCATGCAGCGCGGCGGCAGCAGCGCCGACGTGTGGGTGCTGACCGAGGGCGAGGTGGACCGCAGCACCCGCCTGCACACCCACGCCACGCCCGCCTCGCTGGCGCGCCACCGCGCGCCGGTGACCAGCCGCGCCGCCGAGAACATGTTCTGGCTCGGCCGCTACACCGAGCGCGCCGAGAACACCCTGCGCCTGGCGCGCCTGGCGCTGGACCTGCTGGGCGGCGAGGACCAGTCCTCCCCCGCCCTCACGGCCTGGCTCGACGCGCTGGCGCGGCGCAACGCGCTGGTGCCGCGCGAGCTGCCCGAGCCGCAGCACGGCGCCCGCGCACCCCGGACACGCCGCGTGTTCGAGCGCGCCCTGATCGCCGAGCTGGGCGACATCGATCGCGGCCGCAGCGTCGGCTTCAACCTGCACTGCCTGCGCCAGGCCGCCGCCGCGGTGCGCGAGCGCCTGTCCCAGGAGCACTGGAACCAGATCCTGCACGCGGAAGAAGACTTCCTGCGCCGCATGAAGGAGCAGGCCGGCGAGCCGGGCGAAGGGCGCTATGCCCTGGGCGCCGCGCAGCGCACGCTGGAGGCGGCGAGCATGATGCTCTCGGCCATCACCGGCGCGCAGACCGACCGCATGACGCGCGACGACGCCTGGCGGCTGCTGTCCATCGGACGCCACATCGAGCGCCTGGGCTTCCTGGCCCGCGCGCTGGCGGCCGGCCTGGAGGCCGGCACGCTGCATGAGGTGAGCGGCTTCGAGGCCATGATCGCCCTGTTCGACAGCACCATCACCTTCCACTTCCGCTACCAGCAGCGGCGCGACCTGTCCACGCTGGTGGACCTGCTGGTGCTCGACGGCGACAACCCGCGCTCGCTGGCCTGGGTGGCGCAGACACTGCGCGGACGCATCGCGCGCCTGGCCGGCAGCGCGCCGGGCAAGCTCACCGCCCTCTCGCACGAGTTGCCCGACCCGGCCGCCTGGACGCTGGAGGGCCTGTGCGATCCCGGCCCGGAAGGCCGCCACGGACGGCTGCTGGACGTGCTGGACGCCTGCGAAGCGGCGGCCTATCACGTCTCCGACGCCATCGGCGTGCGCTACTTCACGCTCACCCACGAGACGGTGCGCTCGGTCGGCGCCTGACGACGGACCGGACCCCATGCGCCTGCACATCCTCCACGAAACCCGCTACGACTACGCGCCGCCGGTGGAGACGGCGCAGCACATGGCGCACCTCCGGCCGCTGGAGCGGCCCTCGCAGCAGGTGCTCAGCCATGCGCTGCGCATCCAGCCCGCGCCGGCGCAGTGCAGCGAATCGGTGGACGTGTACGGCAACACGCGCACCTTCTTCGCGCTGGAATCCACGCACGAGCAGCTGGTGGTGGCGGCCGAGAGCCGGGTCGAGACCGCCGCGCCGCAACTGTCGCCGCAGGCGGCGCCCCGGGCGCCCTGGGAGGCCGTGCGCGAGCGCTTCCGCTACCGCAAGGGGCTGTACGACGACCCGGCCTCCGAGTTCGTCTTCCCCTCACGCCACGTGCCGCTGCACGACGACTTCGCGAGCTACGCGCGCCAGAGCTTCACGCCCGGCCGCCCGCTGTTCGAGGCCGCGATGGACCTGACGCTGCGCATGCACCGCGACTTCGCCTACGACAGCGGCAGCACCGAGATCGGCACCCCCGCGGTGGAGGCGCTGGCCCAGCGGCGCGGCGTGTGCCAGGACTTCGCCCACATCATGATCGGCTGCTGCCGCGCCCTGGGCCTGCCGGCGCGCTACGTCAGCGGCTACCTGCTGACGCAGCCGCCCCCCGGCCAGCCGCGCCTGCTGGGCGCCGACGCCTCGCACGCCTGGGTGGAGCTGTACGTCCCGCCGGCCATCGGCGAGCCCGGCAGCGGCGGCGACTGGGCCGGCTTCGACCCCACCAACGGCCGCCAGCCGGGCGAGGACTGCGTGCTGCTGGCCGTCGGCCGCGACTTCGCCGACGTCTCGCCCATGCGCGGCGTGCTGCACGGCGGCGCGCGCCACGTGCTGCACGTGGGTGTGACGGTGCGGCCCGACGACGAGGACGCCGCTTCAGCGCAGTGAGGCCTCGTACCGTCCCGGCGTCACGCCGAAGGTCCGGCGGAACAGGGCGATGAAGGCGCTCACGTTGTCGTAGCCCAGGTCCAGCGCGATCGCCGTCACCGGCCTGCCGGCCGCCAGCCATTCCAGCGCCCGCAGCAGGCGCACGCGCTGGCGCCATGCGGTGAAGCTGAAGCCGGTCTCCGCCACGAAGCGGCGCGTCAGCGTGCGCGGCGAGAGGCCCGCCCACGCGGCCCATGCCTCCAGGCGGCGGCCGTCGTCCGGCCGCTCCGACAGCGCCCGCGCGATCCGCAGCAGGCGGGCATCGCGCGGCATGGGCAGGCCGAGGGCGGCCCGGGGCGCGGCGCGGATCTCGTCGAGGATGACGCCGGCCAGCCGCGCCTGCGGCGCATCCCAGGCCTGGCCGTCCTCCCATGACACGGCCCGCGCCACCGCCTCGTGCAGCAGCCCGGACACGGCGAGGATGCACGAATCGCCGGGCAGCGCGCCGCAGGCGGAGCGCTCCACGTACACGCTCCATCCCGCGAACGGCCCGTGCGAGCGGACTCCATGCGGCACCCCGGGTGGTATCCAGACGGCATGGGTGGCCGGCACCACCCAGCGGCTGCCGCCGGCATCGACCGACAGCAGGCCGCGCGCGGCACCCAGCAGCTGCCCGCGCGCGTGGCGGTGGCGGCGCGTCACCCGCACCGCGCCGGACTGCCGCGCCACGGCCAGCAGGGACGGCCCGTCGGCGGCGGAGGCCCTCAGGGGCGGGATCAGCGGCAGCGTCATCTGTGGCGTCATCGGCGCATTGAATGTCTGCCGTAGCGTACACGCGCCAGAAGGGCCGGCCTACGATCGCGCCGTCACCCACACCGCAAGGAACTGCACATGCGCGCCGAAGACATCCTGCCCGAGGGGCACAACCAGGTCCGCCTTCCCGACGGCACCCTCGCCCGCAAAGGCACCGTCGCCGCCTTCCTGGCCAACGCCAGGGTCTGGTGCGACCCCCTGGCCGGCGCCGCGCAGCGTCGGGACGCCGAACGCGACATGTGCGACGCCCTGCCCGCGCTGCGGGCGCTGGGCCTGTTCGAGGTGCTCTCGATCCGGGACGCCGCCCTGCGGCAATGGGTCGAAGCGCAGTGAGAATAGGCGGCCGGACAGGGTTCCCCGTCTCTCCCCCCATCGCAAAGGTCCATCCCGTGAGCATCTACGACAAGCTGAAGTCGCTGAACATCGCACTGCCGCCTGTGGCCGTGCCCGCCGCCGCCTACGTGCCCTTCGTGCGCACCGGCAACCTGGTCTTCCTCTCGGGCCATGTGGCGAAGAAGGACGGCAAGCCCTGGGTCGGCCAGTTCGGCGCCGGCCTCGGCACCGACGAGGGCAAGGCGGCGGCGCGCGCCGTCGCCATCGACCTGCTGGGCACGCTGCACGCCGCCGTGGGCGACCTGAACAAGGTCAAGCGCATCGTCAAGCTGATGAGCCTGGTCAACTCCACGCCCGGCTTCACCGAGCAGCACCTGGTGACCAACGGCGCCAGCGAACTGATCGGCGAGGTCTTCGGCGAGCGCGGCGCGCACGCGCGCAGCGCCTTCGGCGTGGCGCAGATTCCCATGGGCTGCTGCGTGGAAATCGAACTGATCGCAGAAGTCGAGTAAGCGCCCGCGGCGCGGCCGAGGGCGGCGCTCAGATGGCGACGAGGTGCCGCACGCGGTCGGCCTCCATGTCCTTGCCCAGGCCGCGGGCGATGACCTCGCCGCGCTCCATCACCAGGTAGTGGTCGGCCAGTTCCTGCGCGAAGTCGTAGTACTGCTCGCACAGCACGATGGCCATGTCGCCTCGGCCGGCCAGCATGCGGATGACGCGGCCGATGTCCTTGATGATGCTGGGCTGGATGCCCTCGGTGGGTTCGTCGAGGATCAGCAGCTTCGGCCCCGGCGCCAGCGCGCGCGCGATGGCCAGCTGCTGCTGCTGCCCGCCCGACAGGTCGCCGCCGCGCCGGTGCAGCATCTGCCTGAGCACCGGGAACAGCTCGAACAGCTCCGGCGGGACCGGCGTCGAGCCGCTGCGGTAGGCCAGGCCCATGCGCAGGTTCTCCTCCACCGTGAGCCGGGCGAAGATCTCGCGGCCCTGCGGCACGAAGCCCATGCCGGCGCGGGCACGCTCGTAGGGCGTCCTGCGGTGGACGGGCTGGCCGTCCAATGCGATGCTGCCGCTCCTGATGGGCACCAGGCCCATCAGCGACTTGAGCAGCGTCGTCTTGCCCACGCCGTTGCGGCCCAGCAGCACCGTGACCTGGCCCGGGTGCGCCTCGAAGCTGACGTCGCGCAGGATGTGCGAGCCGCCGTAGTACTGGTGGATGTTCCTGACGCTCAGCATGCTCATCTTCCCAGGTAGACCTCGATGACCCGCTCGTCACTTTGCACTTCGTCCAGCGTGCCCTGCGCCAGCACGGCACCATCGCACAGCACAGTGACGATCTCGGAGATGGTCCTGATGAAGCTCATGTCGTGCTCCACCACCATCAGCGAGTGCCTGCCCTTGAGCGAGAGGAACAGCTCCGCGGTGCGCGCCGTTTCCTCGTCGGTCATGCCGGCCACCGGCTCGTCCAGCAGCAGCAGCTTCGGGTCCTGCATCAGCAGCATGCCGATCTCCAGCCACTGCTTCTGGCCGTGGCTGAGCAAGCCGGCCATGCGCTCGACGCTGCCCGCCAGGTGGATGGTGTGCAGCACCTCGGCCAGCCGGTCGGCCTGCGCCGAGTCGAGCCGGAAGAACATCGAATGCTTCACGCCCTTGTCGGTCTTGAGCGCCAGCTCCAGGTTCTCGAACACGCTGAGCTGCTCGAACACCGTGGGTTTCTGGAACTTGCGGCCGATGCCCATCTGCGCGATCTCGGCCTCCTTGTGGCGCAGCAGGTCGATGGTGCTGCCGAAGTACACCGTGCCGCTGTCGGGCCGCGTCTTGCCGGTGATGATGTCCATCATCGTCGTCTTGCCCGCGCCGTTGGGGCCGATGATGCAGCGCAGCTCGCCCGGCGCGATGTCCAGGCTCAGCCGGTTGATCGCCTTGAAGCCGTCGAAGCTGACGCTCACGTCTTCCAGGTAGAGGATGCGGCCGTGCGTAACGTCCACCTCGCCGGCCACGGCGGGCCGCCCGTAGCCCGCCTCGCGTCCGCCGGATTCGGTCTGCGCCGCGTACGGCAGGCCGTGCCCCTTGGCGTAGCGCTGCGCGCCGGACTCCATCAGGTCGGGCGTCATGCCTTGGCCCCTTCCACCTCGGCGGCCAGCGGTGCCAGGGCGTCCTCCTCCACGCCTTCCGACGCCGCCAGTGAGCGCTGCGCCGCGCGCCGGCCCGCGCTCGCGCCGGGCGCCTTCCCGTGGCGCCGCAGCCAGCGGCGCACCAGGCCGAGGATGCCGTCGGGCAGGAACAGGGTGACGGCGATGAAAAGCGCGCCGAGGAAGTACAGCCAGTACTCCGGCGCCACCACCGTCAGCCAGCTCTTGGCGCCGTTGACCAGGAAGGCGCCGACGATGGGGCCGACCAGCGTGGCGCGGCCGCCCACGGCCGTCCAGATGGCGATCTCGATGGAGGCGGCGGTGCTCATCTCGCCCGGGTTGATGATGCCCACCTGCGGCACGTACAGCGCGCCGGCCACGCCGCACATCATGGCCGAGACGACCCAGATGGCGAGCTTGTAGGGCAGCGGGTTGTAGCCGCAGAACATGGTGCGCGACTCGGCGTCGCGGATGGCCTGCAGCACGCGGCCGAACTTGCTGCCGACCAGCCATTTCGCGAAGAGGAAGAAGCCCAGCAGCGTGCAGCCGGTGATCGAGAAGAGCGTCATGCGCATCTCCTGCGTGGCGATCGGGATGCCCAGGATGCGCTTGAAGTCGGTGAAGCCGTTGTTGCCGCCGAAGCCCGTCTCGTTGCGGAAGAAGAGCAGCATCGCCGCGAAGGTCAGCGCCTGCGTGATGATGGAGAAGTACACGCCCTTGATGCGCGAGCGGAAGGCGAACCAGCCGAACACCAGCGCCAGCAGGCCCGGCACCGCCGCCACCATCAGCATCTGGAACACGAAGGAGTCGCTGAAGGCCCAGTGCCAGGGCAGCTCCTTCCAGTCGAGGAAGACCATGAAGTCCGGCAGGTCGCTCTTGTAGTTGCCGTCGCGGCCGATCTGGCGCATGAGGTACATGCCCATCATGTAGCCGCCCAGCGCGAAGAAGAGGCCGTGGCCCAGCGAGAGGATGCCGGTGTAGCCCCAGATCAGGTCCATCGCCAGGGCGCAGATGGCGTAGCACATGATCTTGCCCACGAGCGCCACCGTGTAGTCGCTCATGTGGAAGGCGCTGCCGGCGGGCACCGCGAGGTTGAGCACCGGCGCCAGCGCGCAGACCGCGATGAGGGCGGCGAAGAAGGCGGTCCAGCCCTTGCGGGTCAGCAGCGGCGCCCTGGCGGGAAGTCTCAGCTCGCTCATGCCTCGGCGCTCCGCCCCTTGATCGCGAAGATGCCCTGCGGCCGCTTCTGGATGAACACGATGATGAACACGAGCACGGCGATCTTGGCCAGCACCGCGCCGGCCCAGCCTTCGATGAACTTGTTGAGGATGCCCAGCCCCAGCGCCGCGTACACGGTGCCGGCCAGCTGGCCGACGCCGCCCAGCACCACCACCATGAAGCTGTCGACGATGTAGCCCTGTCCCAGGTCGGGCCCGACGTTGCCGATCTGGCTGAGCGCGCAGCCGGCCAGCCCGGCGATGCCGGAGCCGAGCGCGAAGGCGTAGGTGTCGATGCGCGCGGTGTTCACGCCCATGCAGGCGGCGATGGGCCGGTTCTGCGTGACGCCGCGCACGAACAGGCCCAGCCGCGTGCGGCCGATCAGCCAGCCCATGGCCAGCAGCACCAGCCCGGCGAAGACGATGATGCCGATGCGGTTCCAGGGCAGCGTGAGGTTGTTCATGAGCTGCACGCCGCCGCTCATCCACGCGGGGTTCTCCACGCCCACGTTCTGCGCGCCGAACAGCGAACGCACCAGCTGCTGCAGCATCAGGCTGATGCCCCAGGTGGCCAGCAGCGTCTCCAGCGGGCGGCCGTAGAGGAAGCGGATCACGCCGCGCTCCAGCACCGCCCCCACCAGCGCCGAGGCGAGGAAGGAGGCCGGGATCGCCGCCACCAGGTACCAGCCGAACAGCGGCTCGGGCACGAAGCGCTGGAACAGCCCCTGCACCACGTAGGTGGCGTAGGCGCCGATCATGATCAGCTCGCCGTGCGCCATGTTGATCACGCCCATCAGCCCGTAGGTGATGGCCAGGCCCAGCGCCGCCAGCAACAGCACCGAGCCGAGGCTGATGCCGCTGAAGATGGCGGCCAGCCGGTCGCCCCAGACCAGCGAGGCGTCGATGGCGGCGATGGCGGACGTCAGCGCCGCCTTCACCTGCGGGTCCGTCTCGGACGAAAGGCGCTCGTTGAGCAGCAGCTTGGTGTCGGGGCTCCTGCTTTCCGACAGCAGCCGGGCGGCCTCCAGGCGGTGCGCCTTGTCCTGGCTGCCGATCAGCATCGCCGCGCGGGCCAGTTCCAGGCGGGCCTTGACGGCCGCGCTCTGCTCGGCGGCCAGGGCCTTCTCGATCAGCGGCAGCCGGGATTCGTCGGGGTCCTTGAACAGCGCGTCCGCGGCCTGGGCGCGCGCCGACTCGTCCGGGCTGGCCAGTTGCAGCGCGGCCAGCGCGGCGTCGATCGCGCTGCGCACGTAGTTGTTGTTGACCACGTCCTCGGCATCGTCGGGCACCGGCACCTCGGCGCCGCTCACCGGGTCGTGGCCCTTGTCCTCGCGCATCACGAAGACCTGCTTGTCCGTCACCTTCACCGCCTCGTCGGCCAGGGCCTGGATGAAGGCGGCCGTCTTCGCGTCGGCATCGAGCACGGCCTGGTTGAGCGCCGCCACGCGCTCCTCGGCGTCGCCGCTGGCCATGGCGTGCGCCTGCTCGGCGGTGATGGCATGGGCCTGCGCGGCCCACATCAGCCCAAGGGCCGGCAGCAGGCGCAGGAATGGACGCAGAGAAATCTTCACGCTGTTCTGGGCTCGTGTGTTCGCCCCTCTCCCCGGCGGGGAGAGGACGCGCGGGGCGGCGGATCAGGTCTTGGATTTACCGTCCGGCTCGTCCTTCTTCTTGTCGTTGCCCTCGATGAACGGGCTCCATGGCTGGGCCTTGATCGGCTCCTTGGTCTTCCACACCACGCTGAACTGGCCGTCGGCCTTGATCTCGCCGATCAGCACCGGCTTGTGCAGGTGGTGGTTCTTCGGATCCATCTGCACGGTGAAGCCGTCCGGCGCCTTGAAGGTCTGGCCGGCCATGGCGGCGATCACCTTGTCGGTGTCGGTGCTCTTGGCCTTCTCCACCGCCTGCTTCCACATGTGGATGCCGATGTAGGTGGCCTCCATCGGGTCGTTGGTCAGCGGCTTGTCGGCCTGGCCGGGCAGCTTCCTGGCCTTGGCGTAGTCGCTCCATTCCTTGATCCAGGCCGTGTTGGTCGGGTTCTTGACCGACATGAAGTAGTTCCATGCCGCCAGGTGGCCCACCAGCGGCTTGGTGTCCACGCCGCGCAGCTCCTCCTCTCCCACCGAGAAGGCGACCACCGGCACGTCCTTGGCCTTCAGGCCGGCGTTGCCCAGTTCCTTGTAGAAGGGCACGTTGGAGTCGCCGTTGATGGTGGAGATCACCGCTGTCTTGCCGCCCTGGCTGAACTTCTTGATGTCGGCCACGATGGTCTGGTAGTCGCTGTGGCCGAAGGGGGTGTACTTCTCGTCGATGTCGGCGTCCTTCACGCCCTTGCTCTTGAGGAAGGCGCGCAGGATCTTGTTGGTGGTGCGCGGATACACGTAGTCGGTGCCCAGCAGCACGAAGCGCTTGGCGCCGCCGCCTTCCTTGCTCATCAGGTACTCGACGGCGGGGATGGCCTGCTGGTTGGGCGCGGCGCCGGTGTAGAAGACGTTCTTGGACAGCTCCTCGCCCTCGTACTGCACGGGGTAGAACAGCAGGCCGTTCATCTCCTCGACCACCGGCAGCACCGACTTGCGCGACACGCTGGTCCAGCAGCCGAAGATCACCGCCACCTTGTCCTGGCCGAGCAGCTGCTTGGTCTTCTCGGCGAACAGCGGCCAATTGGAAGCCGGGTCCACCACCACGGGCTCCAGCTGCTTGCCCAGCACGCCGCCCTTCTTGTTGATCTCGTCGATCGTCATCAGGGCCATGTCCTTGAGCGCGGTCTCCGAAATTGCCATCGTGCCCGACAGCGAGTGCAGGATGCCGACCTTGATGGTGTCGGCGGCAAAGGCCGGCGCGGCGCCCAGGCTCGCGAGGGCGACGCTGGCGGTCAGGGCCTTGAGGGTGAAGCGACGTTGCATGGACTCTTTCTCCGGGGTGGAATGACGGAGAAAGTCTCAGTGGAACGACGCCTGGCGCCAATACGCCGGGTGGCGTACAGGCGGCCGGCGGCGCGGACGCTATGCGGCGGCCGGCCGGTCGTCGCGACGCCGCAACTGCCGCGCCACGAAGGCCCAGACCATGGCCGAGGCGTCAGGCCCGCGCGGGTCGGTGAACGACCCTGCCGGCGCGCCACCGCTCCAGGCGTGCCCGAGGCCGGCGACGTCCACCTGCACGACCTGCGCCCGGCCGCGGTACCGGTACTCGGTCACGCGCATGGGCAGGCGCTGCCCGCGCCGGCGCTCCTGCGCCGGTTCCGGCCAGGCGCCGCCGGCCTCGGCCCAGGCCCGTGCCGCGCGCTCGCCGTTGACAGGGGCCACCACGGTGTCGGCATCCCCCTGCAGCACCAGCAGGGGCGGCAGCGCCCCGGGCCAGGCCTCCAGGGCCGGGGCGCACCGCCCGGACATGGCCGCCAGCACGTCGCGGTGCGAACGCGCCGCCCCGGGCGCCACGCCGGAATGCATGGCCACCGCGACGAAGCGGTCGGGCGCCGCCTGCGCCATCAGCGCGGCCATGCCGGCACCGGCGGACAGGCCGGCCACCGCCACCCGACCCCGGTCGGCGCCATGCACCAGGCAGACCTGGTCGATGGCGGCCATCACCGCGGCGGCCTCGGCCAGCGCCTGGCCGGAGCGCAGCTCGAACCAGTTCCAGCAGCCCTGCGGATTGGCCAGGCGGTCCTGTTCCGGGTAGAGCACCAGGAAGCGCTCCCGCGCCGCCAGCCGGTTCATCCGCGTGCCGATGGCGAACTCGCGCCCCGTCTGGCCGCAGCCGTGCAGCATCACCAGCAGAGGCAGCCCTTCGCCGGCCTGCATTCCCGGCGGCCGATAGAGGTGGAACCCCCGCACGCCCCCCGGCCCCGCCGCCATGCCGGCGATCCACTCGCCGGAGCCCGGCGGCGGCCGCAGGGGCTCGCTCACGGCGCGCTGCAACTGATCGACCACCCGGCGGCCGCCCCGCACCGCGACGCGCGCCAGCGCATTCACCTGGCGCTGGTACGCACGGTGCAGAAAAGAGGGGAAGGAGACGCGGCGGGCCATGATGGCAGAAACCATAGCAGCGCATCCCGGCATCTGTCCCGTGCCCGCGCGGAGCGGAAGCGAAGATTAAGTGACATATTGACGCAAATCAGTTGTAATTCAACAACTTCACTGTCACGCCATCGTCATGTGGCCGACACACGATCGGCTGCCCGGCGCAATTCACCGCCCCCTGCCGCCTCGCCCATGCCCGACCGCCCCTTCCCGCCACCCGGCATTCCCTATGGGGGCGACGCTGCAGGCCTGATCTGCGGCTGGCGCTTCGGCCCGCCGGAGCGCGGCGGCGTCACGGCCGTGGACGCCGCTGCCGCGGCCGACTGGCTCGCCCAGCCGGCACCGGTGCCGGGCGAGTTCACCTGGCTGCACTTCAACCTCAGCCACGCGCCGGCGCGCCGCTGGCTGGAGCGCCACGCGGCCCTGCCGGACAGCTTCTACGAGGCGCTGGACGGCGGCCTGCACTCCACCCGCGTGGAGCGCGACGACGACACGCTGGTCGCGATCGTCAACGACGTGCACTTCGACTTCGGCTTCGAGCCCTCGGACATCTCGACCCTGTGGATCGCCGTCGGCCCGCGCCTGGTGGTGACGGCACGCACCCGGCCGCTGCGCTCGGTGGACACGCTGCGCACCGCCGTGCGCGACGGCGACGCACCGGGCTCCAGCGCCGAGCTGCTGGAACATCTGATGCGCGCGCAGGCCGACGTGCTGGTGGGCATCGTGCGCGGCGTCACGGCCCGCGTGGACGCGGTGGAGGATGACCTGCTGGCCGGCCGCTCCGGTCCGCAGCGCGTCCGCCTGGGCGAGCTGCGCCGCGTGCTGGTGCGGCTGCAGCGGCAGCTGGCGCCGGAGCCTGCCGCGCTGTTCCGCCTGCTGACCCGCCCGCCGCCCTGGATGGCCGAGGCGGACGCGCAGGGCCTGCGCGACGCCTCCGCCGAGTTTTCTGCCGTGCTGCGCGACATGGCCGGCCTGCAGGACCGCGTGAAGCTGCTGCAGGAGGAGATCGCCGCGCAGGTGCAGGAAGACAACAACCGCAGCCTGTTCGTGCTGACGATCGTCACCGTGCTGGCCCTGCCCATCAACATCCTGGCCGGCCTGTTCGGCATGAACGTGGGCGGCATCCCGCTGGCGGAGAACCGCCACGGCTTCTGGATCCTGGTGGCCGTGGTGGCCACCTTCACCGCGATGGCTGCGTGGGCGGCCTTCAGGAAGACGGACCGGAAGTGAGGCCCGCGCTCAGGCAGCGGGGGCCACGGGCTCCGCCGGAGCCGGTCCGGCGACCGGCAGTTCGCTCACCTGCACGGAGAGGTCAAACAGCTTGGCCTTGCCCGCGTAATAGCGGTCCAGCCGCCACTCGCGCAGGATGTCGATGGCGAGCTGGAAGGCGTCGTAGTCCAGGGCGTAGAGCGTGACCAGTTCGAAGCTGTGGTCGGTCTCCAGCGCGAGCACCAGGCGCGCGAGGATGCGGGCCGAGGCGTCGTCGGGGTTCTTCTCGATGAAGCGCCGGGCTTCCTTGATGGCATTCATGAGGGTCGTTCGGTCCTCCGCTCCCGCGGTGGCGTCCTGCGTCATTTCGAAGGGCGTATTCTTGCCGCCACCCCCCGCCAGAAATATGACAACGCCTGTCACATGCCGGGGTTGCTCTGTTTTCGATGGCAACCCGGCGCCGGCACGCTTTGCCGCCGCTTCGTAGAATCCCGCGGGTGAGCCCCGTCCTCAACGCCGACCTGCACTGCCACTCCGTGGTATCGGACGGCACGCTGACGCCGGAGGAGCTGGCCGCCCGCGCCCAGGCCAACGGCGTGGACCTGTGGGCGCTCACCGACCACGACGAGGTCGGCGGCCAGCACCGCGCCGCCGAGGCGGCGCGCGCATGCGGGCTGCGCTACCTGACCGGCACCGAGATCTCCGTCACCTTCGCCGCCGAGACGGTCCACATCGTGGGCCTGGGCTTCGACCCCGACGACGCGGCGATGACGCGGGGCCTGTACGACACCCGGGGCGGACGCGGCCAGCGGGCGCGGGAAATGGCCGAGCAGCTCGCCCGGGTGGGCATCCACGGCGCCTACGAGGGCGCGCTCACGTTCGTCGGCAACCCCGAGCTGATCTCGCGCACCCACTTCGCCCGCTTCCTGGTCGAACAGGGCCACTGCAAGGACACGGCCGAGGTCTTCCGCAAGTACCTCACCGAAGGCAAGCCCGGCTACGTGCCGCACCGCTGGGCCGCGCTGCGCGACGCCGTGCGCTGGATCAACGATGCCGGCGGGCTGGCGGTCATCGCGCATCCCGGGCGCTACCGGTTCACCGCCAACGAGGAATACGCCCTCTTCACCGAGTTCCAGGCCCATGGCGGCCGGGCGGTGGAGGTGGTCACCGGCAGCCACACGCCGGCCGAATACGCCGAATACGCCGGCAAGGCGCGCGAGTTCGGCCTGGCCGCCTCGCGCGGGAGCGACTTCCACAGCCCCGGCGAAAGCCGTTGCGACCTGGGCTCGCTGCCGCCCCTGCCCGAGGGCCTGACGCCCGTATGGGAGCTGCTGGCGGACCGCATCCGGTGAGCGCCGCCGCCTCGTCGTCCTCCACCCCCGTCGCCACGCCACCCACCTCCCTGCGCGACCGCCAGGCCGAGCGCCTGCTGGCCGGCATCGGACTGGCGGTGATGGCGGTGGCCTGCTTCGCCGCGCTCGACACCTCCACCAAACTGGCCGTGATGACGGTGCCGGTGTTCATGGGCGCGTGGTTCCGCTACACCTTCCAGGCCATTGCCACCACCGCCGTGCTGCTGCCGCTGCACGGCCCGGCCCTGCTGCGCACGCGCCACCCGCGCTACCAGGCGCTGCGCGGGCTGCTGCTGCTGGGCAGCACGGTGTTCGCCTGCTTCAGCCTGCGCGACATGCCGATGGCCGAGTTCACGGCCATCATGATGGTCGCGCCGCTGGCCATCACCGTGATGGCGGCCCTGGTGCTCAGGGAGCGGGTCTCGCCCCTGCGCTGGACGCTGGTGGCCGGCGGCTTCGCCGGCACGCTGG
>JASGDG010000336.1:0-3565 GCA_047607325.1 Xenophilus sp. | reverse complement strand
GCTGGCGGCCGCCGCCGCCATCGCCTACGTGCAGGTGCGCGAGGGCCGCGAGCGCGCCGCCGCGGCCGAGCGCGAGCGGCTGGAGGCCGAGCGCGCCGGCGAGGAGGCCAAGCGCGTCAACGCGGCCAACCAGGCGGCCATTCTTCGCCTGATGAACGAGCTGCAGACGGTGGCCGAGGGCGACCTGACGCAGGAGGCGACGGTGACGGAGGACATCACCGGCGCCATCGCCGACTCGGTGAACTACACGGTGGAAGAGCTGCGCCTGCTGGTGGGCAACGTGCAGAACACGGCCACCCGCGTGGCGCAGACCACCTCGCAGGTGGAAAGCACCTCGACCGAGCTGCTCGCCGCCTCCACCGAACAGCTGCGCGAGATCCGCGAGACCGGCCAGTCGGTGCTGACCATGGCCGAGCGCATCAACGGCGTGTCTTCGCAGGCGCAGGAATCGGCCTCGGTGGCGCGCCAGTCGCTGCAGGCGGCCGAGTCCGGCCTGCAGGCGGTGCAGAACGCCATCGGCGGCATGAACTCGATCCGCGACCAGATCCAGGAAACCTCCAAGCGGATCAAGCGCCTGGGCGAGTCCTCGCAGGAGATCGGCGAAATCACCGAGCTGATCTCGGACATCACGGAACAGACCAACGTGCTGGCCCTGAACGCCGCCATCCAGGCCGCGTCCGCCGGTGAAGCCGGCCGCGGCTTCTCGGTGGTGGCCGAGGAAGTGCAGCGCCTGGCCGAACGTTCCGCCGACGCCACGCGCCAGATCTCGGCGCTGGTGAAGGCGATCCAGACCGACACGCAGGACGCGGTGGGCGCCATGGAGCGCTCCACGCAGGGCGTGGTGGAGGGGGCCAAGCTGTCCGACAACGCCGGCACGGCGCTCTCGGAGATCGACCGCGTGTCGCGCCGCCTGGCCGAGCTGATCGAGCAGATCTCGCAGTCCGCCTCGCGCGAGGCCGAGTCGGCCAACGTGGTGGCCGCCAACATCCAGCACATCTTCGCCGTGACGGAGCAGACCGGCGAAGGCACCCGCGAGACCGCCAAGCAGGTGCGCGAGCTGTCGTACATGGCCGAGGAACTGCGCCAGTCGGTGTCCCGCTTCAAGATCGCCTGACCGCCCTTTCCCGCCGCCCCTTCTTTCGAGCAGCAACGTGTCGAACCGCCCTCCCGCCCACGCCCCGGTGGCCGGCAACGCCCCCGCCTCCGAAGACCTCGGGCCGCTGGCCTGGGTGACCGGCGAGGTCCAGAAATCGATCGAGGCCGCCGGCAGGTCGCTGCGGCGCCAGGCCCGCGAGGGCAGCGCCTGGCAGGCGCCCGAGAGCGGCCCGCTGCGCATGGCCCGCCAGCAGCTGCATCAGGCGGTGGGCGCGCTGCAGATGGTCGGCCACACGGCGCCGGCGCAGGTGGTCGGCGCGATGGAGTTCGCGGTGCAGAGCTTCATGCTCGACCCCGGCAAGTGCACCGAGGCCGCCGTGCAGAAGGTCGAGCAGGCCGGCTTCGCCGTCGGCGATTTCCTGGCCGCCATGCTGGCCGGCAAGGCCGTCTCGGCGGTGGCGCTGTTCCCGCAGTACCGCGACGTGCTGGAACTGCTGGGCAGCGAGCGCGTGCATCCGGCCGACCTGTGGACCTATCCCTGGGTCTGGGCCGAGGTGCCGAAGCCGGCGGGCTTCCGCACCATGATCTACGACCCGGCGGTGCGCGCCCAGGTCGACCGCGACGTGCTCAAGGTGGTCAAGGGCGGCGACGAGGCGGCCGCCCGGCGCCTGGCCGCCGTCTGCGCGGGCCTGGGACGCGGCGCGGCCCAGCCACGGGTGGCCAGCTTCTGGCTGCTGGCCGCAGGCTTCTTCGAGGCGCTGTCGCTCTCGCTCCTGCCGCCGGACGTCTACGTCAAGCGTGCCGCTTCGCGGGTGCTCCTGCAGTACATGACGCTCGCCCGCGGCGACAGCGCCGTGTCGGACCGGCTGGGCCAGGATCTGCTGTTCTTCTGCGCCCAGGCGGTGCCCGCGCCGCGCGACGAGGCGCCGCTGCTGCACGCGGCGCGCGCGGCGTGGGGGGTGTCGAACCAGCAGCCGGTGGATTACGCGGCGGTGCAGTTCGGGCGCTTCGATCCCCAGGTGCTGGCGCAGGTGCGCAAGCGGATCGAGACCGCCAAGGAGATGTGGTCGGCCCTCGCGGGCGGCGACCTGTCGCGGCTGCGCCAGGCGGCCGACACCTTCGCGCAGCTGGGCGAATCGCTGCTCAGGCTGCACCCGGCCAGCGCGCCGATGGTGCAGGCGCTGAACAACGCGGTCGAGGCCTCGCTGCGCTCGGGCCGCGCGCCCTCGACCGGGCTGGCGATGGAGGTGGCGACTTCGGTGCTGTACCTGGAGGCGGCCTTCGAAGACCTGGACCCGCAGGACCGCCAGCTGACCGCGCGCACCGTGCAGCTGGCCGGGCGCATCGAGCGCGCCCGCGAAGGCGGGCGCCCCGAGCCGCTGGAGCCGTGGATGGAGGAGCTGTACCGCCGCGTCAGCGACCGCCAGACCATGGGCACCGTGGTCGACGAGCTGCGCGCCCACCTGGCCGAGCTGGAGAAATCGCTCGACCAGTTCTTCCGCCGCCCGGCCGAGATGGGCCTGCTGCGCACCGTGCCCGGCCAGCTGCTGCAGATGCGGGGCGTGTTTTCCGTGCTCGGGCTGGAGCAGGCCGCACGCACCGTGCAGCGCATGCGCGAGAACGTCGACCACCTGATGGCCGGGGACCAGGGGACCGCGGGCGGACAGCACGTCGAATCGCTGGGCAACAACCTGGGCGCCCTGGGCTTCCTGATCGACATGCTCGGCTACCAGCCGGCGCTGGCCAAGCGCCTCTTCGTGTTCGACGAGGCAGCGGGCGAACTCAGGCCGCTGATGGGGCGGCAGGCCGATGCCGGCGGGCCGATCCACGGCATCGGCGCCGACCTGGTCGCCGCGCCCTCCGCCGCGCCGCAGGCGGACCCGGTGCTCAGCGTGGACGAGGTGGACGCGCAGATCGCGGCCCACCTGGCTGCGCTGGCGGCGCCCAAGGCCGGCACTCCGGGTGCACCCGCGCTGGAGGAGTTCAGCCGGGCCGCCCAGAGCTGGACGGCCAGGCTCTCCGAGCCGATGCCGCTGGAGGCGCCGCCCGACACCGAGGTCACGGAGCTGGAGGAGGACGACCTCCAGAACATCTTCCTGGAAGAGGCCGCCGAGGTGATCCAGGGCGGCCAGGCGGCCATCCGGAGCCTGCGCGAGGACGCCGCCGGCGATGCGGGCGAGCTGACCGTCCTGCGCCGGGCCTTCCATACCCTCAAGGGCAGCTCGCGCATGGTCGGGCTGATGGACTTCGGCGAGGCGGCCTGGTCCTTCGAGCAGGTGCTCAACACCTGGCTGGCGGACCAGCGGCCCGCCACGCCGGCCCTGCTGGACGGCACCGACGCCGCGCTGGGCCAGTTCTCGCAATGGGTCGGGGCCATCGCCTCGGGCCGGCCGCATGCCTGGCAGTCGGCGCCGCTGCGGGCCGCGGCCGAGGCGCTGGCCAACGGCGAAGCGGCGCCCACGCCGGGCCT
>JASGDG010000335.1:0-3783 GCA_047607325.1 Xenophilus sp. | reverse complement strand
GGTCGGCTACGCCCTGCCAGCCGCTGCCGGCCGCCTGACGGGCCGCCGCGCCGCGCGGCCGGGGCGCCTCGCGGATCAGCAGCGCGGTGGCGAGGAAGGCGACGAAGATCGCCGCCCCGGCGGCGAAGAAGGTGTTGCGGATGCCGACCAGCGGCGGCAGCGCGCCGCCGATCAGCGGCCCCGCCAGGTTGCCCGCCATGATGGCCGACGAGAGCGTGCCCAGCGCCCAGCCCGAGCGCGCCTTGGGCGTCTGCGTGGCCACCAGCAGCGTCGAGCCCGAGGCGTAGCCGCCCAGCAGCCCGGCCAGCAGGCGCAGGCCGACGAGCTGGTACACGTCGTGCGCCATGCCGATCAGCGCCATCGCCACCGCCATGCCCAGGCTGGCGCGGATCAGCATCGGCTTGCGCCCGTAGCGGTCGGCCAGCCGGCCCCACAGCGGCGCCACCAGCGCGGCGCTGAGGAAGGTGGCGCCGTAGGCCACGCCCGACCACTGCACGACGGCCGCGTGCCGCGCCACGCCGAGCTGCGCCACGTACAGCGGCAGGAAGGGCAGCAGCAGCGTCATCGCCACGATGGTGGTGAAGGCGCCGAACATGCACACCGCGAGGTTGCGGCGCCAGTGGGCTTCGTCGGCCATCGGCGCGGCGGAGGCGGTCGCGGGGGAGGTCATGGCGGCGATTCTTGCGCCGCGCGCTCGGCCCGGCCGTGCCGATTCGCGCGGGCCGGCCTCGCGGGCGCCGACGGCAGGTCGCATCCGGCCTGGGCCTAAGATGCGCCCGGTTTCGATGTCCGCACACCCTCAAGGAGCGCCCCGCCGATGCACCTCACCCCGATCAAGACGCCGACGCTCGCCATGCTGGCCGCCCTGGCCGCACCCCTGGCCTTCGCCCAGCCCAACCCGGCGCTGATCGACAACAAGCCGGCCTTCATCGCCGACCTGCTGGGGCAGATGACCTTGGAGGAAAAGGTGGGCCAGCTGCGGCTGATCAGCATCGGGCCGGAGATGCCCGCCGCGCAGCTGGCCGAGGAGATCGCGGCCGGCCGCGTGGGCGGCACCTTCAACTCCACCAACCACGCGGAGCAGCGCCCGCTGCAGGAGGCGGCGGTGCGGCGCAGCCGGATGAAGATCCCGATCCTCTTCGCCTACGACGTGCTGCACGGCCACCGCACCTCCTTCCCCATCGGCCTGGGGCTGGCCTCGAGCTGGGACATGGCGGCGGTGCGCCTCACCGCGCGCACGTCGGCGCTGGAGGCCAGCGCCGACGGCGTGGACGTGACCTTCGCGCCCACCGTGGACATCGCGCGCGACCCGCGCTGGGGCCGCAGTTCCGAGGGCTTCGGCGAAGACCCGTACCTCGTCTCGCAGATCGCGCGGGCGATGGTGCAGGGCTTCCAGAACGGCACGCCCGCCGGCAAGGTGCTGGCGCGCGACAGCATCATGGCCTCGGTCAAGCACTTCGCGCTGTATGGCGCGGTGGAAGGCGGGCGCGACTACAACGTCGTCGACATGAGCCCGATGCGCATGTACAACGACTACCTGCCGCCCTACCGGGCCGCCATCGACGCCGGCGCGGGCGGCGTGATGATCGCGCTCAACACCGTCAACGGCCAGCCCGCCACCTCCAACACCTGGCTGCTGCAGGATCTGCTGCGCAGGCAGTGGGGCTTCCGCGGCCTGACCTTCAGCGACCACGGCGCCATCATCGAGCTGACGCGCCACGGCGTGGCGCGCGACGCGCGCGAGGCGGCCAGGCTGGCGATCACCGCGGGCGTGGACATGAGCATGGCCGACCAGGTCTATCTCAAGGAGCTACCCGGCCTGGTGCGCTCCGGCGAGGTGCCGATGAAGACCCTGGACAACGCGGTGCGCGAGGTGCTGGGAGCCAAGTACGACATGGGCCTGTTCCGCGATCCCTTCCTGCGCATCGGCAAGGCCGGGGACGACCCGCCCGACCCCAAGGCCGACAGCCGCCTGCACCGTGGGCCGGCGCGCGACGTGGCGCGCCGCTCGCTGGTGCTGCTGGAAAACCACCACCGCGCGCTGCCCATTGCCAGGAGCGCGACGGTCGCGCTGGTCGGCCCGCTGGCCGACGCGCCGGTCGACATGATGGGCGTGTGGTCGGCCCGCGCCGAGTGGAGGCAGTCGGTGACGCTGCGCGCCGGCATGGAACAGGCGCTGGCCGGGCAGGGCCGGCTGATCTACGCGCGCGGCGCCAACGTGACCGAGGACAAGGCCATCGTCGACTACCTGAACTTCCTCAACTGGGACGAGCCCGAGGTGGTGCAGGACAAGCGCACGCCGCAGCAGATGATCGACGAGGCGGTCGCCGCCGCGCGGCAGGCCGACGTGGTGGTCGCCGCGGTGGGCGAGTCGCGCGGCATGTCGCACGAGTCCTCCAGCCGCACGCGCCTCGATCTGCCCGAGAGCCAGCAGGCCCTGCTGCGGGCGCTGAAAGAGGTGACGCAGGCCGGCGGCAAGCCGCTGGTGCTGGTGCTGATGAACGGCCGCCCGCTCACGCTTGCCTGGGAGAAGGCCAACGCCGACGCCATGCTGGAGACCTGGTTCGCCGGCACCGAGGGCGGCCACGCCATCGCCGACGCGCTGTTCGGCGACTACAACCCCTCGGGCAAGCTGCCCATCTCGCTGCCGCGCTCGGTCGGTCAGATCCCCACCTACTACAACCACCCGCGCCTGGGCCGGCCCTTCACGCCGGGCAAGCCGGGCAACTACACCTCGCAGTACTTCGACGAGCCGCAGGGCGCGCTCTATCCCTTCGGCTACGGCCTGAGCTACACCGACTTCAGCCTGTCGGACGTCACGCTCTCCAGCACGCGCATGCCCCGCGGCGGCAAAGTGGAGGCGAGCGTGACCGTCACCAACACCGGCGAGCGCGCCGGCGAGACGGTGGTGCAGCTGTACATCCAGGACGTGGCCGCCTCGGTGGTGCGGCCGGTGAAGGAACTGAAGGACTTCCGCAAGCTGATGCTGCAGCCGGGCGAGCAGCAGGAAGTGCGCTTTTCCATCGGCGAGGACAAGCTGGCCTTCTACAACGCCAGGCTGCAGTACCTGGCCGAGCCGGGCGCGTTCAAGGTGCAGATCGGCCTGGACTCGCAGAACGTGAAGGAACAGGGTTTCGAGCTGAAGTAGCCGCACATGCCGGTCGAAGGAGTTTCATCCATGGACGCCCGCACTGCACTGGAACGCCTCTGGCCGCTTGGCGGCCTGCCGCCCGACGCACTCGACATGGTTCGCCTCACCGGGGCCGACCCGGTCATGCCCTCGTCCTTCGCCGTGGGCACGGCGGCGCAGAGCGGCATCGCCGCCGCGGCGCTGGCCGCCTGCGAACTGGGCCGCCTGCGCGGCCAGCCGCGCCAGGCGGTGGCCGTGGACATGCGGCACGCCGCCGTGGAGGCGACCAACTGGTTCGCGCTCGACGGCCGCGTGCCGCCGCAGTGGGATGCCTTCACGGGCCTGTACGCCTGCGCCGACGGCCATGTGCGCGTGCATGCCAACTTCCGCCACCACCGCGACGGCGCCCTGCGCCTGCTGGGCCTGGATCCGGCGACGGCCGCGCGCGCGGATGCCGAGGCTGCGATGCGCGCCTGGAAGGCCCTGGATTTCGAGGCGGCCGCGGCCGCGCAGGGGCTGGTCGCCACCGCGCTGCGCCGTTTCGACGAATGGGATGCGACGCCGCAAGGGCAGGCCGTCGCGGCGCAGCCGCTGCTGGGCATCGAGCGCATCGGGGGCGCCGCGCCGCCGCTCGCGCTGCCGGCGCTGGAGGC
>JASGDG010000334.1:0-4272 GCA_047607325.1 Xenophilus sp. | reverse complement strand
CTCGGGGCCGTGCAGCACCAGGCGCAGGCCGGTGCGGCCCTCGCGCCGGCTGCCGATGCTGGCGCGCGCCGGGCGCAGGCGCGGCAGCAGGTCGGCGTCCACCTCGCCCTCGACCTCCACCGTGTATTCGTGCTCCACCAGCGGCGCGTCGTCCAGCAGCCGGCGCGCCACGCCGGACACCTGGGTGAAGACGGCCAGGCCGCTCTCGCGCACCGCCAGCGGCGCCACGCAGCGCTGGCCCATGAACAGGCCCGGCACGGCCGGGCGGCCGTGCAGCGCGTCGGCGGCGTCGCGCTGCAGCCGCGACCACAGCTTCGGGTCGGCGCAGTCCACGCCGGCCGGCTTGTGCAGCAGCAGGGTGGCCGGCGCCAGCGGCCCGGCGGAGGCGGTGGGAGCCACCGCCACCCGCTGCCGTGCCGTCACGCGCTGCTGCGGTGCCGTGGCCGGCTGGCCGTCGACGCTCACCGCGCCCTGCGCGATGAGCTGCTCGGCCTCGCGGCGCGAGCAGCCCAACTGCGCGGCCAGGCGCTTGGCCAGGCGTTCGCCCGCGCTGGCTGCGACGTCCGCGGGGGGCTCGCTCACAGCCGCGTGGACCAGATGCCGGGCTGCGTCGGCAGCCCCTGGAAGGCGGGTGGCAGCGGAGCCGCCTGCGTAGGCAGGGCGCCGGGCTGCGAGGCCAATTCGCGGATGCGCTCGACGTGCGCCTGCAGCGAGCGCGCCGCCACCGGCCACAGCGCGCGCGGTGTGTCGGCGTAGGCCAGCGGCAGCCAGTCGTCCACGCTGCCCAGCGGCAGGCGGCGCATGGCGGCTGCCACCTTGGCCTCGCGCTGCAGGCGGTGCGACTTCAGCCGGGCGATGGCGCCGCGCGCGAAGCCCAGCACGTGGCCGTGCGCCGGCAGGATGAACTCGACGCGCAGCTCGGCGCACACGTCGTCCAGCACGTCCAGCGACTGCAGGTACTCGGTCATGTTGCCGTCGGGCGGGTCGATCACCGTGGTGCTGCCGTTGAGGATGTGGTCGCCCGAGAAGAGCAGGCCGTCCTCCTCCAGCGCCAGGCACAGGTGGTTGGCGGCGTGGCCGGGGGTGTGGACGACGCGCAGCGTGTGCGTGACGCGGCGGCCGGAGCCGTCTTCCAGCAGCCGGCCCTGGAGCACCAGCCGCTGGTGGTTGTGCAGCACCTGGTCGGGCGTGAAGCGGGCGCTGGCGCGCGCGGTGGGCGCCGAGGGCAGACCGAGGATGGGCGGGTTCGTTTCCTTGCACATCGCCTGCAGCGGCGCGGCGCCGGGCGAATGGTCGGCATGCGAATGCGTGCAGACGATGGCGCGGACGCGGCCACCCGTGGCGCGCCACAGGCGGCCGACGTGGCCGAAGTCGCTGGGCCCGGGGTCGACGACCACGTAGCCGCTCTGGGGCTCGCCGACGATGTAGCTGTTGGTGCCGGGCCCGGTCATCGCGCCGGGGTTGGGCGCGGTGAAGCGCTGCACGTTGCGCAGCAGCGGCACCGGCTGCTCGGTCTGCCAGTCCAGGTGGTGCAGCATCTGGCCGTCGGGGCACACCAGCGCCAGTTCGCCGTAGGGGCTCTCGTGCTCCATGTAGCGCGCCTCCTGGCCGTGCAGCAGGCCGCCGCGCGGGCAGCTGCTCCACAGCGGCTTCTCGCGCTGGCAGGCGGCCAGCACCTCGTCGACGCGGGCGAAGGCGGCCAGCCGGCGCAGCGTGCGCACGGTCGGGAAGCCCATGCTGAACGTGCCGGCGTCGTGGCGTGCCAGCGCCTCGGCCGGGCGCACCCAGCAGGGCGCGAACGGCCCGGCCTCGTCCGCCGGCGGCGGCCCCTCGGGCATGCGCGCCGCCAGGAAGAGCACGTCGAAGCGCCTGGGCAGGTCGCGGTCGGTGACCCAGTGGGCCAGGGTGAAGACGCGGTCGGTGGCCAGGCGCAGGCCGCGGGCGGCGCACTGCTGCTCGAAGCGGCCGCCGGCGGTGGCGCCGCGGTCCAGGGCGGCCGCCTCGGCGGCGCTCACCGTGCGGCCGTCCTCGTGTTCGGCCAGCAGCACGCCCAGTTCCTCGAAACACGCGCGCACGGCGGCCACGGCGTGGGTGAGCTGGGCGCGCGGCTGGGTGCGGCGGCGCAGGGCGATGCGCCGGGCCTGCTCGTCGCCGGCGTCCACCCGCCCGCCGGGGAAGACGTGGGTCCCGGGCGCGGAGTTCGTGCGCTGCGGGCGGCGCGTCATCAGCACCTCCAGGCCCGAGGGCGTGTCGCGCAGCAGCAGCAGCGTGGCCGCGGCATGGGCAGGCGCAGGCTCGCGCAATGCGTGGAGCTGTTGGGTGGGCCGGACCATCGGCGCATTATCCGCACGCCCGGCGGCATGCGCGGGCCGGCCGGCGTGGTGGCACGATGGCGGCTTCGCCACCCGTTCCCACCGCCCATGCTCATCAACTGCGCCGCCTACCGGCATGGCCGCAAGCTGGCCGACATCGACGTCGGCGACATTCCCCGCCACCTGGCGCAGCCCGGCTGCTTCGTCTGGGTCGCGCTGCAGGACGCCACGGCCGAGGAGCTGGCGCCGATGCGGCAGGCCTTCGGCCTGCACCCCCTGGCGGTGGAGGACGCGCTCGGCGTCCCCCAGCGGCCCAAGGTGGAGGAGTACGGCGATTCACTTTTCGTGGTGATGCAGCTACTCGACCCGGACGGCGAGGGCGAGCGCCGCCGCCTGCGCGTGGGCGAGGTGGACGTGTTCGCCGGCCCGAACTACCTGCTCTCGGTGCGCCGCCGCAGCGCGCAGAGCCTGGCGCAGGTGCGCCAGCGCTGCGAGCGCGAGCCCGAACTGCTGGAGCAGGGCCCCGGCTTCGTGCTGTACGCGCTGATGGACGAGGTGGTGGACCGCTACTTCCCCGTCATCGAGCAGCTGGAGGAGCAGATCGAGGCGATCGAGAAGGCCATCTTCACCGAGGACATGGCCCGCCGGGCGACGATCCACCGGCTCTATGCGCTCAAGCGCCGGCTGCGCGTGCTCAAGCACGCCGTGGCGCCGCTGCTGGAGGCCGCCGGGCGGCTCTACGGCGGCCGCGTGCCGCCGCTGTGCGCGGGCACGCAGGCGTACTACCGCGACGTGGTGGACCACCTGCAGCGCATCCACGCCTCCGTCGAGACCATTCGCGAGGGCATCGCGACGGCGATCCAGGTGAACCTGTCGCTGGTCACCATCGAGGACGGCGAGGTCACCAAGCGGCTGGCCGCCTGGGCCGCCATCTTCGCCGCGTGCACGGCCTTCGCCGGCATCTGGGGCATGAACTTCCAGGTCATGCCGGAGCTGAAGTGGCATTTCGGCTACCCGATGGCGCTGGGCGTGATGGCGGCGGTGTGCGGCGTGCTGTACTGGCGCTTCCGCAGGGCGGGCTGGCTGTAGGCGGCCCGGCCCGGCATCATGGTCCCCATGCCCTGCGTCTCCTCTTCGCTGCTGATCCGCGATGTGCGCCCTCCCGGCGGCGCGGCGGTCGACGTGCTGGTGCGGGGCGGCCGCATCGCTGCCGTTGGCCCGGGCCTGGACGCGCCGCCCGGCGCGCCGGTGGAAGAGGGCGGCGGCGCCCTGCTGCTGCCCGGCCTGGTCGAGAGCCACACCCACCTGGACAAGACGCTCTGGGGCCTGCCCTGGTACCGCAACGAGGTCGGCGCGCGGCTGACGGACAAGATCGACAACGAGCGCGCCTTCCGCGCCGCCAGCGGCCACGACGCCGCCGCGCAGTCGATGGCGCTGGCCCGCGCCTTCCTGGCCGCCGGCACCACCCGCATCCGCACCCATGTCGACATCGACACTCAGGCCGGCCTGAAGCATCTGGAAGGCGTGCAGCGCACCCAGGCGGCGCTGGCCCCCTGGCAGCAGATCCAGACGGTGGCCTTCCCGCAGTCCGGCCTGCTCGGCCGCCCCGGTACGGCGGAACTGCTGGGCGCCGCCCTGGCCGCCGGCGCCGACGTGCTGGGCGGGCTGGACCCCAGCGCCATCGACGGCGACCCGGTGCGCTCGCTCGACACCCTCTTCGGCCTGGCCGACAAACACGGCAAGCCGCTGGACATCCACCTGCACGAGTCCGGCGCGATGGGCGCCTTCTCGCTCGGGCTGATCCTCGACCGCACCGAGGCGCTGGGCCTGCAGGGCCGCGTGGCCGTCAGCCACGCCTTCTGCCTGGGCGAGCTGCCGGCGGCCGAGTGCGATGCGCTGCTGGCGCGCCTCGCGGCGCTGGGCGTGGTGCTGGTCACCAGCGCGCCGCCCGCGCGGCCGG
>JASGDG010000333.1:0-3909 GCA_047607325.1 Xenophilus sp. | reverse complement strand
TTGGGCCGGTGGCGCGCCGTGCGCACGGCCAGGGCCGCATGCAGCGCGGCCAGCGCCAGCAGCGTGAGTTCCAGCCCGGCGTATGCCCAGTCGCCTGCCCGCAGGCTGGCGGGCAGGCCGCGCTGCGTGGTCAGGGCGTTGAGCACCGGCAGCAGCGCCAGCGCCGCCGCGCCGGTCCACAGCAGTTCGATCCACGCCCGCCGGGCTGGCCGCAGCAGCGCCCAGGCCAGCGTCGCGCCCCACACGATGAAGAAGCTGTTCACCTCCCACCCGGCGCGCTGCGCCAGGCCCTGCGGCAGCAGCCGGTTGGCCCACAGCATGCCGGCCATGGCGATCGACAGCCCGGCGATGGCGGCGATGTTCAGCCGCTCCACCAGCCGGAAGCCGAAGTACGGCTTCTCGGGGTCGGGCAGCTTCGCCCTGCGCTTGACGGTCCACATCACCAGGCCCGTGCCCACCATCGCCGTGCCGGCCAGGCTGACGAGGAAGTACAGCCAGCGCGTCACCGTGTCGCCGAAGCGGCCCAGGTGCAGCGCGTACATCACGCCGCGCGTCTCGGCGACGGGGCCGACGCTGTCCTTGGCCTGCAGCAGCCGGCCGGTGGCGCCGTCGAAGAGCAGGTACTGCGGGCTGACCGAGGCGCGGCCCTCGTCGCCGCGGGTGATGCTCACGCGCGCGCTGGCGTCGCCAGGGTTGGCGACCGTCACGCGGCTGATGTTGTCGCGGCCCCAGCGCGCCTGGGCCTGGCGCACCATGTCCTCGATCGGCGCCAGCGGCGCGGCCTGCCCGCTGGGCTTGCCGGGCTGGACGAAGGCGCTCAGCTCGGCGCTCAGCTGCTGGCGCCCGGCCGGCGTCTTGAAGGCCGCCTGCTCTCCCCACGGCATGTACAGCGACATCAGCGTCACCAGGCCGGTGTAGGTGATCATGGCGTGAAAGGGCAGCCCGAAGACCGACAGCGCGTTGTGCGCGTCCAGCCAGCTGCGCTGGCCCTTGCCCCAGCGGAAGGTGAAGAAGTCGATGAAGATCTTCTTGTGCGTGATCACGCCCGAGACGATGGCCACCAGCATGAACATGGCGCAGAAGCCCGCCAGCCAGCGGCCCCACAGCACCGGCATGTAGTGGAACTGGAAGTGGAAGCGGTAGAAGAACTCGCCGCCGAGCGTGTCGCGCGCCGCCACCTCGCGGCCGGTGGCAGGGTCGAAGGTGGCGGTCTGGAAGGCTCTCATCCCCTGCATGCCGGGGATGCGCCAGAAGGCGTCGGCGGTGTTGTGGCGCGCGTCGGGCAGGCCGAAGCTCCACTGCGGGCTGCCCGGCGCCAGCGCCTGCAAGCCCCGGGCGATGCGCGCGGCCACCGGCGCGGCGTCGGGCACCCCGGCCTGGTGCGGCAGCTCGGGCCGCATCCACTGCGAGATCTCGTCCTTGAAGTAGCTCACCGTGCCGGTGAGGAACATGGCGTAGAGGACCCAGCCCACCAGCAGCCCGGCCCAGATGTGCAGGTCGGACATGGTCTGGCGGATGCCGGGCGCCTTTTTCGCCTTCGGCAAGGGTTTGGCGGGAACCGCGCTCATGAGGGCGCTCCCGCGTTCCACACCGACCAGGCCGCCAGCCCCAGCGGCACCGCCGCCGCCAGCAGCCCGGCCCAGGCGCGCCGCGCGCTGCGCACGGCGAACACCCAGATCACCGCGCCCGCATAGATGGCGAAGCTGGCCAGCATGCCCGTGAGCACGGCCTGCGCGCGGTCGATGGGCAGGGCCACCGCTGCCACGCTGGCCAGCGCCGCCAGCGCGTAGCCGCCGAAAACAGCGGCGACGATGCGCGAGACGAGCGGCCCCGCACTCAGGGCCCTGGCGAGCCCGGCGCTCACGGGTTCGGCGCCGCCGCCGGGCCGGCCGGAACCGGCGCCGCGCCGCCGGCCTTCACGTAGGTCAGCGTGGTCACGTAGCTCACGCCGTCGTACTTCTCGCCAGCCCGTTCGCCCGGCGTGCGGTCGATGTGGCTCGCCTCGGCCACGTACTGGCCCTTCCAGGGCATGTCAAACTTCACCAGGCCCTGCTCGTCGGTGTGGCCTTCCTTGGCCCAGCCCGACTGCGTGACCAGCGCGACCTTGGCCTTGGGCAGCGGCTGGCCCTTGAAGAACAGCTTGAATTCGCCCGGCTGGCCGGCGGGCACGAGGTCCAGCGCCAGCTTGGGCTGCTGCGCGGCGAAGCCGGTGATCAGGCGCGCGCCCGGGTGGTACCAGCTCGTCACCTCCTTACCATCCTGCTTGAACTTGTACAGCGGGTAGCTGGCATCCTCGGCGACGATGGCCTCCCCCGGGCGCGCGGAGAAGGGCAGCGCGAAGCCGCTGGCGGTCTTGCTGCCGTCGGCGCTCTTCTCGCCCTGGGCCGACACCAGCGTGGCCGTGGGCTTGCCGAACTTGTCCAGCAGGCCTGGCGAGGCCTCGCGCAGGTTGTCGCCGAACTCGCCGAAGCGGATCACGGCGCCGCCTTTGCCGGGCTGTTCGAGCCAGATCTGGTGGGCGTTCGCCGTTGCCGCCAGCGCGGCCAGACCGAAGGCGTACAGGGTTTTCTTGAGCATGAGCCTCTTCCTTTCGTCAAAAATCGTTGCCGGGGCGGGTCGCCGACTCGCACAGCACAGCACGGCGCGGCCGGTCCGCCGGCGGCCTGCCGGCCGCGATGCCCCCCGAGGACGGCTCGCATGCCGCCCGGCCGTATCAATTGAAAACAATTCTCATTTTATGCGTGTGCCGGGAACGCCAGGCGCGGCCCCGCCGATCGCCAAGCCGATGAAGGCCGATCCGGCGGGCGCCTCCAGCACCCCATGCCGACGGCGCCCGGTAGAATCCCCAGCTTTCAGGCACGCATCGCCGTGCCGCCCCGGCCGCAGCGGCCTTCGCGCTCCTCCCACAATCCATGTCGTCCACCCTGCACCCCATGCTCAACGTGGCCATCAAGGCCGCACGCGCCGCCGGCGCGCTGATCAACCGCGCCGCGCTCGACGTCGAGGCGGTGCGCATCTCCCAGAAGCAGGTGAACGACTTCGTGACGGAGGTGGATCACGCCAGCGAGGCGGCGATCATCGAGACGCTGCTGGCGGCCTACCCCGGCCACGGCATCCTGGCGGAGGAATCGGGGCGGCAGCACGGCGCACAGGCGTCGGAGTACGTCTGGATCATCGACCCGCTGGACGGTACCACCAACTTCATCCACGGCTTCCCGTTCTACTGCGTGTCGATCGCGCTGGCGGTGCGCGGCCGCGTCGAGCAGGCCGTGGTCTACGACCCGACGCGCAACGACCTGTTCACCGCCTCGCGCGGGCGCGGCGCCTTCGTCAATGACCGGCGCATCCGCGTGAGCAAGCGCACGCGGCTCGCCGAGTGCCTGATCGCCACCGGCTTCCCTTTTCGCGCGGGCGACAACTTCAAGCAGTACCTGGCCATCATGGCCGACCTGATGCCGCGCGCCGCCGGCCTGCGCCGCCCCGGCGCCGCCGCGCTGGACCTGGCCTACGTGGCCGCCGGCCACACCGACGCCTTCTTCGAGACCGGCCTGAACATCTGGGACGTGGCCGCCGGCTCGCTGCTGGTGACGGAGGCGGGCGGCCTGGTCGGCAACTTCGCGGGCGAGGCCGACTTCCTGGAACAGCGCGAGTGCCTGGCCGGCAACCCGCGCGTCTACGGCCAGCTGGTGCCACTGCTGGCCAAGTACAGCAAGTTCGCCGGCGTGGACGACAAGCTCGCCGCCTCCGAGCGCATCCGCGCGGTGGACCCGTCGCGCCGCACCGCGGCCGGCGACGAGGACGTCTACGCCCGCTCCACCGTCGGCCTGAACGAAGCGCCCGCCGCTGGGGAGGCGCCGGCCGCGCCGGAACGCCCGGCGCGCCGCCTGATGCGCGCGCCCCGGCCGGCAG
>JASGDG010000332.1:0-14653 GCA_047607325.1 Xenophilus sp. | reverse complement strand
TCGGCGCGGTGCCCTCGGCACTGGCCGGCCTGCAGCACTCGGCCGTGCGCGAGGCCGCCCGGCCCGAGCCCGACCCGCGGCCCGGCGAACGCGGCGCCGTGGCCTCGCTGATCTTCACCTCCGGCACCACCGGCCAGCCCAAGGGCGTGATGCTCACGCACGACGCGCTGATCCACTTCGCGCGCGAGTCCGGCGCCTCGCGCGACCTGGGCCCGTCCGACCGCTGCTACGCCTTCGTGCCGATGACGCACATCTTCGGCCTGGGCACGGTGCTGATGAGTTCGCTGCTGGCCGGCGCGCAGCTGGTGATGCGCCCGCAGTTCGACCCGGCCGACCTGGTCGATGCGCTGGCGCGCCACGGCGTCTCGCAGCTGCAGGGGCCGCCGGCCCTGTACTCGCGCCTGCTGGCCTGGCTGCAGGAACAGGGCATCGCGCGGCCCGAGGCGCCGGCGCTGCGCTACCTCTACACCGGCGCCGGCCCGCTGGATCTGGCGCTCAAGCAGCGCGTCGAAGCCGTCTTCGGACAGACGCTGCACCACGGCTACGGCCTCTCGGAATACGCCGGCTCGATGCACGTCACCCGCCTGGGCGAGCAGCGCGCCGACACCAGCGCCGGCCACGCGGTGGCCGAGGCCGAGGTGCAGGTGACCGACCCCGCCACCGGCCGGCCGCTGCCGCCGGGCGAGCGCGGCGAGCTGTGGCTGCGCGGCCGCGGCCTGATGCCCGGCTACTTCCGCGACCCGGCAGCCACCGCCGCCGTGATGCGCGAGGGCGGCTGGTACGCCAGCGGCGACCTGGGCGAGATGCACGCGGACGGCGCGCTCTTCGTGGTCGGCCGGCTCAAGGAAATGATCATCCGCTCCGGCTTCAACGTGTACCCGGCCGAGGTGGAGACGGCGCTGAACACGCACCCCAGCGTGCACCGCTCGGCCGTGGTCGGCCGCCGCGAGGACGACGGCAACGAGGAGATCGTCGCCTTCGTCGAGCTGCGCCCCGGCGCCGCGCTGGACGCCGCCGCCGTGCAGGCCCACCTGCGCGGCCTGCTGGCGCCCTACAAGCGGCCGGCGCGCATCGTCGCCCTGGCCGAGCTGCCCACCAACGCCAACGGCAAGGTCCTCAAGCGCGTGCTCCAGGAACAGGCCGGCGCGCCAACCTCTTGAGGACACCCTTCATGCCTTCCATCCCTTCCTCCGCCCTGCGCCGCCGCCTGCTCGCCGGCAGCCTGCTCGCCGCCGCGGCGCGTCCGTTCGCGGCGCTGGCCTCCGAGTCGTGGCCGGCCCGGCCGGTGCGCTTCGTCGTCCCCTTCCCGCCCGGCGGACCGATCGACACCACCGCGCGCATCTTCAGCCAGAAGCTGGGCGAGCTGTGGAAGACGCCCGCCGTGATCGACAACCGCGCCGGCGCCGGCGGCGTGGTGGGGGCGGCCTCGGCGGCGCGCGAGGTGGCCGACGGGCACGCGCTCTTCGTGGCCTCCATCCACCACGCGGTCACTCCGTCGCTGATGGGCAGGCTGCCCTACGACATCGAGAAGGACTTCGCGCCCGTCAGCTTCGCCGCGATGTTCCCGGTGTTCGTGGTGGCGCATCCCTCGGTGCCCGCCGGCAGCATCGGCGAGCTGATCGCGCTGGCGAAGAAGGACGGCAGCGCGCCGGCGATGAACGACCTGCTGGGCGGCCAGGTGCAGCTCATGTTCTGCGACGCGCCCACGGCGCTGCAGCACATCCGCACCGGCCGCGTCAAGGTGCTGGGCGTGGCCAGCCGCCGGCGCTCGGCCATGCTGCCCGAGGTGCCCACCGTCGCCGAGTCCGGCCTGCCCGGCTACGAGGCCTACTCCTGGGCCGCGCTGTTCGCCCCGGCGCGCACGCCACCGGCCGTGCTGGCGCGCATCAACGCCGACTTCAACACCGCGATGAATGACGCCAGCGTGCGCCAGCGGCTGCTGGAAGCCGGCGCCGAGGCCGACCCCGGCACGCCCGAGCAGTTGCGCCAGCGCCTGCGCGGCGAGATGGCAAAGTGGAGCAAGGTCGTCAGGGCGGCGGGCATCACCGCCGGCTGACGGGCGAGCACGGACGAAAAGGACGATCGACATGCACATGAGCGCACAGACCCACTACCAGGCCGAGCTGGACGCCGGCCGCTTCTGCATCCAGCACTGCCCGCAGTGCGAGCGGCACGTGTTCATCCCGCGCGAGCTGTGCCCGCACTGCGGCGCCGGCGCGCTGCGCTGGGTGAAGGCCAGCGGGCTGGGCACCGTCTACTCCGCCAGCGCCATCCACCGCAAGAGCGACGCGGGCGGCAACTACCACGTGGCGCTGATCGACCTGGACGAAGGCGTGCGCATGATGAGCCGCGTCGAGGGCGTTGCGCCCGAGGCGGTGCGCATCGGCCAGCGGGTGAAGGCGCACGTGGCGCAGAAGGACGGGCGCGGGCTGGTGCTGTTCCAGCCCGCCGGCGAGGAAGGAGGCGCCGCATGACGACCGCGTCTTCCATTCCCCGTTCCAGGCTCGACGCCGCCGCCGTCAACCGCCCGCTGCGCGGCAGGGCCGCCATCGCCGGCGCCGCCACCTACGGCTGCGGCGAATCGCCCGGCATGGACGACATGACGCTGCTGGTGCGCGCCGCGCAGGCCGCGGTGGCCGACGCCGGCCTGACGATGCGCGACATCGACGGCGTGGCCACCTGCAGCGTCAACGCCAGCATGTGGACGATGCCGGTGATCGAGCACCTGGGCCTGAACCCGACCTACGTGGACGGAACGATGGTTGGCGGCAGCAGCTTCATCGCCCACCTGCTGCCGGCCGTGCGCGCCCTGGAGGCCGGCCAGTGCAAGGCGGTGCTGGTGTGCTACGGCAGCGCGCAGCGCTCGGCCACCTTCGGCCGCCGTGAAAGCATCGCCGCGCGCCGCTTCCTCGATCCGCAGCCCTACGAATTCCCCTACGAGCCGGTGCTGCCCGTCACCGCCTACGCGCTGGCGGCGGCGCGGCACATGCACGAGTTCGGCACCACCCGCGAGCAGCTGGCCGAGGTGGCGGTGGCCGCGCGCACCTGGGCGCAGCGCAACCCCGAGGCCTTCATGCGCGACCCGCTGACCATCGACGACGTGCTGGCCGCCCGCCCCGTCGCCAGCCCGCTGGGCGTGCGCGACTGCTGCCTGGTCACCGACGGCGGCGGTGCCATCGTGCTGGTGCGTGCCGACCGCGCCCGCGACCTGCCGCAGCCGCCGGTGTACGTGCTGGGCAACGCCACGGCGGTGTGGCACCGCCAGATCTCGTGCATGCCCGACCTGACGACCACCGCCGCCGCGCAGTCGGGCGCGCAGGCCTTCGCGATGGCGGGCCTGGCAGCGGCCGACATGGACATGGCGCAGGTCTACGACGCCTTCACCATCAACACCCTGCTCTTCCTGGAAGACCTGGGCTTCTGCGCCAAGGGCGAGGGCGGTGCCTTCGTGCAGGGCGGCGGCATCGCGCCCGGCGGGCGGCTGGCCGTCAACACCAACGGCGGCGGCCTGTCGTGCGTGCACCCGGGCATGTACGGCATCTTCGCGCTGATCGAGGCGGTGCGGCAGCTGCGCGGCCAGGCCGGGCAGCGGCAGCTGGCGCGGCACCGCACGGCCGTCGTCCACGGCAACGGCGGGACGCTGTCGAGCCAGTCCACCGCCATCCTCGGCACGGCCGACACCCTCTGAAGACGCCCATGATCCGCGACCCGCAAATCCTCGAAGCCCTGCTCGACAGCGTGCGCCGCTTCGTGCGCGAGCGCCTGGTGCCGGCCGAGAACGAGGTGGCCGAGACCGACGAGATCCCCGAATCGATCGTGCAGGAGATGCGCGCGCTGGGCCTGTTCGGCATGACCATCCCCGAGCCGTACGGCGGCCTGGCGCTGACGATGGAAGAGGAAGTGCGCGTGCTCTTCGAACTGTGCCAGACCTCGCCGGCCTTCCGCTCCATCATCGGCACCACGGTGGGCATCGGCTCGCAGGGCATCCTGATGGACGGCACGCCCGAGCAGCAGCGCGACTGGCTGCCGCGCCTGGCCACGGGCGAGGTCATCGCCTCCTTCGCGCTGACCGAGCCCGAGGCCGGCTCCGACGCCGCCTCGCTGCGCACCACCGCGATCAAGGACGGCGACCACTACGTCGTCAGCGGCACCAAGCGCTTCATCACCAACGCGCCGCATGCCGGCATGTTCACGCTGATGGCGCGCACCGACCCGGCCAACAGGGGCGCCGGCGGCGTCTCGGCCTTCATCGTCGATGCGAAGACACCCGGCATCGGCTTCGGCAAGTACGACCGGAAGATGGGCCAGCGCGGCGCGCACACCTGCGACGTGATCTTCGACAACGTGCGCGTTCCGGCGGCCAACCTGATCGGCGGCAGGGAAGGCCAGGGCTTCAAGACCGCGATGAAGGTGCTGGAGAAGGGCCGCATCCACATCGCCGCCGTGGCCGTGGGCGTGGCCCGGCGCATCCTGCGCGACACGCTGGCCTATGCGCTGGAGCGCAGGCAGTTCGGCCAGCCGATCTGCGATTTCCAGCTGGTGCAGGCGATGCTGGCCGACAGCCAGGCCGAGCTGTTCGCGGCCGAATGCATGACCGTCGAGGCCGCGCGCCGCCGCGACGACGGGCAGGACGTGGCCACCGAAGCCTCGTGCGCCAAGATGTTCGCCACCGAGATGTGCGGCCGCGTGGCCGACCGCGCGGTGCAGATCCTCGGCGGCGCCGGCTACATGGCCGAGTACGGCATCGAGCGCTTCTACCGCGACGTGCGCCTGTTCCGCCTGTACGAGGGCACGACGCAGATCCAGCAGCTCATCATCGCGCGCAACATGGTGCGCGAGGCGCGCGGCGGCTGAGGCCAGCGCCCCGCATCGCTCAGAGCGCCTGGGCGGTGTTCTTCAGGGCGCCCGGGATGGCCGTGTCTTCGCCCCGCGCGCGCCACTTCGCGAGGTCGCGGTTGCGCGAGGCGACGGCGCCTTCCCACAACTGGTAGGCGTCCTCGCCCAGCATCAGGCGCACCGGCGCGGTGTCGCCTTCGACCATGTCGACGACGACCTGCATGCCCTTGACCGGGTCGCCCATCTGCTGGCCGTTCTGCGTGGCGTAGTACTCGTCCATGCCCGCGGTCAGCGGCGCATAGTCGTCGATGCGGCCTTCGGCCCTCATCGCCGCGCTGCTCGCGAACCCGGTGCGGAAGGCCCCCGGCTCCACCAGCGTCACGCGCACGCCGAAGGGCTTGACCTCGTGATGCAGCGCCTCGGTGAAGCCCTCCAAAGCGAACTTGGACGCGTTGTACAGGCCACTGCCGGGGAAGGCGACGAGGCCGGCGATGCTGGTCAGGTTGAGAATCTGGCCTGACCGGCGCGCGCGCATCTGCGGCAGCACTTCGCGCGACAGCTCGGCGGCGGCGAAGAAGTTCAGCTCCATCTGCGCGCGGATCTGCCCAGGGGTGAATGCCTCCAGCGCACCGTAGGAGCCGGCGCCGGCGATGTTGGCCAGCACGTCGATGCGGCCGAACCTCTCGTGAACGGCCTTCAGCGCGGCGGCGCGCGAAGCGGCGTCGGTCACGTCCAGCTTCAGCGCCAGGGCGCGATCACCATGGCCGGCGGCGATGGCTTGCAGCGGCTCCAGGCGGCGGGCCGTGAGAACGGCGCTGTCGCCCCTGGCCAGTACCAACTCGGCCAGTGCCTTGCCGAAGCCGGACGAGGCGCCGGTGATGAGCCAGACTTTGCTCATGGTCAGTTTCCTTGGGTGAAAAAAGAAAAAAGAAAAAGAAGAAATCAGGAGCCGGTGGCATCCATGCCGGCGCGGGCCCGCCACCACCGGAGGTGGTCGTGCGAGAGGATCACGGCGCGCAGGGGCGGCAGTTCATCCAGCGCGATCGGCGGCGCGTGGAAGCGCTTCGGACCCATGAACGGCAGGGGCGAGGCGGGCTGCAAGGCGGCGGAACCGTACCCCTCAGGCATCCAGGTGCTTCCTGTAGAAAGGCACCAGTTGGTCCAGCGCCTTGCTGGTGGCTTCGGGCTGGTCGTACAGGTCGTAGTGGTTCGCGCCCTCGACGATCTGGATGCTCTTGCGGTCCGAACGCGCGCGGCCGTAGAGCTCCAGCCCGTCGCGGTAGGAGCCGAAGCCGCCCGGCACGCTGCCGATGACGATGTGCAGCGGCTGGGTCAGCAGCACCTCGGCGAAGTGGAAGGCGTCCCAGCCCACCGCGGCGGCCGTGCTCGTGAAGCGCAGCTTGTTGGGCGAGCCCGGCTGCCGGCCGCGCGGCGTGGTGTAGTACTTCACGGCCTCGACGACGTCGATGTCGTTGATGCCAGCCTTTTCGCGCTCCGCCACGGAGCCGGGGATGTAGCCCACGACCAGCGGCTCGGCGCCGCGCGCCTCGGCGGTGCGCTGCCTGGCGATGGCGTCCAGCGTCCTGATGGCGGCGCCGGGCGCCATGTCGCCCTCGCGCATCAGGCGGCCGTAGTTGGCGGCGACCACCGTGCCCACGGCCTTGTAGCGGCGCTCGGTCATCGCGGCGCTGACGGCGTAGCCGCCGCCGCCGCACACGCCCAGCACGCCGATCTTCTCCTCGTCCACGTAGGGCAGCGTGACCAGGTAGTCCACGGCGCAGCGGAAATCCTCGACGCGGATGGCCGGGTCTTCGCTGAAGCGCGGCTCGCCGCCGCTGGCGCCCTGGGTGGAGGCGTCGAACGCCAGGGTGACGAAACCGGCTTTCGTCAACGCCTCGCCGTAGAGGACGCCGGAGGTCTGCTCCTTGCAACTGCTGATGGGATGGGCGCAGACGATGGCGGCGTACTTCCTGCCCGGGTCGAAGCCCTCGGGCAGGCGCAGCGTGGCGGCCACGTCCCAGGTGCGGTGCTTGAAGGTGACGGATTGCGTTTGGGGCATGGCGTGTTCCTCGTGTGAGTGCACCGAATCAGAGGTGGGCCTTGAAGAAAGGGCCGAACTTCGACGTGCACGGAAGATGGCTCTGAGAGCCAGTGAGGCAACGATAGGCACTGGCCGGCGAACGATACATGCTTTAAAGTACGCCGTTCTTTCGCAAAAGTACGCGTTCGTGATGGATCCTCTTTCCGACGTGCTCTCCCTGCTCCAGCCGCGCAGCCAGTTCTACGCGGGCTTCGATGCCGCGGGCGACTGGTCCTTCGACTTCCCCCCGCATGAGGGCATCAAGTTCGCGGCCATGGTGCGCGGCACCTGCTGGGGCGTCGCGCAGGGCCTGGACCACCCGGTCCGCTTCGAGGAAGGCGACTGCTTCCTGCTCAACGGCGGGCGCCGTCTCGTGCTCTCGTCCGACCCGGAACTGCCGCCGCAGGACGCCGCACACATCCTGCACGCCGTGGCCCACGAAGGCGTGGCCGTGCACAACGGCGGCGGCGAGGTGTTCCTGATCTGCGGGCGCTTCGACTTCACGGGCAGCCATGCCGCCGTGCTGTTCGACGCGTTACCGCCCATCGTCAGCATCCCCAGCACGTCGAGCCAGGCCGAGGTGCTGCGCTGGGCGCTCGACCAGTGGGCCTGCGAACTGCGCGACCCGCAACCCGGCGGCGCCCTCATGTCCACCCATCTCGCGCACCTGATGCTGGTGCAGGTGCTGAGGCTGTTCCTCACCTCGGCGAGCGAGCTGCCCCAGGGATGGTTCCGCGCGCTGACGGACCGGCCGGTCGGCGCCGCCATCGGCGCCATGCACGCCGAGCCGGCCCGCCCCTGGACGCTGGAGTCGCTGGCGCGCATCGCAGGCGTCTCGCGCACGGTGTTCGCGCAGCGCTTCAAGGCGCTGGCAGGCCGCACCGCCATGGACTACCTCGCGCGCTGGCGCATGCTGCTGGCCGCTGATCGCCTTCGCCTCGGCGGCGAGAACGTCGCCTCGATCGCCTTCTCGCTCGGCTACGAGTCCGAAAGCGCCTTCAGCACGGCGTTCAAGCGCATCATGGCCTGCACGCCGAGCCAGTACCGACGCGGCGCGCACCCCGCAGCCGCCGCCGATCACGCCTAGCCGGCGCACGCGCGCACCGCCGCCGGGCCGCCGGACGGGCCCGGCTCAATCCAGCTTCAGCCGGCCCTGCGCGTCGGCCACCAGCAGATCGACCAGCTCCTGCGCGAAGGACGGCAACGCTTCCAGGCTGCGCACGCAGATCTGCATCTCGCGCATCGACCAGGCGTCGGACAGCGGCACGATGCCGATGTCCATCGCGTGCGCGTGGCGTGTGGCGGCCGACTCGGGCAGCACGCCCACGCCGACGCCGGCCTCGATCATCCGGCAGGCGGTCTCGAAGTTGCCGACCTGGATGCGCTGCTTGATCGGGCGGTGCAGCTGGTCGCTGGCGTTGCGCAGGAAGACATGGATGGCGGTGGATTCCTGCAGGCCCACATGATCCAGGTCCAGCGTGTCGGCGAAGTCGACCTGCACCTGCCCGTCCAGCGGATGGCCGCGCGGCACGACGACCACCAGGCGGTCGCGCCGGTAGGGCAGGGTCTCCAGGTTCTCGGTCCGCACCCGGCCCGCGACGATGCCGATGTCCGTCTGCCCCTCCGTCACGGCGCGCACGATGTCGTGCGACGGCCGCTCGCGCAGGTCGATGTTCACGTCGGGGTTGCGGCGCAGGTAGTGGCGCAGCACCGGCGGCAGGAACTCGCCCAGCGAGGTGGTGTTGGCGAACACCCGCACGTGGCCCTTGATGCCGCGCACGTACTCCTGCATGTCGCCGCGCAGGTGCTCGATCTGGCCGAGCACGGCGCGCGCGTGCGTCACGAAGGCCTGGCCCGGCGGCGTCAGCGTCACACCCTGGCTGGTGCGGTAGAGCAGCTTGGTGCCGATGCTCTCTTCCAGGTTCTTGATGCGCGTGCTGGCCGCGGGCAGCGAGATGAACGACAGCTCCGCCCCGCGCGTCATGCTGTTGGCGTCGGCGATGTGGACCATCAGCCGCAGGTCCACCAGGTCGAAGTGCATGGCCATGCCTGCCGCGCCCTCCCCGGCCTCAGTCGGCCTTCATCACCGTCTCGCCCCGCAGCGGGCCGTGGTCGCGGATGTTGTCGCCGCGCCGCTTCCAGCCCTCGTAGGTGCGGCGCCAGTTGACCACCGAGACGAAGTAGTAGACGACCTTGAACATGAACACCGAGCGCACGAAGCCCGGCTTGGGCGCGAGATCGGCCGCCAGCAGCGAGAGCAGCCCGCGCTTGATGCCGAACACGTTGCGCGGATGCATGAACATGTCGCGGATGGTCGGGTTGGTCACGCGGTAGATGAACCACGCGTACTTCTTCGGGATGCGCCGCATCATCTTCTCGTAGCGCGCCCGCGCCGCCGGCAGCTCGGCCGGACGGTCCAGCGCCGCGGCCACCACCTCGGCGCCCTCCACGCCGCTGAGCATCGCCAGATACACGCCGGTGGAGAACATCGGGTCGATGAAGGTGTAGGCGTCGCCCACCATCAGGTAGCGCTCGCCGGTGGCGTGCGTGCTGCTGTACGAGAAATTGCCGGTGGCGTGCACGGCGTCGTCGATCAGCTCGGCGTCCTTCAGGCGGTCGGCCAGTTCGGGCACCAGCGCGATGGTGTCGAAGAAGAAGTCCTTCAGCGGCTTGTCGCGCCCCTTGAGGTAGTAGGCCCAGCACACCGCGCCCACGCTGGTCGCGCCGTCGGCCAGCGGGATGAACCAGAACCAGCCGTGCGGGAACCAGCAGATGGTGATGTGGCCCTCCTGCCGGCCCTCCAGCCGCCGCGCATTGCGAAAGTGGCCGAACAGCGCCGTGCTGTTGTGGTCGGGGTTCTTCTGCTTGGCCCCGAGCCTGTTGGCCAGCAGCGTGTCGCGCCCGCTGGCATCGACCACGAAGCGCGTGCGCCAGGCGCGCCGCCGGCCGTCGTTCATCACCGCGTGCACGGTGGCGCCCTCGGCGTCGAACTCCACCTCGCGCACCTTCACGCCTTCCAGCGCCTCGGCGCCTTCCTTCTGCGCGTGGCGGAACAGCAGCTCGTCCAGCTCCGAGCGGCGCACCTGCCAGGCCACGCCCTTGCTCGGGTCCAGGCCGTCGCCGAACTCCACCACGCTGGTGTAGGGCAGGTCCGGCGGCACGAACTCGATGCCGTACTTGGGCATGCCGATGCGGTCCACCTGCTCGCGCACGCCCAGCCTGTCGAACAGCTCGGCATTGCCCGGCAGCAGCGATTCGCCGATGTGGAAGCGCGGGTGGTGGTCCTTCTCCAGCATCACGACCCGGCGGCCCTGGCGCGCCAGCATCGTCGCCACGGTCGAGCCGCCCGGCCCGCCGCCGATCACCAGCACGTCGCACGGCTGGACCTTCGCTTCTTCCCGTGATCGTTGGTTTTCGGACAGCATGCGGCCTCGCTTGACGGATTCATCAAACATTGTGCCTGCGCCGCCGCGCGAGGCGCCTGCATCCCGCCCGGCTTCCTCTCGCGGGTGGACAGAAGCCGGTCAGCCGGCGAAGGCCCTGACCCAGGCCACGTACTTGTCGACCCAGGCCTGCAGGAACTTCTTCGTGGCCTCGTTGCCGATGTTTCCCTTGTCGTCGAACAGGTCGTCCTTGTTCTGGATGAAAGCCTCGGGCTGGCCCAGGGTGGGCACGTCCAGGTAGGCCAGGATGTTGCGCAGGTGCTGCTGCGCCAGCGCGGTGCCGATGGCGCCGACCGACACCCCGATCACGCCCGCCGGCTTGCCGGCCCAGGCGCTCTGGCCGTAGGGGCGCGAGCCCTGGTCGATGGCGTTCTTCAGCAGGCCCGGGATGGAGCGGTTGTACTCGGGCGTGACGAACAGCAGGCCCTGCGCCTTGGCGATCTCGCCCTTGAACTGCTGCACCTCGGCCGGCTGCTTGCCGTCCAGGTCCTGGTTGTACAGGGGCAGGTTGTCGATGCGCAGGTGCTCGAAGGTGAAGTCCTCGGGCGCCAGGCGGGCCAGCGCGAGCGCGAGTTTGCGGTTGAGGGATGCCTGGCGGATGCTGCCGACGATGACGGCGATGCGGTACTGGCTCATGGCGTCGGGACTCCTTTGGTGGAACAGGACGGGATCGGTTCAGCCTACCTGGCTTTCTGCAGGCTGGCCTGCGTGACGCAGGCGCCCGGCGGCACGTCGTCGGTGATCCACACGTTGCCGCCGATGGTGGCGCCCCTGCCGAGGGTGACGCGGCCGAGGATGGTGGCGCCGGCGTAGATCACCACGTCGTCCTCCACCACCGGGTGGCGCGGCAGGCCCTTCTGCACGTGGCCCTGCTCGTCGGTGGGGAAGCGCTTGGCGCCCAGCGTCACCTGCTGGTACAGGCGCACGCGCTGGCCGATCACCGCCGTCTCGCCGATCACGATGCCGGTGCCGTGGTCCATGAAGAAGCCGGGGCCGATGGTGGCGCCCGGGTGCACGTCGATGCCCGTCTGCGAATGCGCGCGTTCGGCGACCATGCGCGCCAGCAGCGTCAGGCCCAGTTCGTACAGCGGGTGCGCGATGCGGTGGTGGATCATCGCCAGCACGCCGGGGTAGCACAGCAGCACCTCGTCGACGCTGCGCGCGGCCGGGTCGCCCTGGTAGGCGGCCATCACGTCGGTGTCGAGCAGCGCGCGGATCGAGGGCAGCCGGGCGGCGAACTCGCGCACGCGCCGGGCGGCCTCCTCCTCGATCTGCGCCGAGTCCACGCGCTCGAGCCGGCGCTCGTGCCGCAGCTCCAGCACGGCCTGGGTGTGCAGCTGGTACAGCGCCTGGTCGAGCGTGTGGGCGACGTAGAAGTCCTCGCTCTCCTGGCGCAGGTCGCTCGGGCCGAGGCGCATGGGAAAGAGCGCGCCGGTCAGGTCGGCCACCATCGAACAGACCACCTCGCGCGAGGGCAGCTGGCGCTCCCCCTCCCGTTGCGCGCGCTGCTGGGACTGGCGCCACTGGCTGCGCACCTCGCGCAGGGCGCCGACGATCTCGTCGACTTGGAATTTGCTCATGCCGGAATTGTCCGTAGACAGGTGGGGGCGTGAGCATCGCATGCTTCGGCGGGCCGCCGTACCCGGCGGCCCAATGTCCCGCATGCCGCAGGGGCACACGTGCCGGGGGGCCGCGCGGGCCCTCCGGCGGCACCTCACTTCTGCTTCTGCGTGTAGATCTGGTCGAAGCTCGCGCCGTCGGCGAAGTGCGCCTTGTCGGCCGCAGTCCAGCCGCCGAAGGCATCGTCGATGCTAAACAGGGCCAGCTTGGGGAACTGCGTGGCGTACTTCGCCTTGGCCTTGTCGGCGGTCGGGCGGTAGTAGTTGCGCCCGGCGATGTCCTGCCCCTCGTCGGAATACAGGTACTTGAGGTATTCCTCGGCAATGGCGCGCGTCCCGCGCTTGTCGACCACCTTGTCGACCACCGTCACCGCCGGCTCGGCCAGGATCGACAGCGAGGGCACCACGATGTCGAACTTCTCGGGGCCGAACTCCTTGACCGCCAGGAAGGCCTCGTTCTCCCAGGCCAGCAGCACGTCGCCCACGCCGCGCTGCACGAAGGTGATGGTGCTGCCGCGCGCGCCGGTGTCGAGCACCGGCACGTTCTGGTAGAGCTTGCCCACGAACTCCTTGGCCTTGGCGTCGCCGCCGTACTTGCGCTTGGCGAATTCCCAGGCGGCCAGGTAGTTCCATCGCGCGCCGCCGGAGGTCTTGGGGTTGGGGGTGATCACCTGCACACCGGGCTTGAGCAGGTCGTCCCAGTCCTTCAGGCCCTTGGGGTTGCCCTTCTTGACCAGGAACACGATGGTCGAGGTGTAGGGCGAGCTGTTGAGCGGCAGGCGCTTCTGCCAGCCGGGCTTGACCAGGCCGCCGTGGGTGACCAGCGCGTCGGTGTCGCCGGCCAGCGCCAGAGTGGCCACGTCGGCCTCCAGCCCGTCGATGATCGAGCGGGCCTGCTTGCCCGAGCCGCCGTGCGACTGCTTGATGGTCACGTCCTGGCCGGTCTTGTCCTTCCAGTACTTGGCGAAGGCCTTGTTGTAATCGACATACAGCTCGCGCGTCGGGTCGTAGGAAACGTTCAGCAGCGTCACCGGGCCCGCGGCCGCCGGTTGCTGCGCGAACGCACTCGCGCCCGGCAGGGCCATGCCCCCAGAGGCGGCGGCCAGGAGGGAAAGCTTGATAAAGTGACGGCGCTGTTTCATTCTTGCGATCCAGAAGTGTATAAAGTCGACGAATTGCATTCTGGTTAGCGCATAAGAAAAGTGGAACGATCGAGTTTTCACTTCTAAATAGCCAATTCAGCTAAGCGCCCGTGCCGACGACGGCTCGGCATCGCCCCCTACTCCAGACCTCCCGAGAGGCATCTCCATGGCACGCATGATCCAGTGCATCAAGCTCGGCAAGGAAGCCGAAGGACTCGACTTCCCCCCCTATCCCGGCGAACTCGGCAAACGCATCTGGGAGCACGTGAGCAAGGAGGCCTGGGCCGCCTGGCTCAGGCAGCAGACCATGCTGGTCAACGAGAATCGGCTGAACCTGGCCGATGCGCGCGCCCGCGACTACCTCAAGCGCCAGATGGAGAAGCATTTCTTCGGCGACGGCGCCGACGTGGCGCAGGGGTACGTGCCCCCTGTCGCCTGAGCCCCATTCCGATGCGGTCGGCCGGTGCCGCCCGCGCGCCCTGCCATGACCGAACCCGTCGAATGGCGTGACGACGGCCAGCCCTTCAGCCTCCGGTTCGGCGACGTCTACCACTCCGAAAGCGGCGCCGCGGCGCAGGCCCGGCACGTGTTCCTGGGCGGCTGTGGCCTGCCCGGGGCCTGGGCCGATGCGCCGCAGTGGCGCATTCTCGAAACCGGCTTTGGCCTCGGCCTCAATTTTCTGACAAGCTGGCAGGCCTGGCGCGACGATCCGCGCCGGCCCGGCCGGCTGCACTTCGTCTCGGTGGAGGCCTACCCGGTCGCCGCCGCCGACATCGAGCGGGCCGCAGCCGCGCAGGGCCCGGCCCTCGGCGCGCTCGGCCGCGCGCTGGCGGCGCAGTGGCACGGGCTGCTGCCCGGCTGCCACCGGCTGGTCTTCGACGAGGGCCGCGTGATGCTGACGCTGTGCATCGGCGAGGCCCGGCCGATGCTGCGCGGCCTGGCGCGCTTCGAGGCCGACAGCCTCTTCCTCGACGGCTTCAGCCCGCAGAAGAACCCGCAGATGTGGTCGGCCGAGCTGCTCGGGACGCTGGCGCGCTTCGCCCGCCGCGGCACGCGCATCGCCACCTGGAGCGTGGCGCGCGGCGTGCGCGACGCGCTGGCGCCGCTGGGCTTCGTGCTGGAGAAGGCGCCCGGTCTGCCGCCCAAGCGCGACTGCCTGCGCGGCGAATTCGCGCCGGCCTGGCCGCTGCGCCATCGCGCGCCCGACCCTGAATGCGCCGATGCGCCGGGCGAATGCGTGGTGGCCGGCGCCGGCCTGGCCGGGGCCGCCGTCGCCGCGAGCCTGGCACGACGCGGCTGGCAGGTGACGGTGCTGGAAGCGGCGCCGCATGCCGCGGCCGGCGCCTCCGGCGCGCCGGCGGGCGTGTTCTCCCCGCACGTCTCGCCCGACGATGCCCTGCTCTCGCGCCTGACGCGGGCCGGCGTGCGCGCCACCCTGGCGGAGCTGCGCCGCATCGGCGGTGCCGAAGGACGGGGATGGGCCGCGCCGGGCGTGCTGGAGCGGCGCCCGCCCGGCGCGCTGCGCCTGCCTCC
>JASGDG010000331.1:0-3493 GCA_047607325.1 Xenophilus sp. | reverse complement strand
GTCGGCCGCCCGCGGCTGGGGGTGGTCGCGCGCGAGGTGACGCTGCTGCCGCGCCACTGGGACTGGCTCAGCCGCCAGCCCGGCGGCGCCTCCGTCGCGCTGCGCCGGCTGATCGACGAGGCCCGGCACAGCTATGCCGAGCGCGATGCCCTGCGCGCCGCCCGCGAGGCCGCCTACCGCTTCATGACCGTGATGGCGGGCGACCTGCCCGGTTTCGAGGAAGCCGCGCGCGCCCTCTTCGCGGGCGAGCGGGAGCGCTTCCTGGCGCGGATCGAGGGCTGGCCCGGCGACGTGGCCGCCTATGCGCAGAAACTGGCGGCGCCCGGCTGGGCCTCGGCCTGAGCCGGCGGCCTCCCCAACAACCCTCTTCCGAGACAAGGACGACGGCGCCCGTGGCCGTCGCGCACCGTTCCCGTGACCCAGCCTCCCGCTTCCGGCCCAGCCCTCGCCGCTGCCGCCCCGTCCACCGCCCGGCCGCCGGCCATCGCGGGCAGCCGGCCCCTGTGGCGGACCTTCCTGGTCTTCCTGGTGCCGATGCTCGCCTCCAACATCCTGCAGTCGCTGTCGGGCACGCTGAACAACATCTACCTGGGCCAGATGATCGGCGTGCAGGCGCTGGCCGCGGTCTCGGGCTTCTTCCCACTGCTGTTCTTCTTCATCGCCTTCATCATCGGCCTGGGCGGCGGCGCCTCGGTGCTGATCGGGCAGGCCTGGGGAGCGCGCGACGTGGCCAAGGCGCGCGCCATCGCCGGCACGGCGCTGGCGGTGGTGCTGGTGTTCGGCGTGCTGGTCGCGGTCTTCGGCGGCGCCTTCACCGCGCCGCTGCTCAAGGCGCTGGGCACGCCGCCCGACATCCTGCCCGACGCCACCGGCTACGCGCGCATCATGCTGATCGCCATGCCGGGCCTGTTCGTGTTCCTGCTGTCCACCGCCATGCTGCGCGGCGTGGGCGACACCATCGCGCCGATGCTCACGCTGATGATCTCCACCGCCGTGGGCCTGGTGCTCACGCCGGCGCTGATCCGCGGCTGGGCCGGGCTGCCGCAGATGGGCGTGGCCAGCGGCGCCTGGGCCTCGGTGGTGGCCTTCGTCGTCGCGACGCTGTGGCTGGGCTGGTACCTGCGGCACAAGAAGAGCCCGCTGGCGCCGGATGCCGCCTTCCTCAAGGAAATCCGCATCCGGCCGGCGCTGCTCAAGGCGGTGCTGCGGCTGGGCGTGCCCACCGGGGTGCAGATGATCGTCGTGTCGCTCGCCGAGATCGCGCTGCTGGCGCTGGTCAACGGCTTCGGCTCCGATGCCACCGCGGCCTACGGCGCGGTCAACCAGGTGGTGGCCTACGTGCAGTTCCCGGCCATCTCCATCGCCATCACCGCCTCGATCCTCGGTGCGCAGGCCATCGGCGCCGGTCGCGCCGACCGCCTGGGCGCCATCGCGCGCACCGCCCTGCTCATGAACCTGCTGCTCACCGGCGCGCTGGTGCTGCTGGGCTACCTGTTCTCGCGGCCGCTGATGGGCCTGTTCATCACGCGGCCGGAGGTGATCGACGTCGCACAGACCCTGCTGCACGTGATGCTGTGGAGCACGGTGATCTTCGGCATGGGCTCGGCCCTGGCCGGCATCATGCGCGCCAGCGGCTCGGTGCTGGTGCCCACGCTGATCTCGATCTTCTGCCTGGCCTTCGTCGAGGTTCCGGTGGCCTGGTTCATGAGCCGGCGCACCGGGCTGGAAGGCGTGTGGTACGCCTACCCGGCGGCCTTCCTCGCCATCTTCGCGCTGCAGGCCGCCTACTACCGCCTGGTCTGGCGCCACAAGGCGATCCGCCGGCTGGTGTGAGGCCCCGGGCCGTGCGCCCATAATGGCCGGTCTCCGCTTCCGCGAAACGCCGCCATGCCCATCAGCCAGCTGTCGGTCTACTTCTTCCTGCAGGCCGCCGTGATCCTGCTGGCCTGCCGGGCCGTCGGGCGCCTGGCGCAGCGCGTGGGCCAGCCGCAGGTGGTGGGCGAGATGATCGCCGGCGTGGCGCTCGGCCCCTCGCTGTTCGGGCTGCTGCTGCCCGAGGTGCAGCAGGCCCTGTTCCCCAAGCCGACGCTGGGCATGCTGTACGTGTGCGGCCAGCTCGGCGTGGGCATGTACATGTTCCTCGTCGGCACCGAGTTCGACGCGGCTCACTTCCGCCACCGCGCCCGCAGCGCGGCGTCGGTGTCGGCCGCCGGCATCGCGGTGCCCTTCGCGCTGGCCTTCCTGCTGGTGCCCTGGCTGCACGGGGTGCCGGGCCTGTTCGCGGCCAGGACGCGGCCCTTCGAGGCCTCGCTGTTCCTGGGCGCGGCCATCGCGATCACCGCCTTCCCCATGCTGGCGCGCATCATCCACGAGCGCGGCATCGCCGGCACCTCGCTCGGCACGCTGGCACTGACGGCCGGCGCGGTGGACGACGCGGCCGCCTGGTGCATCCTGGCCGTGGTGCTGGCCAGCTTCGGCGGCACCTGGACCGGCGCCTGGCTCGCCATCGGCGGCGGCGCGGCCTACGTGCTCTTCATGCTGCTGGCCGGCCGCCGGCTGCTGGCCCGGCTGGCCGGACACGCGCGCCCGGGCGAACCGCTCGCGGCCGGCGTGCTGGCCGTGGTGCTGGCGCTGTTCTGCCTGGGCGCCTGGGCCATGGACGCCATCGGCATCCACGCCGTGTTCGGCGGCTTCGTGCTGGGCGCCTGCCTGCCGCGCGAACGCGACTTCGCCGCAAAAGTGCGTGCGCAATTGCAACCGTTCGTGGTGGTGTTCCTGCTGCCGATGTTCTTCACCTACTCGGGCCTGAACACGCGGATGGACATGATGATGCAGCCGGCCCTGCTGCTGGCCGCGGCGGCGATCCTGCTGGCCTCCTTCGCCGGCAAGGGCCTGGCCTGCTGGGCTGCGGCGCGCCTGACCGGCGAGAACAACCGCGACGCCATGGCCATCGGCGCGCTGATGAACGCGCGCGGGCTGATGGAGCTGATCATCATCAACATCGGCCTGCAGGCCGGCGTGATCGAGCCGGGCCTGTTCGCCATCCTGGTGCTGATGGCGGTGTTCAGCACGCTGATGGCGACGCCGCTGTTCAACCGGGTGAGCGGCGCGGGCACCCTGCCCGCCGGCGCGGCCGGGCGTACCGGCTGACCGCGGCCTCGTCCTGCCCCAACAGTTTGTTGCCCCCGCGGCGGCCGCGCGTGTTCACATTCGCCGCGGGCTGATCGTCTTGCGGTCAGTGCATCTCGCAGGAGCAGACATGCCGAGTCTCAGGAACATGGCCATCACCATCGAGCAGCGCGGCGAGGCGTGCTTCCACTGGGTGGTGCTCCAGGCGGCGGACGACAGCGCCGGCCAGGGCGTGCCGCTGTACCACCGCATCGAATCGTCCGCCCGCCCGCTGCGCAGCCACGCCGAAGCCGTGGCGGCCGGCCGCGCCGTGGTGCGCCGGCTGGCCGAGGCGGAGGAAGCCAGCAGGATCGCCGCCGCGGCC
>JASGDG010000330.1:0-6410 GCA_047607325.1 Xenophilus sp. | reverse complement strand
CTGGCCGACACTGGCCTCACGGCCATCGCGGCGCCGCAGCCGCTGGAGGCGCCGCCGCCCGAGGGCGACGAGGCGCTGCTGCGGCCCCTGGCGCAGCAGGTGGCGGAACTGGAGCGGCGGGCCATCGCGGCGGCGCTGCAGGCCACCGGGGGCAACAAGCAGGCGGCGGCGCGCCGGCTGGGCATCGCGCGGGCGACGCTGTACGACCGCGTGGCGGAGCGCGGCGGCGACGCTCAGTGATGCAGGACGGCGCTCAGCCCCGACAGCATCAGCCCCGCGCCGGCGAGCACGAGCAGCAGCCCGACGAAGCGGCGCATGCCGCGTGGCATGCGGGGGGAGCGGGTGGCCGGAAGGCGGCGGGAGGCGCGTGACAGGGACATGGCCGCCGAGCATGCCGCAGTGGCGCTGAGCGGGCGCTGACGCTTTCGCTCGGCGCCGCGCTTGGCGTTAACCATGATCAAAATTCAGGCATATGTCTGAAATTTGAACATTCGATGTGGCCGCTGCATGCGCATCGCACGCGGTTTCATTCGAGCGCTCGTGCTGCGACAAGGGCTTGCATCGATCGGCGGGGCTGGCATGGTGTGTGCGAATTCCGATCACTTCAATTCAGGAGACTGCTTCCATGCATCGTCGTCACCTCGTCGCGGCGGCCGCGCTCGCCGCGGCCTTCTCGGCCGCTCCGGCCTGGGCCCAGTCCGGCGAGATCCGCATCGCCCACGTCTACAGCAAGACCGGCCCGTTGGAGGCCTACGGCAAGCAGACGCAGGCCGGCCTGATGATGGGCCTGGCGTACGCCACCGGCGGCACCATGGCCGTCGACGGCAGGAAGATCGTCGTCATCGAGAAGGACGACCAGGGCAAGCCCGACCTGGGCAAGTCGCTGCTGGCCGCCGCGTATTCCGACGACAAGGCCGCGCTGGCCGTCGGCCCCAGCTCGTCGGGCGTGGCCCTGGCGATGCTGCCGGTGGCCGAGGAGTACAAGAAGGTGCTGATCGTCGAGCCGGCCGTGGCCGACTCGATCACCGGCGACAAGTGGAACAAATACATCTTCCGCACCGGCCGCAACTCCAGCCAGGACGCCATCAGCAACGCCGTCGCGCTGGACAAGCCCGGCACCGTCATCGCCACGCTGGCGCAGGACTACGCCTTCGGCCGCGACGGCGTGAAGGCCTTCAAGGACGCGATCAAGAAGGCCAGGATCGTCCACGAGGAATACCTGCCGGCCAACACCACCGACTTCACAGCCGGTGCGCAGCGCCTGATCGACAAGCTCAAGGACCAGCCCGGCCGCAAGGTGATCTGGATCGTCTGGGCCGGCGCGGGCAACCCCTTCAAGATCGCCGACCTGGACCTCAAGCGCTACAACATCGAGATCGCCACCGGCGGCAACATCCTGCCGGCGATGGCGAGCTACAAGCAGTTCCCGGGCATGGAGGGCGCGACCTACTACTACTTCGGCATCCCGAAGAACCCGGTGAACGACGCGCTGGTGTCGATGCACTACAAGGAATACAAGACGCCGCCGGACTTCTTCACCGCCGGCGGCTTCTCGGCCGCGATGGCGATCGTCACGGCGCTCAAGAAGACCGGCGGCGACACGAACACCAACAAGCTCATCAGCACGATGGAAGGCATGAGTTTCGACACGCCCAAGGGCACGATGACCTTCCGCAAGGAGGACCACCAGGCGCTGCAGAGCATGTACCACTTCAAGATCAAGAACGACCCGGCCTTCGCTTGGGGCGTGCCGGAGCTGGTGCACGAGATCAAGGCGTCGGAAATGGACATTCCCGTCCGCAACAAGCGCTGACGGGGAGCGCATGCTCGAAACCGAGGGATTGACCATCCGCTTCGGCGGCCACGTGGCGGTGAACGCCGTGAGCTGCCGCTTCGCGCCGGGCACGCTCACGGCCATCGTGGGCCCGAACGGCGCGGGCAAGACCACCTACTTCAACCTGATCTCCGGGCAGCTCAAGGCCACGGCCGGCAAGGTGCTGCTGGGCGGGCGCGACCTGTCGGCGCTGCCGGCCTCGGGGCGCACGCGCGCCGGCCTGGGCCGCGCCTTCCAGCTCACCAACCTGTTCCCCAGCCTCACGGTGCTGGAGAACGTGCGCCTGGCCGTGCAGGCCGCCAGCGAGGGCCCGCACCGCCGCGGCTTGAATCTGTGGAGCATCTGGAGCGACCACCGTGCGTTGACGCAGCGCGCCGACGCGCTCCTGGCCGACACGAACCTCAAGGCCCGCGAGCACGACGTCGTCGCCAGCCTGCCGCACGGCGACCAGCGCAAGCTGGAGGTGGCGCTGCTGATGGCACTGGAACCGCAGGTCTTCATGTTCGACGAGCCCACCGCCGGCATGAATGCCGCCGAGGCGCCGGTCATCCTCGACCTGATCCGCAGGCTCAAGCAGGACCGGTCCAAGACCATCCTGCTGGTCGAGCACAAGATGGACGTGGTGCGCGAGCTGGCCGACCGCATCATCGTGCTGCACAACGGCACGCTGGTGGCCGACGGCGAGCCGGCCGAGGTGATCGCCTCGCCGGTGGTGCAGGAGGCCTACCTGGGCGTGGCCAAGGAGGCGGCATGAACGAGCGCCGCGCAGGGCCGCCCCAGGCAAGCGAGCGCCCCCTCGGGGGGCAGCGAGGACACGAAGTGCCGAGCGTGGGGGCCCACAACCTGCTCGAACTCCAGGGCGTGCACACGCGCATCGGCGCGTACCACATCCTCCACGGCGTGGACCTCGCCGTGCCCAAGGGCCGGCTCACCATGCTGCTGGGCCGCAACGGCGCGGGCAAGACCACCACGCTGCGCACCGTCATGGGCCTGTGGAAGGTGGCGCAGGGCCGCGTCGCCTTCGCCGGCAAGGACATCGGCGGCCTGTCCACGCCGCAGATCGCCGACCTGGGCATCGCCTACGTGCCCGAGACCATGGGCATCTTCGCGGACCTGACCGTGAAGGAGAACATGCTGCTGGCCGCGCGCGCCGCCCGCCGCGCGCAGGACATGGACGAGGCGCGCCTGAAATGGATCTTCCGCCTCTTCCCCGCCGTGGAGAAGTTCTGGAACCACCCGGCCGGCAAGCTCTCGGGCGGGCAGAAGCAGATGCTGGCCGTCTCGCGCGCCATCGTCGAGCCGCGCGAGCTGCTCATCATCGACGAGCCCAGCAAGGGCCTGGCGCCGGCCATCATCAACAACATGATCGACGCCTTCGCCGAGCTGAAGGCCAGCGGCGTCACGATCCTGCTGGTGGAGCAGAACATCCACTTCGCGCAGCGCCTGGGCGACACCGTGGCGGTGATGGACAACGGCCGCGTGGTGCACGCCGGCTCGATGGACGCGTTCTCGGCCGACGCGCAACAGCAGCAGCGGCTGCTGGGGCTGGCCCTATGACCCTGAACAAAGACCTCGACTGGAAGCCCCTGCTGCTGGTGCCGGTGCTGGCGCTGCTCGCGCTGCCGCTGGTGGGCTCGCCCAGCACCTGGCTCACGCTCACCGTCGCCGGGCTGGCGATGGGGATGATCGTGTTCATCATCGCCTCGGGCCTCACGCTGGTCTTCGGGCTGATGGACGTGCTGAACTTCGGCCACGGCGTGTTCATCGCGCTGGGCGCCTTCGTCGCCACCAGCGTGCTCGGCGCGATGGGCGACTGGACGCAGTCGCAGTCCATCCTCGCCAACCTGGTGGCGGTGCTGCCGGCGATGGGGGTGGCGATGCTCGTGGCCGGCGCGGTGGGCCTGGCCTTCGAGCGCTTCATCGTGCGCCCCGTGTACGGCCAGCACCTCAAGCAGATCCTCATCACCATGGGCGGCATGATCATCGGCGAGGAGCTGATCAAGGTGGTCTGGGGCCCGGCGCAGATCCCGCTGCCGCTGCCCGAAGGCCTGCGCGGCTCGTGGCTGTGGGGCGACGCGGCGGTGGAGAAGTACCGCGTGCTGGCCGTGGTCGTCGGCGCGGTGGTATTCGCGCTGCTGGCCTGGACGCTGGCGCGCACCAAGATCGGCTTGCTGATCCGCGCCGGCGTGCAGGACCGCGAGATGGTCGAGTCGCTGGGCTACCGCATCCGCGTGCTCTTCGTCGGCATCTTCGTGGCCGGCAGCGCGCTGGCGGGGCTGGGCGGCGTGATGTGGGGCCTGTACCAGCAGAACGTCATCCCGCAGATGGGCGCGCAGGTCAACGTGCTGATCTTCATCGTCATCATCATCGGCGGGCTGGGCTCGACCACCGGCGCGCTGATCGGCGCGCTGCTGGTGGGGCTGATGGCCAACTACACCGGCTTCGTCGCGCCGAAGGTGGCGCTCTTTTCCAACATCGTGCTGATGGTCGCCATCCTGCTGTGGCGGCCGCAGGGCGTGTACCCCGTGGCAGGGAGCCGCTGATGCTGCGCCGCCTGCTGTCCAACGACCTGCCGCGCAGCAAGGTGCTGGCGGTGCTGCTGCTGGCCGTGCTGCTCGGCCTGGCCTTCGCGCCCTTCGTCTTCCCGGGCGTCAAGGCGCTCAACGTGGCGGCCAAGATCCTGGTGTTCATCGTGCTCGTCGCCAGCTTCGACCTGCTGCTGGGCTACACCGGCATCGTCAGCTTCGCGCACACCCTGTTCTTCGGCATCGGCGCCTACGGCATCGCCATCGCCGCCACGCGCATGGGGCCGGGCTGGGACGCGATCGCCGTGGGGCTGGTGTGCTCGCTGGCGGTGTCGCTGGTGCTGGCGCTGGCGATCGGCCTGTTCTCGCTGCGCGTGCGGGCCATCTTCTTCGCCATGATCACGCTGGCGGTGGCATCGGCCTTCCAGACGCTGGCCTCGCAGCTCTCGGAGTTCACCGGCGGCGAGGACGGCCTGTCCTTCAAGCTGCCGGAGATCATCTCGCCCAGCTTCGAGTTCAGCGAGGAGCCCTTCCTCGGCGTCTCACTGGACGGGCGCCTGCTGTGCTACTACCTGTTGTTCGTGGTGGCGGTGGTGCTGGTGCTGGCGCTGCTGCGCATCGTCAACTCGCCCTTCGGCCGCGTGCTGCAGGCCATCCGCGAGAACGAGTTCCGCGCCGAGGCCATCGGCTACCGCGTGGTGGTGTTCCGCACGCTGTCTGCCGTGCTGTCGGCCCTGTTCGCCACGCTCGCGGGCGCCATGCTGGCGGTCTGGCTGCGCTACAACGGGCCGGACACCTCGCTGTCCTTCGAGATCATGGTCGACGTGCTGCTGATCGTGGTCATCGGCGGCATGGGCACGGTCTACGGCGCCGCCATCGGGGCGGTGCTGTTCGTGGTGGCGCAGAGCTACCTGCAGGACCTGCTGCGCCTGGGCAGCGAGGCCGCCGCCGGGCTGCCCTGGCTGGCCACCTTGCTGTCGCCGGACCGCTGGCTGCTCTGGCTGGGCCTGCTGTTCGTGCTGTCGGTCTACTACTTCCCGACGGGCATCGTCGGAAAACTCAGGGCGAGGAGGGCACGATGACGCAACCCGCATCCTTCTACGCGCCGCTGTGCGGACGCGAGATCCACTGGGTGGAGTGGGGCGAGGCGGACGCGCCCGCCGTCATCGCCTGGCACGGCTTGGCGCGCACCGGCCGCGACATGGACGAGCTGGCGGTCCACCTGGCGCAGCGCGGCTTCCGGGTGATCTGCCCCGACACGCTGGGCCGCGGCCTGAGCCAGTGGAGCCCGGCGCCGGACGACGAGTACACGCTGGCCTTCTACGCCCGGCTGGCCGATGCGCTGTGCGAATACCTGGGGCTGGCGCGCGTGCATTGGGTCGGCACCTCGATGGGCGGCGCCATCGGTACCGTCTGCGCCTCCGGGCGGGTCGCGCCGCGCATGAAGGCGCGCATCGCCAGCCTGGTGCTCAACGACAACGCGCCCGAACTCGCGGCGCCCGCGCTGGAGCGCATCAAGGCCTACGCGGGCCAGCCGCCGGCCTTCGGGACGGTGGCCGAACTGGAGGCCTTCTTCCGCACCGTCTACGCGCCCTACGGCTGGCTGAGCGACGCCCAGTGGCGGCGACTCACCGAGACTTCCACACGCCGCCTGCCCGACGGCCGCGTGACGCCGCACTACGACCCGGCGATGGTGCGGCAGTTCACCGCGCACGAGAACGACTACCTGATCTGGCCGCACTACGACGCGCTCGGCATCCCGGTGCTGCTGCTGCGCGGCGCGGCGTCCGACCTGGTGCTGCCCGAGGTGGTCGAGCGCATGCGCCACCGCGGCCCCGGCGCCGCCGGCCGCCTGCAGGTGATCGAGGTGCCCGGCTGCGGGCATGCGCCGGCGCTCAACGTGCCGGCCCAGCTGGCGCCGGTCGAGGCCTTCATCCGGGCTGCCGACGCAGGCGGCGGCGCGCCGCCGCAGGCGGGTGCGGCGTGATGCGGGTCGCCGTGCTGCGCATCGGCGACAGGCTGCGGAGGGACTTCAGGCGCCGCCCTGCGAG
>JASGDG010000329.1:0-6799 GCA_047607325.1 Xenophilus sp. | reverse complement strand
CGCGGGCACGCAGCCGCCGGCCGAGGGCTGCGTGGGCGCGGGCGCCGGCGCGCTGGTGGGCAAGCTCTTCGGCGCCCAGCATGCGATGAAGGGCGGCATCGGCACCGCCTCGGTGAAGGTCGGCGGCGTGACGGTCGGCGCGCTGATCGCCGTCAACGCCCTGGGCGACGTGGTCGACCCCGACACGGGCCGCGTGCTGGCCGGCGCGCGCACCGACGACGGCCGCGCGCTGCGCGACACGCGCCGCAGCCTGCTGCGCGGCGAAGTGCCGCAGCCGCTGCTGGCCGGCACCAACACCACCATCGGCGTGGTCGCCACCGATGCGCGGCTCACCAAGGTGCAGGCCAACCGGCTGGCCAGCGTCGCGCACGACGGCCTGGCCCGCGCCATCAACCCGGTGCACACCATGAGCGACGGCGACACGCTCTTCGCCCTGGCCACCGGCCGCGTGCCGCCGGAGGACGACGCGCCCGGCATGACCGTGCTCTCGACGATGGCGGCGGAAGCCGTGGCGCGCGCCACCGTGCGCGCCGTGCGGGCCGCGCGCGGCGTGCGCGTCGGCGAGCTGCACTTCCCCGCGATGGCGGAGCTGGACGCGGGCGCCTGACGCGCATGCGCGTGCCCCGCTTCATCCAGTTGGCGGTGCGCGACCTGGTCGCGTCGGCCGGGCCGGCGGTCTTCATCGTCATCGGCGTGCTGATCGCCGCCTGCATCGATCTCGATCCGCAGCCGCCGAGAAGACGGTGACGCCGGCCACCGGCCCCGGCGGCCGGAGAGGAAAGCGGGTTCATGGTCATGCACATCTGTGCTTGCATACAGCCATCGACGCATGAAAGACACACCGGCACGCCCCTTGCCCGCATTTGCGCCGCGATTGCAACCCAACTTTGCCTGGGCTTCACGCAAGCGCCTTACGCTTGCCGCTTTCGCGTGCGTTTCTTGCTTTTCTTTTCCGACAGCTCGCATCCGAACCGACATTCCAGAGGAACCTCCGCCTTGCGCCTTCTCAAACCATCGGGCCTGGCTCTGACGGCCTGCGCCCTCGCCCTGCTGGGCGCCTGCAAGGACCACGTCCCGTCCGCCCCGCCCCCGCCGCCCGAGGTGGTGGTGCGCACCGTGCAGCCGCAGACCGTGCCGCTGCGCGCCGAGCTGTCCGGGCGCACCGCTGCCTTCATGGTGGCCGAGGTGCGGCCCCAGGTCGGCGGCATCATCCGCAGCCGGCCCTTCACCGAAGGCAGCACGGTCAAGGCCGGGCAGGTGCTGTACGAGATCGACCCCACCTCCTACGAAGCCGAACTGCAGCGCGCCGAGGGCGCGCTGGCCAACGCCAAGGCCATGGTCGCCTCCACCCGCGCGCTGGCCGAGCGCTACCGGGTGCTGCTGCCGCAGAAGGCGGTCAGCCAGCAGGAGCACGACAACGCCCAGGCCGCCTACGAACAGGCGCAGGCCAGTGTGAAAGTACAGCAGGCGGCGCTGAACACGGCGCGCATCAACCTGCAGTACACCAGGGTGACGGCGCCGATCGCCGGCCGCACCAGCCGCAGTGCGGTGACGCCCGGCGCGCTGGTCTCGGCGGCGCAGGCGACGCCGCTGCTGACCATCTCGCAGCTCGACCCGATCTACGTGGACATCGCGCAGTCCAGCACCGAGATGCTGCGCCTGCGCCAGGCGCTGGCGGCCGGCCGGATCGACCGCGGCGGCGGGGCGCAGCGCGTCACGCTGACGCTGGAGGACGGCACCCCCTACCCGCACGAAGGCCAGGTGCAGCTGACCGAGGTGACGGTCGACCCGAGCAGCGGCTCGGTGACGCTGCGGGCGCGCTTCCCCAACCCGGAGGGGCTGCTGCTGCCCGGCATGTACGTGCGCGCGGCGGTCGACGAAGGCAGCACCCGCGGCATCATGGTGCCGCAGGCGAGCATCCAGCGCGACCGGCGCGGCAACCCGGTGGCGCGCGTGGTCACGCCCGGGAACACGCTGGAGGAGCGGCCGGTGGCGGTCGCCCGCTCGGTGGGCACCCACTGGCTGATCAGCGAAGGCCTCCAGCCCGGCGACCGGCTGGTGCTGGCGGGCGGGCAGAACGTGCAGCCGGGCACGGCCGTCAGGCCGGTGGACGAGCCGCCCGCCGCCGGGGCCGCCGCCCCCGCCAAGCCCTGAGAGCGCGCCTTCGCGATGATTTCCCGCTACTTCATCGACCGGCCCATCTTTGCCTGGGTCATCGCCATCACCATCATGCTGGCCGGCGCGCTGGCGATCCACCTGCTGCCGCTGACGCGCTACCCGACGGTGGCGCCGCCCTCGGTCAGCATCAACGCCTACTACCCCGGCGCCAATGCCCAGACGCTGGAGAACAGCGTCACGCAGGTGTTCGAGCAGCAGCTCACCGGCCTGGACGGCTACCTGTACATGACGGCGCGCAGCGACTCCTCGGGCCGCGTGCAGATGCTGGTGAGCTTCCAGCCCGGCACCAACCCCGACACCGCGCAGACGCAGGTGCAGAACCGCGTGCAGCAGGCCATGCGCCGGATCCCGCAGGCGGTGCAGGAGCAGGGCGTGACGGTGCGCAAGGCCGGTGTCGCCACCGACCTGTTCATCACTGTCTACGACAGGACGGGGCGCATGACGCCCGGCGACGTGGCGGACTTCCTGGTCAGCGACCTGCAGGACCCGATCAGCCGCATCGACGGCGTGGGCGAGGTGCAGGCCCTGGGCGGCCAGTACGCCATGCGCATCTGGCTGGACCCGTTCCGCCTGCGCAGCTATTCGCTCACCCCCGACGACGTGGCCGCCGCCGTGCAGGCGCAGAACGTGCAGCTGGCGGCCGGCCAGATCGGCGATCAGCCGGCGCCGCCGAGCCAGCAGCTCAACGCGGTGGTCAACGCGCAGTCGCGCCTGCGCACGGCCGGGGAATTCCAGGCCATCCTGCTGCGCAGCAACCCGGACGGCTCGAAGGTGCAACTCAAGGACGTGGCCCGGGTCGAGCTGGGCTCGTCCAACTACACCTTCAGCGGCAGCTTCAACGGCCACCCGGCCTCGGGCATCGCGGTGCGGCTGGCGCCCGACGTCAACACGCTGCAGGTCATCGCCGCCGTGAAGGCCCAGGTGGAGAAGCTGCGCCCCGCCTTCCCCGCCGGCGTGGACGTGTTCTACGCCCTGGACACCACGCCTTTCGTCGAGCGCGCCATCCACGACGTGGTGCACACGCTGGTCGAGGGCATCGTGCTGGTGGTGCTGGTGATGTTCCTGTTCCTGCAGAACTGGCGCGCCACGCTGGTGCCGGCCATCGCCGTGCCGGTGGTGCTGCTGGGCACCTTCGGCGTGCTGGCCGCCTTCGGCTACTCGATCAACATGCTGACCATGTTCGGCATGGTGCTGGCCATCGGCCTGCTGGTGGACGACGCCATCGTGGTGGTGGAGAACGTCGAGCGCATCATGGCCGAGGAGCATCTCCCGCCGCGCGAGGCCACGCGCAAGTCGATGGACGAGATCACCGGCGCGCTGGTCGGCATCGGCGTGGTGCTGTCGGCGGTGTTCCTGCCGATGGCCTTCTTCGGCGGCGCCACCGGCATCATCTACCGCCAGTTCTCCATCACCATCGTGGCGGCCATGGCGCTGTCGGTGCTGGTGGCGCTGGTGCTCACGCCGGCGCTGTGCGCGACGCTGCTCAGGCAGCACGACCCGGAGCACCAGAAGAAGACCACCGGCTTCTTCGGCTGGTTCAACCGCTTCTTCGACCGCCAGGTGGCGCGCTACGACGGCAGCCTGCGCGGGCGCCTGCCGCGGCGGCGCCTGTTCATGGCGATCTACCTGGTCATCGGCGCCGGCATGGCGCTGATGTTCATGCGAACGCCCACCGGCTTCCTGCCCGACGAGGACCAGGGCTCGCTGATCATCAACTACTCGCTGCCCGAGGGCGCCACGCTGGAGCAGACGCGCCAGGTGGCCGAGCGCATCAGCCGGCACTTTCTCGACAAGGAGGCGCGCAATGTGGACGGCGTGTACGTCTCGCCGGGCTTCAGCAACGCGGGCTCGGGCCAGAACCAGGGGCAGGCCTACATCCGGCTCAAGGACTGGAGCGAACGCCCCGGCGCCGACAACAGCGTGTTCGCCATCCGCGACCGGGCGCGCCAGGCGCTCGACCGCGATCCGCAGGCGCGGCTGATCACCGTCCTGGTGCCGCCGTCCGTCTCGGGCCTGGGCAACTCGGCCGGCTTCGACCTGCAGTTGCAGAACGTCGCCAGCCTGCCACGCGAGCGCTTCCTCGCACTGCGCAACCAGCTGCTGAAGAAGGCCCGCCAGGACCCGGACCTGCGCCAGGTACGCTTCCAGGGCCTGGAAGACCAGCCGCAGCTGCAGGTGGACATCGACCGCGCCAAGGCCGGCGCCCTGGGCATCGGCCAGGGGCAGATCAACTCCCTGCTGGCCTCCACGGTGGGCAGCGTCTACATCGGCGACTTCATCGACCGCGACCGCGTCAAGAGCGTCTACCTCCAGGCCGACGCCCCCTTCCGCATGAACCCTGAGGACATCGGCCTGTGGAGCCTGCGCACCGGCAGCGGCGCGATGACGCCCTTCGCGTCCATCGCGCAGTCGCGCTGGGTCTACGGCCCCGCGGCGCTGTACCGCTACAACGGCATGCCCTCCTTCAACATCCAGGGCGAGGCGGCGCCGGGCCACAGCTCGGGCAGCGCGCTCAAGCGCATGGAGGACTACGTGGGCGAGCTGCCCGAGGGCGTGCAGGGCGCCTGGACGGGCCTGTCGTACCAGGAGAAGCTGGCCTCCGGCCAGGCGCTGTCGCTGTACCTGGTCTCGCTGCTGGTGGTGTTCCTGGCACTGGCGGCGCTGTACGAGAGCTGGAGCATCCCGGTCTCGGTGCTGCTGGTGGTGCCGCTGGGCGTCGTGGGCGCGCTGGTGGCGGCCAACCTGCGCGGGCTGGACAACGACATCTTCTTCCAGGTGGGCCTGCTCACCACCATGGGCCTGACGGCCAAGAACGCGATCCTGATCGTGGAGTTCGCCGCCGAGGGCGAACGCCGCGGCCTGGCGGTGTGGGACGCGGTGCTGCAAGGCGCCAGGCTGCGGCTGCGCCCGATCCTGATGACCTCGCTGGCCTTCGTGGCCGGCGTGATCCCGCTGGCCGTGGCCAGCGGCGCCGGCTCGGGCAGCCAGCACGCCATCGGCACCGGGGTGATCGGCGGCATGGTCACCGGCACGCTGCTGGCGATCTTCTACGTGCCGCTGTTCTACCTGATCGTGCGCGGCCCGGGACGCGGCAAGGCGCCGGCCGGCGCCGCCGCCGCGGCGGGGCAAGCCGCCGGCTGAGCGCAGGAACTCGCCTACCCGTGCTTCAGCCCGGCGGCCTGCACCCCGGCGATGCAGATCTGCTCGTCCTCGTCGCCGGTGCCGCCGCTGGCGCCGACCGCGCCGATGACGGCGCCCTGCGCGTCCTTGATGACGACGGCCCCCGTCTGCGGCAGGAAGCGTCCCTGCGCCGTGGCCGCCAGCGAGACGAAGAAGTTCGGGTTGCCTTGGGCGCGCTCGGCCAGCGCGCGGCTGGCGACGCCCATACCCACCGCGCCCCAGGCCTTGGCCCGGGCCACGTCGAAGCGGAACATGCTGGCGCCGTCCTCGCTCGCGAAGGCCTTGAGGTTGCCGGCCGCGTCCAGCACGGCGATGCCCATGGGCTTGAATCCGGCCGCTCTGGACGCGGCCAGGGCGGCGTCGATGATGGTGCGGGCCTGTTCGAGCGTGAGGCTGCTCATGGTCTGTCTCTCCGGAACATCTGGTCGGGCAGGATACCCAGGTCGGCCCATGAACACCTCCATGATGGAAGGTGTTGCGACGACCGGTTGAATTCACCTTCGACCGATCGACCCCAATCTGCTGGTACTGTTCGACACCCTGATGAAGACGCGCAGCGTCAACAAGGCGGCCGAAGCGATCGGGCTGGGACCGCCGGCAGCCGGCGCCAGGGCGGGATGATGGATCAAAGCATTCAGGCCGCGCCCGCCGCCGCGCCGAAGCGGTAGCTCGACACCGAAAGACCGCCCATGAAGGCAGCCTCGTGGTAGACGCGCACGCCCGGCTCCTCCGCCGCCGCGCCGACGGCCACCATCAGCGGGATCAGGTGCTCCTCGCGCGGATGCGCGATGCGCGCGGCCGGCGCCGCCTCCCAGGCCAGCAGGCCCTGCTCGCGCGCGGCCGGGTCGGCCTCGATCACGGTGCGGGTCAGCCAGTCGTCGAACGCCCTGGAAGGGGCCGCTGCCTGCGGCCCGAAGGCGCGCAGGTTGTGATAGCTCAGGCCGCTGCCGATGATGAGCACGTCCTCGTCGCGCAGCGGGGCCAGGGCGCGGCCCAGCGCGATGTGCTCCGCCGGATCGAGCCCGCGCCGCAGCGAGAGCTGCACCACCGGCACCTCGGCCTGCGGGTAGATGGCCTTCATCGGCGAGAACATGCCGTGGTCGTAGCCGCGCTCGGAGTCCACGGCCGCCGGCAGGCCGGCCGCCGCCAGCAGCCCCTGCACGCGAGCGGCCAGCGCCGGGTCGCCCGGCGCGTCGTAGCGGACGCTGTAGGTGTGCGGCGGGAAGCCGCCGTAGTCGTAGACCATCGGCGGATGCGGGTTCGCCTGCACCGTGAAGGCCGGCCGCTCCCAGTGGGCGGAAACCATCAGGATCGCCTGGGGCCGGCGGCCGATCTGGCGCGGCATGTCGGCCAGGGCGGCCTCCAGCCTGGCGTAGGTGTCGCCCATCTCCGCCTTCATCCAGGGCCAGGGGCCGCCGCCGTGGGAGATGAAGTAGGTGGG
>JASGDG010000328.1:0-5567 GCA_047607325.1 Xenophilus sp. | reverse complement strand
GCTCGAACAGCAGCGCGTTGGCGATCGGGCCGAGCGGGCTGGCCGCGACGTCCTTGAACGCCAGCGGCGCCTGTCCGCGCGCCGCCTGCACGGCCGCGACGAAGGGCTCCAGCCGCTCGGGCCTGAGGGGCACGCCCTCCAGCGCCTCGGCCAGCCGCGCACGCAGTGCGCCGGCCTCGGGCAGCGCGGCCAGGCGCCGCGCCTGCGTCTCGCGGCTGGGCAGGAAGCGGGTGACGGTGTCGTAGCCGATCAGCGTGCCGTCGCCGAGCAGCGGCTCCAGCCGCGCGCCGGCGGCCTCGGCGTGGCGCAGCGCCGTCTCCACGTCGCTGCCGTAGGCCACCACCAGCGTCGCCCCCTCGCTGGCGCCGACGTCGGCGCGCAGGCGCTCGTCGAGCTGCCGGGCCGCCTTGGGCACCGGGCTCATGGCGCTGAGCGTGGCCCGCCACAGGTGGCCGCCCTGCCACAGCACCAGCGCCGTGGCGGCGGCGCCCAGCGCCAGCAGCGGCCAGCGCAGGCGCGGCAGCGTGCGCACGATGACGCCGGCCGCCTGCGCCATGGAACGGCGCAGGCCCTTGCCGGTCGCGCCCTGCGGCGCCAGCACCGGCAGCACGAAGCGCGTCGCCAGCGCGGCCACCGCCAGGCCGGCGATGGAGAACACGCCCAGCTGCGCCAGGCCCGGGAAGCCCGAGAACACCAGCGCCGCGAAGCCGCACACGGAGGTGAGCAGGCCCAGCCGCACGGTCGGCCAGTGCACGTCGCGCCAGCGCCGCCAGCCCGGCGCGCCACCGGCGTCCTGCGCCACGGCGCGGGCCTGGATCAGGTAGTAGATGGCGTAGTCCACGGTCTCGCCGATCAGCGTGCTGCCGAAGCCCATCGTCAGCCCGTGCACGTGGCCGAATACCAGGCTGACGGCGGCGGTGCCGCCGACCACGCCGGTGGCCACCGGCAGCAGGGCCAGCACCAGCGCGCGCAGCGAGGCGAAGGCCAGCAGCAGCAGCGCGCTCATCACGATGGCGCCGACGAGGGCCAGGTGGATCGCCTCGGCCTTGATGCTGTCGCGGCTCTGCGTGGAGAACACGGCCGTGCCGCTCATCAGCAGCCTCGGCGCCTGCGCGCCCTGCCCGCGCGCGCCCCGGGCCGCCTGCGCGAAGGCCTGCTGCACGGCGGCGATGGCCTGCGCCTGCGCGTCGAGGTCGCTGCCGGCGGCGCGGGTGCTGGCCAGCATGACGGCGCGCGGCGCATCGCGCGCCATCCACACGCCCTCCTCGCTCTTCGGCGCGGTGGCGGGGATCAGCGCCTCGGCGATGCGGGCCGATTCGCCCGTCGGGTCGCGCTCCAGCAGCGGCCTGAAGGCATTGCCCGCCGGCGTGCCGAACAGCGAGAGGGTGTCGAGCACGGCGTCGCGCAGGCCGGGCACGGTGAAGTGCTCGGGCGCGATGGCCGGCGAGAGCTGGTAGCGGTGGTCGAAGACCCAGGTGCCGGCGTCCCCGTAGTCGCCGTGGTCGCCGTTCTGCACCTGGTCGAACAGGCCGCTGGCGCGCATCCGCCGGCCCGTCTCGCGCGAGAGGGCCGCGCGGTCGGCCGCGTCGGCCCCGCCCTCGATGCCGACGAAGAGCGTGCGCGAGGCGATGCCGCTTTGCAGCTGCTCGATCAGCAGGCGCTGCTTCGCATCCGGGCTGGCGGGCAGGAAGGCCGACAGGTCGGCGCTGAAGTGCGAGCGGGCGATGACGCCGATGCCGGCGGCCACCAGCAGCAGCCACAGCGCGACGGCCAGGACGCCACGGCGCGGGCCCACGGCGGCGGCCGGACTCACGGCGCGCCGGGCACGATGTCCATGACGGAGCGGTCGCCGCCGACGAACTCCATCTCCACGCCCAGCACCTGGCCGCCGCGGCCGGTGATGCGCAGACTGCGCACCTGCGCGGCCAGCGCGCGGTCGATGGGGTCGAGATCGAGCGTCCAGGCCTTCTCGTCGCCCGACAGCTTCGTGCGGAAGTAGCGCTGCAGTTGCAGCGCGTTGCCCATCAGCGTGCCGCGCATGGCCTCGATCATGCCCTGCACCTCGGGCAGGCTGTCCAGCGTGGTGGTGCGGGTGCGCCCGCCGCGCTGCATCACCAGCTGGTTGCCGTCCACCGACATCGATTCGGGGCGCGGGCTGGTGGTGCGGCGCACCAGCTTGTCGGGCGGCTCGAAGTCGAGCACGCCGGCCGATTGCAGCGGACCGTCCACGCCGCGCACGAAGCGCTGTTCGGTGAAGCGGGCTTCGCCCTTCTCCTGCCGGGCCAGCAGCGCCATCAGGTCATCCACGCCGAAGGCCCGGGCCGGCGCCGCCAGGGTGGCCAGCGCGAGGGCCGCCGCCCACAGGCGCCGGTCAAGCCGGGGGAGTTGCATCGTCCAGCCAGAAGTCATGGAAGTTGAACCAGTTGTACGGGTGCGCGCGGCACAGCTGCTCCAGCCGCCGCACGTAGGCTTCGAGGGCCTCGCGGATGCGCTGTTCCCGCAGCGCCGGGTCGCTGATGCGGCCGGAAAAATCGGCCAGCGGCTCGAACAGCACCTGGTAGCGCCTGCCGCCGAGGTAGAGGCCGGCCATGAAGAGCACCTTGCGCCGCAGCAGCGCCGCCAGGCGGAAGGGCCCGTCGCTGAAGGGCGCCGGCTGCCCCAGGAAGGGCAGCCGCACCGTGCTGCCGCGGCTACCGGCATCGGCCTCCTGCGGCGGCAGCGTGCGGTCGCCCAGCATGCCGGCCATGCGGCCGGCCTCCAGCCAGTCGTGCAATTCGAGCATGGTGCCGGGCCGGCCGAGCGCGATCACCTCCGGCTTGAAGGCCGGCAGGGCGATCGCGTCCAGCACGGCGTTGATGCGCCGGGCGTTGTCCGGGAACATGAGCATCGCCAGGCGCAGGTCCAGCCCGTCCGAGCCCCTCTGGCGGCAGGCCGACAGCGCCTCGAAGCTGCCGACGTGGGCGCCGATCAGGAAGGCGCCCCGGCCGCTGCGCAGTTCGCCCTCGATCACGCCCGAGCCCTCGATGCGCACGTCGAACAGGTCGAGCCGGCCGCGCAGGAAGTACACCCGGTCCAGCACGGTGGAGGCGAAGGCATGCAGCAGGCGGTAGCCATCGGTCCAGCCCCCGCGCCTGCCGAGCACGCGGTCCAGGTAGCGGCGCGCGTGGCGGCGCTGCGCCGGCGAGAACAGCAGGAAGTACAGGGTGATCGGGTGCAGTAGCAGCCGCGCCGCCGGCCGGCCCAGGCGCAGCGCCACCCAGCAGATCAGGCGCAGGGCGGCCGGGTTGCTGCGCTCGGGCGCCCGGGTCCAGTCCGCAGCCGCAGCCGCGCCCTTGCCGGGGTCAGCCACCGGTCACCCCTGCGCCCCCTGGCCGCGGATGCGGGCGGCGGCATTCATGGGGCCGGCGCTCCCGGCAGCCACCGCCCCGTCGCAGCCAGCGTGTCGCCCATGCGCACGTCGAAGCGCACGCCGCGGGCGCCGCCCTCCTCCGGCGTCAGCTCGAACACCACGTTCGCGCCCGGCCGCACCGGTGCCAGGAACTTGGCGGCCGCCAGCGCGGGCGCATCGCCCAGCCGCGCGCGCAGCGCGGGCACGCCGCGCATCGCCTCCTGCAATTCGGCCAGCAGCAGCGCGCCCGGCAACAGCGGCCGGCCGGGAAAGTGGCCGGCGAAGCAGGGATGGTCCTGCGGCACCGCATGCGTCAGGCGCACGGCCGCGCCATCCGCGGCCAGCTGCGCCAGCGCGAATTCGCGCAGCGCACGGACCGTCAGCTTGCCGGTGCCCTCGCGCGGCAGCGCCTGGACGTGCACCACCCTGCGCGGCAGAAAGACCGCCTCGACCCGCTCGCGCAGGGCCGCCACGATGGCCTGCGCCGACAGTTCCGGCGCGACCACGAAGGCCACCATCCGCACCACGCCGTCGGCCACATCGTCGGGCAGCCAGAAGGCGCCGTCCTGCATGCCGGGGATGCTGTTGAGGTGGTAGTTCAGGTGTCCGAGCGAACTGCGCCGGCCGGCCACGTGGATCAGGTCGTTGGCGCGCCCGAGCAGCCGGAAACGCTGTGCGTCGATCAGGTCCAGCACGTCGGCCATCGGCGTGGGCCCAGGGATGAAGCCGCCCTCGAAGACGAAGCATTCCCGGCCGTCCTCGCCGCGGCGGGCATGGACCTCGATGGCGCCGAAGGTCTGCCATACCTCGCTGCGCGTCGGCCGCCGCGCGGCGACCTGGCCGGACTCGGTGCTGCCGTAGATCTCGATCAGCCGGCCGCCCAGCACCTGCTCGGCCTGGGCCGCCAGCTGGGGCGACAGCGGCGCCGTCGCCGAGAGGATCAGCTCGGTGGGCGGCAGACCGATGCCGGCGTTCAGCAGCGTCTTCAGGTGGAAGGGCGTGGTCACCAGCGCCCGCGGCCGCGGCACCGAGGCCAGCGCCTGCGCGATGTCGGCCGGGTAGAAGGGCCGGCCGCTGTCGAAGGCGGCCCCGCCCTGCATCGCCAGCAGCACGGTCGATTCGATGCCGTAGCTGTGCTGCACCGGCACGGTGGCCACCAGGGTCAGCCCCTGCAGCGAAGGCAGGCCCAGCAGCGCGCACAGCCGCGGCACGGCCGCCTCGACGTCGCCGACCAGGGTGTCCCAGCGCTTGGCGTGGGGCTGCGGCGCGCCGGTCGAGCCGGAGGTGAGCAGGCTCACCGCATGCCGGGCGCCGTCGATGCGCGGCACCCCGGCATCCGCGCCATCGTCGTCGCCGAGGCCGGTCCATTCGACGGGCACCTGCGGCAGCCCCGGCACCGGCGCCGCGTCGCGGTCGACCAGCACGAAGGCGCCCGGATGCGCCGCGCACAGGCGCGCCAGCGTCTCGGCGCGCGCGTCGGGAGGCAGCAGGCTCGCATGGCCGCGCAGCAGCGCCGCGCCCAGGCCCACGGCGAAGGCGTAGCGGTCAGCGCACAGGTTGACGGCGGGGCCGGCCGCCGGAAGCCGCGGCGCCTGGCGCCGCACGTCGGCCAGGAAGGCCCGGCCGCTGATCGCGCGCCCGCAGTGCCATGCCAGCGGCGCATCCAGCTCGCGGGCCGCGAGCAGCGGCAGCGCGCGGTGCGGTCCGCTCATCGCCGTCCCGGCCCGGCCGGGGCCCCGCCGGCGTAGAAGGCGCGCACCGCGTCGATCAGGCGGGTGCGCTCGAATTCGGGGTGCAGCCGGTAGCGCAGCAGATGCTCGCCGACGAACAGCGCACCGCAGCCCAGCGGGGTGATCAGGTTGGAGAACATCGACCAGGCCGCGAAAGGCAGGCTCGCATACACCGCCACCGACAGCAGCGCCGCGGCCGCGAAGTACGCTGTCCACACGCGGGTGAGCGCGGTGGTGTAGGCGTGCTGCGCCGGCGTCAGCGGATGGATGCGCTGCGCGAACTGGCCGATGAGCGACAGCCGCCCCGCGCGCAGCGTGCCGCCGAACCAGCCGCACAGCAGCGCGTTGATGCCCGCATGCTGGATGACGTAGAGCAGGTCCGGCTCCAGCCTGCCGGCGCGCGGCAGCCAGGCGAAGAACGCCGCCGCGCCGCCCGCCAGCGCGGCCGC